>JALYLX010000086.1 GCA_030773995.1 Chloroflexota bacterium
CTCGGCGTGCGCCCGCGCGATGGCGAGCGCGGCCTCGCTCGAGGCGATGTCCTCGCCGCAGGTGAGGATCCGGACGATGCCGGCGTCGCGGGCGCGGGCGAGCACCGCGTCGAGGTCGCCGGCGAACCGCGCATCGGTGAGATGCGCGTGCGCGTCGATCAGGCTTTCGCTGTCTCCACGCGCGGGAAGAGCGCGGGTCCGGAGTGCACCGTGCGACCTGGTTCGAGCAGGCCCCACCGCGCGACGTCCGGCCACGGCGCGGACTCTGGCGACGGCAGGCCGAGCTGGCGGCAGATCGCGTCGGCCGTGTTCGGCATGTAGGGCCAGAGTGCGTGTGCGACGATCCGGAGCGACTCGAGCCCGGCGTAGAGCGATGCCGCGACCCGCAGCGCATTGGAGGGATCTTTCGCGAGGATCCACGGCTGCGTCGCCTGGTAGTGCTTGTTCGCGCCATCCACCAGCGAGAAGATCGCCGCAAGCGCGTCGGCGAAGTGGAGCTGCGGCGCAGCGACCTCGTGGGACTCGATCGCCCGATCCGCGATCGCGTGGAGCGCGACCTCGGACTCGCCTTCGCTGCCCGGGCGCGGGACACGCCCCTCGCAGTACGTCTCCACCATCTTCAGCGTCCGCGACACGAGGTTGCCAAGCCCGTTCGCGAGGTCCGCATTGAACCGCGCGTTGAACTGCTCGGCGCTGACGGGCGAGTCCTCGATCTTCTCGAATGGCGCATCGCGCAGCACGAGGTAGCGGATCGGGTCGCCGCCCCATTCCTTCGCGGCGGCGATCGGATCGATCATGTTGCCGCTCGAGCGGGAGAGCCGGGAATCGCCGCGGCTGAGGAAGCCGTGCGCGAAGACCTGGCGTGGGAGCTCGACGCCCGCGGCCATCAGCATCGCCGGCCAGAAGATGCAGTGGAAGCGAGTGATGTCCTTGCCGATGACGTGCAGGTCGCACGGCCACCACTTCCTGAACGTCGCGTCATCGGTCCCGAAGCCGACGCCCGTGACGTAGTTGATGAGCGCGTCGAACCACACGTACACCACGTGGTCGGGATGGTCAGGGAACGGGATGCCCCAGGTCAGGCCGCGCCGCGACACGCTGATGTCCTTGAGCCCGCGGTCGAGCCAGCCGACGACCTCGTTGCGCCGGGCCTCGGGCACGCAGAAATCCGGCCGGTCGCGGTACAGCTGCTTGAGCTTTCCTTCGTACTTGGAGAGGCGGAAGAAGAAGTTCTCCTCCTTGAGGCGCTGGATCTCGCGGGTCGGGTGGATCGGGCAATGGCCGTCGATGAGATCGGCCTCTTCATAGAAGAGCTCGCAGCCGTCGCAGTACAGGCCCTCGTACGTGGCCAGGTACACGTCGTCGTTGGCGGTCCAGCGGCGCACGAACTCCTGGACGCCCTTGATGTGGTCGGGGTCGGTCGTGCGGATGAACCGGTCGTACGAGATGCCCCACGCATCCGCCATCTGCTTGAACTCAGCGGAGTGCTGGTCGACCAGCGCCCGGGTGGCGATGCCCTGCTCCTTCGCGGCCCGCTCGTTGCGCGGCGCGTTCTCGTCCGTGCCGGTCAGGAAGAAGACGTCGCGGCCCCGCTGGCGGTGGAACCGGGCGAGCGCGTCCGCGCCCGCCTTCTCGTACCCGTGATGGAGTCCGGGACGATCGTTCACATAGTCGATCGCCGTCGTGACATAGAACTTTGGAGCCGCCATCTCGGTATCCTAAATCGGACGTAGTGGTGGAACGCGGAGCGGCCGCGCGCGTATCGATGGCCGTGCTGATCCGTCTGCTCCTCGGGACCCTCACGTTCGTCCTCATCATCGTGCTGTCCCAGGTCGCCCTCGTCTCGGCCCGAACGCGGCTCGAGCGCGCCGACCTCCCGACGATCGCGCAGCAGGCCTGGGAAGGGACGGCCGACTACTTCACGAGCCTCGCGTCCGGATCGCTCGGCGAGGCGAGCTCGACCTCCATCCTCGGCGGACAGCGCCGGGCGATGGGCGACCTGCTGGTCGACGCGTACTGGAAGAGCATGGTCCTCGTCTTCCTGGCCGTCGGGCTCGCGGCGCTCGTCGGGATCGTCGTCGGCGTCCTCGCGGCTGGGTCGCGACGCGCCCGAGTGCGCGGCATCCTCCTGACCGCCACGACGCTGACCGTCTCGCTGCCATCGTTCCTCGTCGCCATCCTCCTCATCCTCGGGGGCGCCGAGCTGACCGCGCGGTACGGCATCCGCCTCTGGCCGACGTTCGGATTCGGGATCGACGACCACCTCATCGTGCCGGTGCTCGTGCTCGCCGCTCGGCCGTTCGCGCAGATCGCCAGCTTCGCCTACGTCGCGACAGACGATGTCCTCAAGCTCGATTACATCCGCACGGCGCGCGCGAAGGGCCTCGTCGAGTCGGTCGTCCTCGGCCGGCACGCCCTCGGCAACGCCGCGGTGCCGATCATCGGCGCGGTCGCGACCGGCCTCTCGATCGCGCTCTCGACCCTGCCGGTGGTCGAGGTCTTCTTCAGCTGGCCCGGGCTCGGCTTCGCGCTCCTGCAGGCGATCCGCCGCTTCGACGCCGCGACCGCGGGGACGCTGCTCGGGGCCCTCGCGGTCACGATCGCCATCATCCGATTCGGCCTCGACGCGCTGGCGGGCCGCTTCGCCCACCGGGCGACCGGGACGACGGCATGAGGCGCGCGCTCAACTGGCAGCTCGTCGCCGGCGTCGGCCTCATCGTCGCGTGGCTCATCGTCGGGTTCGGCGCGCCGTTCTTCACGGGCGTCGATCCGCTGAAGGAGCGGACCTTCGTCCAGATCGGGACGCGCTCGATCCCCGCCCCGTTCGAGCCGGGCATGTACGGCTACCCCCTCGGCTCGGATCGACAGGGCCGGGACCTCTGGGTGACCATCATGTACGGCGCACAGGCGACGTTCACCCTGGCGTTCGTCGTGCTCGCGGCCCGCCTGCTGATCGGCGTGAGCCTCGGTGCGGTGGCCGGCTGGTTCGCCGGACGGTGGATCGATCGCCTCGTGTCGGCGCTCATCGATGCCTTCGCGGCGTTCCCCACGCTGCTGTTCGCGGTGCTCTGGATCTTCGCCTTCGACATCCGATCCGGTCTCCAGGCGTTCGCCGCGGCGCTCACGATCACCGGCTGGCACGGCTTTGGCCGCGCGACGCGCTCGGCGCTCGTCGATCTCAAGGGCCGGCCGTTCCTCGAGGCCGCGCGCGCAGAGGGCCTCTCGGAGTTCGCGACCTTCGCCCGGCACGCCATCCCCAACCTGCTTCCGCTCCTTGCGATCGCCGCGGCCCTCGAGGCGAGCGCGATCCTTCTCATCCTCGGTGAGCTGGGCTTCCTCGGCTACGTCGTTGGCGGCGGCACCTCGATCCCGCTCGACGACCTGCGCGGCTCCGGACGTGCCTTCTTTTTCGCGTCACCCGAGTGGGGCGCGATCCTCGCGCAGGGACGGTTCGAGATCTTCCGGGCCCCGTGGCTCGCCCTCGTGCCGGCCGCGGCCTTCGCCAGCGGCGTGCTCGCCTTCAACCTTGCGGGGCACGGCCTGCGGATCTTCTTCGAGCGCGCGCCGATCGCGCTCGGCAAGGTGCTCACGTGGCGCACTGCCGCCGTGCTCGCAGCCGTCGCGGTGGTGATCCGGGTCGGCCTGCCGCTGGTCGGTCCCGCGGCCGGCCTGGTGGCCGTCTCCAGGGAATTCGACGGCGGCAAGGCCCACGACGATCTCGCGTACATCGCGGACCCGGCGCGCGGCGGACGCTACACCGCTTCGAAGGGCTACCAGGAGGCAGCGGCCTTCATGGCGGACCGCTTCAGGGCCCTCGGGCTCGAGCCCGCCGGCGACAACGGCTCCTATTACCAGCGCTTCACGCTGTCGGATGTCGGCCTCACCGCGATGCCGGCCCTCCAGCGCCTCGGCACGGACCCAAAGACGTACCGCGCGCGGATCGATTTCTCCGAGAGCGTCGGCGGCCGGCGTGGTGGTGGCATCGCCGAAGGCACCGTCGTCTACGTCGGCGGCGGCAACAAGACGCCGGAGTACAGCGACTACCAAGGCGTGCATGCCGAGGGCAACATCGCGATGATCGCCGGCCCGAGCGTCGCGAACG
>JALYLX010000087.1 GCA_030773995.1 Chloroflexota bacterium
AACGATGGGCGCGAGCGCAATCGGACCGACAGAGGCTTCGACAACGTCCCGAACGGGCGCACCTCGCCGGGTGGCTCGAGCTCCGTGCCGCGTTCCACACCAGTCTCAGAGACCACCGGGAACTTCAGCTAGGGCCGCCTCCGGGAGCGTGAACAGGAAGGTGCTGCCTTTCCCGACCTCGCTCTCGACCCAGATGCGTCCGCTGTGGAGCTCCACGAATTTCCTGGCGAGGGTGAGACCGAGCCCAGTGCTCGCCTCCTCCCGTTGACCCGATCGCGCCTGCTGGAATTCCTCGAAGACCCGCGCCTGGTCCTCTGGTGCGATGCCGACGCCAGTGTCCTGCACCGAGATCACGATCCCTGCGGCGCTGGGATGCGCCGTCAGCGTGATCGCGCCTCCGACCGGGGTGAACTTCACGGCGTTGGACAGCAGGTTGAAGAGGATCTGCTTGATCTTGCGCTCGTCCCCGGTGATGCGATCGACGCTCGGATCGACGGCAGAAACGAGCGCGATGTCCTTCAGGGAGGCGCGCTCGCGGATCATCGTCAAACCAACGTCGACCGCAGCGATGAGCGAGAACTCCGAAAGCTGTAGCTCCATCCGCCCGGCCTCAACCTTCGAGAGGTCGAGAATGTCGTTGATCAGCGCGAGCTGATGCGTGCCGGAAGCGAGGATGTCACGCACGTACTCGTCCTGCTTCTCGTTCAGGTCGCCGATATAGCGTTGGCCGAGCACCTCCGAGAAGCCGATGATCGCATTGAGCGGCGTGCGTAGCTCGTGGCTCATGTTCTCGAGGAAGTCGGACTTCGCGTGATTCGCCCGGTCGAGCTGCGCGTTCGCGAGCGCGAGGTCCCGCCGGCGATGCGCCACTTGGCTCGCGGCGCGAGCGAGCAGAAGACCGCCTCCGAGCAGCACCACGACAAGAACGATCCGGCTCAACAGGAGCTGGTTGAGCGCTTGTTCCAGCTCGGGCTGACCCAACGCGCTCACCGCGACGACGTGCCACCCGAGCTGCCGGACCGGCGCGCTCGCGAGCAGCTGCTCGCCGCCGCTGATGGGATCAGCACCGATCAGGGCGACGTCCCGCCCGGCGGCCAGCGGCGCGAGTGCCGTTCCGGTCGCGAGGTCCTGTTGGGCAGCGGCCGCGACCGCGCGCCAGATCAAGCGGCCCTTCGGGTCGACGAGGTAAAGATCCTCGATCCCGCCCTCGAGCGGCGCCTGCAGGGCCGTCTGGAGGTCGAGCTCCGCCGCAAGGACGTACGTCGCCGTTCGTATTTCCGGAAGGACGTCGTACACGGCGACATCGAGGACCGCGTGTCCGTCCGCGTCGTAGCGCGCCTCGCCGAAGTTCCGCATCGCGGCATTCGTCTCGTTGAAGATCGGTATCGCATGAGCGACGTGGGTCGTGCCGAGCAGCGCCGGGTCGGGGGGACTGACAGCGCGGACAACGCCGACAAGGTCGAGCGCCGCGAGCTGCCGCACGTCGGTCCCGAGCGCCAGGCGGAAGTCACGGAGCTGCCGCTGAAGCACGTCGAGTGACGCGTCCGATAATGGTTGGCTCATCAGGCGGACGAGCTCCGGGTTCGGAGCCACGGACCGGATGCCGTTGAGGAGCTCGCGGGCGCGGGCGTCGACAATGTCCGCGGCGCGTTGCGCGGCGCGGGTGTCGGCGTCGAGGCGCTGTTGCTGAGTGCGCGCTCGCGTGTCGCTCGCCGAGAGCTCGCCGAGCACGAGGATCGGAAGCGCCGCGAACACCGCTACGAGAAGGACGATCCGCCACGGTCTATCGAGCAGCGATTCCACGCGCGACGACACCACGGCGAGCGTAGAGGATGCGCCCCTACGCTCTCCCGATGCTCGGATTCCGCCAGGCTGCGATCGGCTCGACGAATCCGGCCAAGGTCCGCGCCGTCCGTGACGCGCTCGCGAACCTCGCGCCAGGTTGCGTCGTCGTGCCGATCGACGTGTCGTCGGGTGTTGGTCACCAGCCGTTCGGCGATGCCGCGACGCGCAGCGGTGCGCTCGAGCGCGCGCGCAAGGCGCTCAGCGCAAGCGGCGCGGACGTCGCGTTCGGCCTGGAGGGCGGCGTCGAGCTGGATGGCGACCGGATCTGGCTGCTCTCATGGGTCGCGGCCATCGATGCGGCGGGACGCGAGGGCTACGCGAGCGGGCTGCGGATGCTCCTCCCGCCCTCGCTCGCGACCGGCCTTCGCGCGGGCGAGGAGCTCGGGATACTCGTTGATCGACTGTTCGGCGTGACGGACAGCAAGACCGCAAGCGGCGCGATCGGCCTGCTCACCGACGGCGCCGTGTCACGCACCGATGCGTTCGCCGACCTTGTCGCGATGAGCCTCGCCCCGTGGATCCATCTCGATCACTATCGGTAGGCCGTCCGCAGGCGATGCATCCGGCGGCTTGTCATCCTTGAATGCGCGGGTGTAGAGGCGCCAGTACAGCGCGTTCGCGGCCAGGAGCGACTGATGGGTCCCGTCCTCGACGATCCGCCCGCGCTCGAGCACGAGGATGCGGTCCGCGCGCTCCACGGTCGTGAGCCGGTGCGCGATGACGATCGTCGTCCGGCCGAGCATGAGCCGAGCGAGGGCTTCCTGGACGAGGTACTCGCTCTCGTTGTCGAGCGACGAGGTCGCCTCGTCAAGGAGGAGGACCGGCGAATCGCGGAGCAGGGCGCGTGCGATCGCGATCCGCTGCCGCTGACCGACGGAGAGCTTCACGCCGCGCTCGCCGACGATCGTGTCGTATCGCTCCGGCAGCCGCTCGATGAACTCGGTGGCGTTCGCGGCCTCCGCCGCCGCCCGAAGCTGTTCGTCGCTCGCGTCGAGTCGTCCGTAGCGGATGTTCTCCGCGACGGTCGTCGCGAAGAGGATCGGCTCCTGCGGGACGACGGCGATCTTCTCGCGGACCGAGCGCACCGTGAGGTCGCGCAGATCGTGGCCATCGAACGTGATGCGGCCCGCGGTCGGGTCGTAGAACCGCGCGACCAGGCTGACGAGCGTTGTCTTTCCCGCGCCCGATGGACCCACGAGCGCGGTCGTCTTTCCGGCCTCGAACGTCGTCGCGACGTCGGTGAGGACGAGTGGGCCCTGCGCGTACCGGAACGAAACGTTCTCGAACGCGATCCGGCCATCGCCGGTGGAGAGCGCGATGGCACCCGGCCGGTCCTGGATCTCGGGCATGGTGTCGAGCAGCGCGAAGATCCGGTCGGCGGCGCCGAACGCCTCTTGGACCTGCGTCCACTGGGCCGCGAGGCCGCCGACGGGTCCCGCGACCATGCCGGCGTACAGGAGGAACGCGACGAGCTGGCCGGTGGTCGCCTCACCTCGGATGACCTGATGGCCGCCGTACCAGAGCACCACGATCGACGCGGCGAAGCCGAGGAATCCGATGAGCGGGAACAGCGTCGATGAGAGGCGCGCCCGCTGGAGCACCTTGCCGAGCGTCACGAGCAGCTTCGTCCGGAAGCGCTCGGACTCGTACTCCTCGCGGGTGAAGGCCTGGACGGTCCGCACCTCGGCGATCGCTTCCTGGAGAACGCCGACAGCGTCGCCCTGGGCATCCTGCGCTTCGCGTGAGATGAGCCGGATCCGACGGCCGAGGTACTGGCCGAGCAGGCCGATGGGCGGCGCGACCACGAGCGTGAGGAGCGCGAGCCGCCAATTCATCACGAAGATGACCACGAGTCCGCCGACCAGGGTGAGGACCTGTCCGAGCACCGAGATGATCGTCTGGGTGATGACGCCGTGGACGAGCGTGGCGTCGCTCGTGACGTGCGACATGAGCTCGCCGGTCTTGCGACGGGTGTAGAACGAGAGCGACAGCGACTGGAGGTGCCGGACGATCTCCATCCGCAGGTCGAAGATGACGCGTTCGCCGGTCCAGATCATGACGTACTGGCGGACGCCGTCGATCACCCCACGGATCAGGAGGACAACGACCAGCGCAAGGACGAGCTGATCCAGGAGCGTCCCGTCCTTCAGCCCGGCGTCGAGGACTCGCAGCACGACCTGCGGCCACACGAGGCCGAGGACGGTGGACAGGATGAGCAGCGCGGCGGCGAGGACGATGTTGAGCCGGTAGGGCCGGACGAACCGCAGCAGGCGCCGGTACATCGTCAGCGAAGGCCGTTTCGTCTCGCGGCCGCCACCGCCCATGAACATCGCGTGCATGCCGCCGCCGCCCATCATCATGACTTCAGAGTAAGCGAAGCATGCTTCGCCTCCGGCGAATTGCGCCTCTGTACTTACTTTCCGATCCCGACCTCCGCGAACAGTCCGCCCTGCGCGTTCACGACCTTCTTCGTCGCGGCCGCGGGAGGCGCGCTCCACGCGAGCGGGATCCGCGGGATCTCGCGCTGCACGATCTTCGACACCTGTTTGTACAGCTCGGCGCGTTTCGATTGGTCCGGTTCGCTGTGGGCCTTCCGGAGCAACCCCGCGACCTCGGCATTGATCCACGCGCCCGCGTCGGTCGGCTCGTCCGTCCCCCCGGTCCCGATGTTCGGGATGAAGAAGGCCCCGAGCAGCTCGTCGGGATCGAACGTCGCGGTGGCCGCCAGACCGATCCAGGCCGGGTAGCGGTTGTCGCGCACGCTCACCGCGAAGGTGACGGGGTCGATCGTCTTCGGCTCGGCGCTGATGCCGGCGGTGGCGAGGTCCGCCGCGACCGCCTCGGCGACCTTCCGCATGTCCGGCACCGTGACGTTGCCATCGAGGACGTACCAGAGGTCGAGATCGAGGTTGGGGTGCGCCGAATCGGCGAGGAGCTTCTTCGCATTGGCCGGATCGGTCTTCGCGAACTCGGGAACCGAATCGTCGTACCCGAGCATCGCCGGCGGCGGGAACTGCGATGCTGCGGTCGCCGTGCCGGAGTACAGCCGGTCGACGAGGCTCCGCGGGTTCAGGCTCTGGGCCATGGCCTGGCGGACGCGAAGGTCGTCCAGCGGCGGCAGCGACAGGTTGAGCCCGAGGTACAGGACCATCGACTCGGGCCGCACCACCAGCTGGAGGCTCGGATCCGTCCGGATCGCGCCGACGTCGCCGAGCGCGAGATCCTGCACGAAGTCGACGTTGCCGGCGCGGATGGACGCGAGGCGCGTCCCAGGATCGGCGACCGCGGTGAAGCTGAGCTTGTCGAGGTACGGCAGCTTCTGGCCGGACGCGTCGGCGCGCCAGTAGCGATCGTTCCGCTCGAGGATGAGCGGCCGGACGCCCTCGCCGCCGGTGGGAAGGCGGAACGGGCCGGTGCCCGACGTCCGAGACCCCGGAGACACGATGAGGTACGACGTGGTCGCGAGCGCGCTCAGGAATGGTCCGTACGGCATGCGCGTCGTGAGCACGACGGTGCGGCTATCGGGCGCCTCGGCCTTTTCGATCAGCGCATCGTTGGCGCGACCCAGGCTCTTCGCGACCGCGGCACCGTCCAGCGGTGTCCCGTCGTGGAACGACACGCCATCACGGAGGGTGAACGTCCAGACCCGGCCGTCCGCACCGACGAGCCACTTCGTCGCGAGCGCCGCGACGGGCCCGCTCCGGCCGGAGGCGACGAGGCCTTCGAAGATCTGACCGACCACGAGCGGGTTGGCGTCGGCAAGCTGCGGATCGAGCGATCCGATCGGCGCCGACAGGGCGACCCGTAGCGTGCCGCCGAGGGGCGGCTTCGGTGCCGGCGACGGCGTGGTCGACGGAAGGACGACCGCCGACGGGCTTGGGCTCGGCGGCGGTGTGCCCTGACATGCGGCGAGCACGAGGGCGACCACGAGGAAGCGCGCGATCGATCTCATGTTGTAGTCATACCACCGCGCCTGGAGCGCGCTCGGCGATCGAGACCGCCGATCAGGTGCCGATGAGCGTGAGGCCGTAGCGAGCGACGAGGTCGGGGACCCATTCGTCGCTATGGATGTTCGGGATGCGCCCGGGCGAAGCGAGACCGCGGAACGAGTCGGCCGCGCTGCCGGGCAGCAGCAGCTCCATGATCCGCACCGGGCGATCGGTCGGGTTCCAGAACGTGTGCGGGATACCCCGCGGCTTCTGCACGTACGTACCCGGCGTCGCGGTAAAGGTCTCCCCGCCCACGCGGTAGCCGACGTCGCCCTCGAGCACGTACGACAGCTCGTCATCCGCGACGTGCGTGTGCGGAGGGATCAGTCGATGCGGGGCCAGCGTGAACTCGACGATCGCGAACACGCCGTCGGTCGCTTCGCCCGGGATCTCGAACTCGACATCGAAGCCGGGCATGGAGTGGCGCTCCCCGGATCCGGAACGCGCGAGGAGCGGTCGGTTACGCACCGGGGAAGTGGCAGGCGGCCCAGTGGCGCGGAGCGTGTTCGATGAACTCCGGATCGACCTCCGAGCAGATCTCCTGCGCCTTCCAGCACCTGGTGTGGAAGCGGCAGCCCGTCGGCGGGTTGACCGGCGACGGCACATCGCCGGTCAGGATGATCCGCTTGCGCTTCACCTCGACGTTCGGATCGGGGATCGGCACGGCCGACAGCAGGGCCTGCGAGTACGGGTGCAGCGGGTGCTCGTAGAGGTCGACGCGATCAGCGAGCTCGACGATCTTGCCCAGGTACATGACGGCGACGCGGTCGCTGATGTGCCGCACGACCGAGAGGTCGTGGGCGATGAAAAGGTACGTGAGCTTGAACTTGTCCTGCAGCTCCTCCAGCAGGTTGATGACCTGTGCCTGGATGGACACGTCGAGGGCGGAGATCGGCTCGTCGGCGACGATGAACTCCGGCTCGACCGCGAGGGCCCGCGCGACGCCGATGCGCTGGCGCTGCCCGCCGGAGAACTCGTGCGGATACCGGTTCGTGAAGTACGGGTTCAGACCGACGATCTTTAACAGCTCCTGCACCCGCTCGGTCTTCGCCTTGCCTTTCGCGAGGTTATGGACCTCGAGCGGCTCGCCGATGATGTTGCCGACGGTCATGCGTGGGTTCAGCGACGCGTACGGGTCCTGGAAGATCATCTGCATCCGGCGGCGCATCTTGCGCATCTGCTCGCCGCCGAGCTTGGTGAGCTCGACGCCGTCGAACTTCACCTCACCGGATGTCGGCTTGTACAGCTGGAGGATCGCGCGCCCGGTCGTGGACTTCCCACAGCCCGATTCGCCGACGAGCCCGAGGGTCTCGCCTTTCTCGACGAAGAAGTCGATGCCATCCACCGCGCGGACCGCGCCGACCTGGCGCTGAAAGATGATCCCCTGCGTCAGCGGGAAGTGCATCTTGAGGGCCTTCACGTCGAGCAGGTTCTTGCCGCTGTCGAACGTCGCCGTCGACCGGCTGCGCTGGATGAACTCGTCCTGCTGCACTGCCATCGCCTGACCTTCCTTTACGCGCGCGGCGGCGGAGGCAATTCGCCTGACGCCTCGACGCGCTTCACTTCGGGCGGTAGGTCCGCGACCTCCAGCCTGATCGCCTCGAGCTCCTTGGCGCTCCCGGTGTCCTTGCGCCAGTCGGTGTCGGCGAGCCAGCCGCCCTCCTGGGTCCCGAAGCAGCGGGCCTCGTGGTCCGGCTTCGCGTTCGGGATGTGCTTGAGCTCGGGGACCTGCTGTGAGCAGATCTCCCGGCGGTACTGGCACCGTGGCTCGAAGCGGCAGCCCGGCGGCGGTGCGATGAGGTCCGGGGGGAGCCCTTCGATCGGGAGCAGCTTCGCCTTGCGCGACTCGTCGAGCCGCGGGATCGAGCGGAGGAGGCCCCACGTGTACGGCATCTTCGGGTTCGCGAAGAGCTCGTTGGTGTCGGCCTTCTCGACGATCTGGCCGCCGTACATGACGTGGATGCGCTGGGTCATGCCCGCGACCACGCCGAGGTCGTGCGTGATAAGGATGAACGCCGTCCGGAACTCGCGCGCGAGGTTCTTCAGCAGGTCGAGAATCTGGGCCTGGATCGTCACGTCGAGCGCGGTGGTCGGCTCGTCGGCCAGGATGAGCTTCGGGTTGCACGACAGGGCCATCGCGATCATCACGCGCTGCCGCATCCCGCCGGAGAACTGATGCGGATAGTCGTCCGCCCGCTTCTTCGCGCTCGGAATGTTCACGAGGTCGAGGAGCTCGATGGTCCGCTTCTTCGCCTCGGCCTTGTCCATCTTCAGGTGGAGCTCGAGGGCCTCGGAGATCTGGCGGCTGATCGTGAGCACCGGGTTCAGGCTCGTCATCGGGTCCTGGAAGATCATCGCGATGTTGTTCCCGCGGATGGACCGGACGTCGTCGTCGTCCATCTTGAGGATGTCCTGACCGTCGAACATGATCGAGCCTTCGACGATCTTGCCCGGGGGCATCGGGATGAGCCGCATGAGCGAGAGCGCGGTCACGGACTTGCCGCAGCCCGACTCGCCCACGATGCCCAGCGTCTCGCCAGCGGCAAGCTCGAAGGACACGCCATCGACGGCTTTCACGACGCCGTCACGCGTGAAGAACTGCGTTTTGAGGTCCTTGACCTCGAGCAGCTCAGGCACGTGGCTCCTCCCCTACCGTCACCACGGTCTACGAGATGCGGAGTCTACGCAACGTCGGCTAGATCTTCATCCGGGGATCGAGGGCGTCGCGCAGGCCGTCCCCGAGGAACGTAAAGGCGAGCATCACGATCGAGATGCAGACCGCCGGCAGGAGCACCGGCCAGGGGCTCTGGGAGAAGACCACGAAGCCCTCGTTGATCATGACGCCCCAGGTCGCCGTCGGCGGCCGGATCCCGATGCCGATGAACGAGAGGACCGACTCGGCGAGCATCGCCCCCGGGATCGCGAAGGCGAGCGACACGATCACCGGGGCAAGGGCGTTCGGGAAGAGATGCCGGATCATGATCCGCTTCGTCGGAACGCCGGTGGCGCGCGCGGCCTCGATGAACTCCTTCTCCTTCAGCGACAGCACCTGGCCGCGGACCAGCCGGGTGAGGCCGACCCAGTTCACGACGGCGAGGGCGACGAAGATGAGGATCAGGCCACCCATGAGGTCGCCCAGCCAGGTGTTCCGGAGCGTCGCCATGATGATGATCACGAAGAGCAGATCCGGGAACGCGTAGATGATGTCGGTGAAGCGCATGAGCGCGTTGTCGATCCACCCGCCGAAGAAGCCCGCGACCAGCCCGAGGGTGCAGCCCAGCGTGAACACGATGAGGGTCGGCACGAGCCCGACGATCATCGAGATGCGCGACGACCAGATGAGCCGGCTGAGGATGTCTCGCCCGAGCTCGTCGCTGCCGAGCAGGTAGCGGGAATTGGTGTACTGGCCGCCGACCCAGAAGGGATCCATGTTGTTGGTCGCGGTGTTCTGCGCGACCGGGTCGTACGGCGCGATCAACGGCGCGAAGATCGCGCAAAAACTCGCGAGGATGATGATGCCGATGCCGATCATCGCGGCCCTGTTCCGCCGGAGCCGCCACCACGCGTCCTGCCACAGCGAGCGCTGCTTGCGCGCGAGGAGGTTCGCGTCGATCGCGCGCTGCTGAGTGACGCTGGTGGTGACGGTCGCCACCTACTTGCCGACCTTGATGCGTGGATCGAGGATCCCGTACACGATGTCCACCGTGATGTTGGCGACCATGATGAGGAACGCGTACAGCAAGGTGGTCGCCATGATCACGGGGTAGTCGCGACCGAGGATGCTCGTCACGTACAGCCGGCCGATGCCTGGCACGCTGAAGATCTGCTCGATCAGGAACGAGCCGGTGATCAGGCCGGCGGTGACCGGACCGACGATCGTGGCGACCGGGATCATCGCGTTCTTCATCACGTGGCTGACGACGACGACCTGCTCGCGGAGGCCCTTGCTCCGCGCCGTCCGCACGTAGTCCTGGCGGATCGCCTCGAGCATGCTCGCCCGGGTGATGCGGGTGAGGACCGCGGCGGGGCCGAGGGCCAGGATCACCGTGGGCAGGATCATGTGCCGGAGATCCCCCCAGCCGATGATGGGCAGCAACCGTAGGTTCACCGCGAAGATATAGATCGCGAAGATCGCGATGACGAACGAGGGGATCGTGTACCCGACCGTCGCGAAGAACAGGCTGCCGTAGTCGATCGCGGAGTTCTGCTTGAGCGCGCTCACGACCCCGAGCGGTAATGAGATGGCGAGCGACAGCAGGAGCGCCTGCACGCCGAGCTGCGCCGAGACCGGGAAGCCCTGGCCGATGATCTCGGTCACCGCGCGGTCGCGGGTCAGGCTTGGTCCGAAGTCGAGGCGGATGGCGTTCCCGAGGAACAGGACGAACTGCTCCGCCATCGGCTTGTCGATGCCGTACAGGCGGTTCAGCCGGTCGATGGTCGCCTGCGGCAGCGGACGGTTCTCATTCTTCTCGAACGGGTTGCCAGGCGCGGCGTGGGCGAGCGTGAAGGTGATGAGGGCAACGAAGAACATCGTCGGGATGATCAGGAGCAGGCGCCGGATCACGTATTGCAGCATCGGTGGTGGTTGAGGGCCCTCCTGCTGAGCGAAATCGCCTCTTCGCGAGTGTATACCGGGACACAGTCCGTACGGTTCGCGTTCAGTGGGTGTCGCGGCAGTTCGACGCGCTCCACTGAAC
>JALYLX010000088.1 GCA_030773995.1 Chloroflexota bacterium
CGCTCACGCCGGGCGACGTGGCAACGCACTTCCTCACCGGGATCTCCGGCCTGCTCCCGCCCTCGGTGGTGGCGACCCTGCTCCAGTACGAGGAGACGGCGGAGTCGGTCCGGATCCTCGCGCAGCACGGCGGCGCGGTCACGCCGCGGCCGGGCCTCGTGTACCCGATCGCCGCGCTGCCGCCGGGCTTGCGCGCGCAGCTCATCGGTGAGCAGAAGAGCTTCGTGGTCGATGACACCTCGGCGATCCCGGACTGGGCGGCGCTCGTGGCCCAGATCCCCGCGTTGGCGGGCGAGCGAACGTTCGCCGCGCTGCCGCTCGTGTCCCGGTCGCGGCTCATCGGCGCGGTCGTCCTGGCGAGCGACCAGCCGAACGCGATCGCGCGCGACCAGCTGCAGCTGCTGGCACTCCTGGGACAGTACGTGGCAGGCGCCCTGCACAACGCGCTCTCGATCGCGGAGGCCGACTCGCGCGCGGACCGCGAGGCGGTGGTGAATCGCATCTCGCAGCGCATCTACTCGAATCTCGACGCCGATGCCGTCGTCGCATCCGCGCTCGAGGAGCTCGGCAGGGAGGTCAACGTCTCCCGCGTGATCGTCAGCGGGGCCGGCGAGACGGATCAAATGGTGATCCACGAGTGGCACGCTCCAGGCGTCGAGCCCGTCCCGGTCGGCGCCCACGGTGAGCTGCCGTTGAGCAGCCTCGCGGCGCGCGAGGGCCGGACCATCGCCGTGCGCGACGCGCGCACCGATCCGCGGCTGGAGGACCCGAGCCTCGGCGGCCACGCGCTCATCGAGGGCGGCACGATCGCAGCGGTCGCGACGCCCATCGGGCTCGGTAGCACGCTCTCCGGGGTCCTCGTCCTGGACCAGGTGGGCACGCCGAGAGACTGGACCTCGCAAGACATCCGCCTGCTCGAGAGCGTGGCGCGCGAGCTCCGGACGGCCCTCGAAGCGGCGCAGCTCTTTCAAGCGCGTCGGCGCGAGAGCGAGCGGATGCTCGCGCTCCATCGCGCATCGGCCCTCGTCGCCGCCGAGACCGATCCGAGCGAGGTCCTGCGCGAGATCCTCGAGGCGGCGGGCGCGCTACTCGGTCGCGGCAGCGCGTCGCTCTACCGGTGGGACGAACGCGCCGGGCTTCTTCGACACGCGGAGGGCATCCGCACCGAACGTGGGGTGCCGCAGGTCCTCCGCGCGGGCGAGGGCGTGACCGGGCAGGCGTTCGTCACCCTGAAGCCGGTCATCGTCAACGACTACGCCCGGTGGGAGCAGGCCGTCCCCGGGAACCGCGAGGCCGGGTGGCGGGCGGCCATCGCGGTGCCGCTCTCGCGCGGGGGCCAGGGCCTCGGCGTGCTCACGGTGCGGTCGACCTATCCCCTCGCCCGTTTCGATGACGACGACGCGCGCCTCCTTAGCCTGTTCGGGGACCAGGCGGTCGCGGCGCTGACGACCGCAGAGCTCCTCGAGCAGCAGCGCACGGCCGTCGAGCAGCTCGAGCGCCTCAGCGGCGCCAAGAGCGACTTCGTTTCCATCGTGAGCCACGAGTTCCGGACCCCGTTGACCGGCATCCAGGGATTCAGCGAGCTCATGCGCGACGAGGATCTGACCATGGCCGAGATGAAGGAGTACGCGGGCGATATCAACAAGGATGCGCAGCGGCTGAATCGGATGATCACCGAGATGCTCGACCTCGACCGCATGGAATCCGGCCGCATGACCCTGAACCGCGAGCCGACCGACGTGAACGCGATCATCATCGAAGCCGCCAGGCGCCTCGGGGCGAACGCGCCGCGTCATCCGATCGAGCTGAACCTCGACCCCGAGCTTCCGCTCATCGAGATTGACAAGGACAAGATCGATCAGGTGGTGCTCAACCTCCTGAGCAACGCGGTGAAGTACTCTCCCGGCGGCGGCACGATCGCGCTCACCACGCGCATCGAAGGCGACAACGTCCACGTCTTCGTGCGCGACTCCGGGCTCGGGATCCCGGCAGAGTCGCTCGAGAAGGTCTTCGAGCGGTACTCACGCCTCGAGTCCGGCGTCACGCGCTACATCCAGGGCACCGGGCTCGGGCTGCCGATCGTCCGCCAGATCATCGAGATGCACGGCGGGCGCGCCTGGGTGGAGAGCACGGTCGGCGAGGGGTCCGTGTTCCAGTTCACGCTGCCGCTGCTCGTCATGGCGAGCGTCGGGGGAGGGTTGCATGGGCAAGATCGTCTTCTGCGAGGATGACCCGATGATCCAGAAGCTGATCCAGGCAGCGATGCGTGGCAGCGGCCATGACCTGCACATCGCGTCGGACGGTGAGGAGGGCCTGGCGCTCATCCGCCGCGTCCGGCCGGACCTCATCTTCAGCGACGTGTCGATGCCCAAGCTCGATGGCTTCCAGCTCGGCGACGCGCTCAAAGGATCGCCCGAGACGGCGCGCATCCCGCTCGTCTTCGTCACGGCGTCGGTCCAGCGCGCGCAGATCGCCGAAGCGCAGCAGCACGGTGCCGCAGGCGTGCTGCCGAAGCCGTTCACGATGGCGGAGCTGCGGGCACGTGTCGCCGAATTCCTTCCGGCGGGGAGCTGACCGTGGCCGGTGAGCGCATCCTCTTTGTGGACGACGAAGGTCAGATCCGCAAGCTCGTGCAGACGTTCCTGCAGCGGCACGGCTACATCGTGACGACGGCGACCGACGGCTACGAGGCGCTCCTGGAGGTCAAGAGGGATCGCCCGCACCTGATGATCACCGACGTCTCGATGCCGAACCTGAACGGCCTCGAGCTCGTCAAGCGACTGCGCGCCGAAGCGGCCACCGCGCGCCTGCCGATCATCATGCTCTCCGCGAAGAAGCAGGCGAACGACGTCCTCGCCGGCTACGCGCAGGGCGCCGATGAGTACGTCGCGAAGCCGGTCGAGCTTGCGGTGCTCGCCGCGAAGGTCGAGCTCCTCCTGCGGCGCATCAAGATCACCGAGGGCTCGGACCCCGTCGCACCCACGGCGGGAGGCCAGGTGTGCCTGTTCCTCCATGGCAAGGGCGGCGTCGGCACGACGACGCTCGCGGTGAACAGCGCGATCGCGCTCGCGAGCGCGATGATCTACCGGGTCACGCTGCTGGATCTGTCGCTCGAGTTCCCGAATACGGGACTGCTCATGGACGTCAAGCCGCAGCGCACCCTGGCGGACCTGTCGGATGTGCGGATCGAGGACATGACCGACGATCTCTTCGATCTGTTCCTGGCTCCGCATTCGAGCGGGGTGCGTCTGGTGGTCGGCGCCGATCGACCTGAGCTTGCGGAGCTTGTCACGGTGCCCGCGGTCCACCATGCGCTCGACCGGCTGCGCGCGAGCTCCGACTACGTGATCGTCGACAGCGCCGCGACGTTCACCCAGCACACGCTCGCGGCCATCGACGCCGCCGACGTCATCTTCGTGGTCACCTCCGGGCACCTCGCATCCTTGAAGGCGACCACGGACGTCCTGGTGGTCCTTGAAAAGCTCGGCGTGCCCAAAGGGCGCGCCCTCCTGGTGCTGAACCGGACCACCGCCTCGGGGCTCGAGATCGATCAGGTCACGCGATTCTTCGGGCGGAAGCCCGAGATGAGCGTTCCGTTCACCAGGCCCTTCGACGATGCCGCCGACGAAGGCAAGCCGCTCGTCCTGACCGAGCCCCAGAACGCGGGCGCCGTGGCCATGCGCGATCTCGCCGCGCAGATCGCGGTCGCCGCCCCGGTGAGGCGCTGATGCGGATCCGCTTCTGGGGCGTGCGCGGCTCCATCGCCGCGGCGGGTCCTGAGACCGCGCGCTACGGCGGCAACACGCCCTGCGTCGAAGCGCGGGCGGACGACGGGACGCTCCTCATCTTCGACAGCGGCACCGGCGCACGAAAGCTCGGCGTCGCGCTCGCGCGCGGCGGCCCGGTGCGGGCCCACCTCTTCATCAGCCACACCCACGCCGACCACATCCAGGGGCTGCCATTCTTCCTGCCGGCGTTCCTCGCGGGCTCGCATCTCACGGTCTACGGGCCGGCCGGGATCGACCGCTCGTTCCCCGCGGCGCTCGGCGGGCAGATGGACTACGCGTACTTCCCCGTCCCGATGGACCAGCTTCCGGCGAAGGTCGAGATCGTCGAGCTCGGCGAGGGCGAGTTCGGCATCGGCGCCCTGCGCATCCGGACGCAATTCATGAATCACACGGCGCCGACGCTCGGCTACCGGGTGGCCGGCGCCGGCGGCACGCTCGTGTACGCGACCGATCACGAAGCGCACGAAGGCGCGACGTGGCGGCCGGGCAAGGATGACGGGACCTTCCGCGAGGAGGACCTCCTCCACGCGGGCGACCAGCACCACGCGGCGTTCCTCAGGGATGCGGATGTGGTGATCCACGACGCCCAGTACCACGCGGCGGACTACCCGGCGAAGGCCGGCTGGGGCCACAGCACCGTCGAGTACGCCGTGGACATGGCGCGGGTGGCGAACGTGAAGCGGCTCGTGCTGTTCCATCACGACCCGAACCGTGACGATGCCGGCGTGGACGCCCTGGCCCGGGCCGCGCGCGAACGCGCGGGCGGCATGGATGTGACTGCCGCGGCGGAAGGGGACGAGCTCGTCCTCCACGAAACCGAGCCGGACGATCGCGCCGAGCCCGAGGGCCCGCACGCGCCGAAGATCCAGACGCGCGCTCGGATCCTCGTCGCCGACGACGACCTCGCCATCCTCCACGTGCTCGACACCGTGCTGAGCGGTGACGGCTACCAGGTGGTCACCGCGGAGGACGGCGAGACGGCCGTCGAGCTCGCCCGTCACGACGGGTTCGACCTGATCCTCCTGGACGTCCAGATGCCACGCCTCGACGGGATCGCCGCCGCGCGCAAGCTCCGCAGCGAGCCGCGGCTCGCGGGCGTGCCGATCGTGATGCTCACGGCGCGGACGGCGGACAAGGACATCGAAGCGGCTTTCGCCGAAGGAGTGACCGACTACATCACGAAGCCGTTCGCGGTGGCGCAGATGCGCGCGCGAGTGCGCTCGTGGCTCTCGCGATCGGCGGCGGTGGAGAAGTGAGCGGCCAGTGGACCGATCTCCAGCGGTACGTCATCGAGGAGCACTTCGAGGACTACGCCGACGGCCGCATCTCGCGACGCGAGCTCCTGAGGCGCGTCTCCTACATCACCGGGGGCGTTGTCGCGTCGCTCGCGGCGCTGTCGGCCCTGGGCTGCAACGTCGACCAGCCGCGCGCCGCAGCGAGCGGCGCAGCCGCCACGACGGCGCACCCGCCATCCCCGCCACCGGCGGTCCCCTATGCGACGCCGCCGGCGGCTTCGTCGACCGATCCGGTCACGGTGAAGCCGGATGACCCGCGGTTGGGCGGAGCCACGACGCTTGGCATCCCGACGCGCGACAAGAGCGCCGCACTCATCGCGTATTCCGCCGGGCCAAAGACCAGGACAAAGGCAGCAGGCGTACTTGTGATGCACGAGAACACCGGCCTCACCGAGCACATCAAGGACGTGGTCCGGCGGGTCGCGACGGCCGGCTACTACGCCCTGGGGATCGACCTCCTGTCCCGCCAGGGCGGCGCCGAGAAGCTGGGTGCCGGGTACTCGGGCGCGCTCGCCAATACGACCGTCGAGCAGATGAACGCCGATCTCTTGAGCGCGATCGACTTCATCCAGGTGATGGCCGGCGACGGCTACACGCCCGCGGTCGTCGGCGCGGTCGGCTTCTGCTTCGGCGGCGGCACGACCTGGAACCTCGTCAACGCCGGCGCGCCGCTCGCGGCGGCCGTTCCGTTCTACGGACCGCTCCCGTCGAACCCGAGCGGCCTCGCGACGACCAAGACCGCGGTCCTGGCGATCTACGCGGAGCAGGACACGCGTATCACGGCGAGCTGGCCGGATGCCGAGGCGCAGCTTAAGAAGAGCGGCTCGCCGTACGTGCAGAAGGTCGAGCCCGGGGTCGGGCACGCGTTCCACAACGACACGAACGGTCCCACTCGCTACGGACCGGCGCAGGCCCAGGACGCCTGGGTCGCGACGATCGAGTGGTTCCGCAAGTACCTAGTTTGACCCTGAGGGTCGGTCGGGCAAAGCCCTCCCTCCGATTAACCCTGAGCGCTTCGCTGCCTTCGGCTGCTCCGCTCTCGGGGGCCCTGCGGCTCGGTCGGGCAAAGCCCTCCCTCCGATTAACCCTGAGCGCTTCGCTGCCTTCGGCTGCTCCGCTCTCGGGGGCCCTGCGGCTCGGTCGGGCAA
>JALYLX010000089.1 GCA_030773995.1 Chloroflexota bacterium
TCGCCCACGCGCAGCCGCGGGATGCCCGCGCCGCTTCGGCGCGGGTCGCCGGTCTCGAAGTCGAAGAAGCCTTCGAAGATGGCGGCCGCCCCGGTCCGGTCTGGCTCGCCCTCACGGCTGTCGAGCAGGATGACGCACGGCATCCCCGGGCTAATTTCATCTCGCGGACGCTGAGGCCGCCTGCGATCGCCGCGAGACTGGGGAGCCCTGGCCGCAGGACGGCGATCGGATCGCGGCTCGATCTGCCGCTGCGGACCCCGAGCCGGAGCAGGCGACGACGAGGTCGGCCGCGGCTCGGCCTTCGGCCGGCGTGGCCTGAATCGCCGCCGGCGAGGACGCTCTTGCACTGAGCGAGTTTAAGGGGCTGCGCCGCTACCATCGACGTAGATGCACGAGGTGCACGACGTCTACGACGAGTTCAAGCACCAGCTGCCCGACATCGACCCCGACGAGACACAGGAGTGGATCGAGTCGCTCGACGCGCTGGTAAAACAGGGGGGCGGCGATCGCGCTCGCTTCGTCCTCTACAAGCTGCTCAAGCGAGCGCGCATGCTCCACGTCGGCCTGCCCCCGCTCACGCAGACCCGCTACATCAACACCATCTCTCCGGAGCAGGAGCCGTACTTCCCCGGCGACGAAGAGATGGAGCTCCACATCCGGCGGCTCATCCGCTGGAACGCGGTCGCGATGGTCGTCCGCGCGAACCATCACTACGAAGGTATCGGTGGCCACCTCGCGACCTACGCCTCGGCGGCGAGTCTCTACGAGGTCGGTTTCAACCACTTCTTCCGCGGGAAGGACGACGACGCGTCGGGTGATCAAATCTTCTTCCAGGGACACGCCGCGCCCGGCATCTACGCGCGCGCCTTCGTGGAAGGTCGTCTCACCGAGTCGCAGCTCGATCACTTCCGGCGGGAGGTCGTTCCGGGCGAAGGGCTCTCGAGCTATCCGCACCCTCGCCTCATGCCGGAGTTCTGGGAGTTCCCCACCGTCTCGATGGGTCTCGGCCCGCTTGCCGCGATCTATCAAGCGCGCTTCAACCGCTACCTGCACCACCGCGGCATCAAGGACACCACGAGCTCGCGGGTCTGGGCGTTCCTCGGCGACGGCGAATGCGACGAGCCCGAGTCCCTCGGCGCGCTGCACGTCGCCGCACGCGAAGGTCTCGACAATCTGACCTTCGTCGTGAACTGCAATCTCCAGCGCCTCGACGGTCCGGTGCGCGGCAACGGCAAGATCGTCCAGGAGCTTGAGTCGGTCTTCCGCGGCTCGGGCTGGAACGTCATCAAGGTGCTCTGGTCGCGCGAGTGGGACGATCTCCTCGCGCGCGACGTCGACGGCGTGCTTGTGAACCGCATGGCCGAAACGACCGATGGCGAGTCGCAGCGCATGACCATCGCGGACGGCGCGTACATCCGCGAGCACTTCTTCGGGACAGACCCGCGCCTGCGCAAGATGGTCGAGCATCTCTCCGACGAGCAGCTGCGCACGCTCCGCCGCGGCGGTCACGACTACCGAAAGGTGTACGCGGCGTACCACGCAGCGGTCCGCCACACCGGCGCGCCGACGGCGATCCTCGCGCAGACCGTGAAGGGTTGGGCGCTTGGACCATCGGTCGAAGCGCGCAACATCACGCACCAGGCGAAGAAGATGAGCTTCGAGGAGCTCAAGATCTTCCGCGACCGCCTGCAGCTTCCGATCTCCGACGACAAGCTCACCGAAGACCCGCCCTACTACCACCCCGGGCCGGATTCGCCGGAGGTCCAGTACATGATCGAGCGCCGTCGCGCGCTCGGCGGCTTTGTCCCGCGGCGCGTCGTTCGCGCGAAGCCGCTGCAGCAGCCCGAGGCGTCGGCTTTCGCCGAGTTCCCGAAGGGGTCAGGGACGGCCGCGGCTTCGACGACGATGGCATTCACGCGCCTCCTTCGGAATCTGCTGCGCGACAAGAACGTCGGAAAGCGCATCGTGCCGATCATCCCTGACGAAGCGCGCACGTTCGGGATGGACCCGCTCTTCAAGGAAGTCGGGATCTACTCGCCGCTCGGTCAGCGCTACGAGCCGGTCGACGCCGAGACCCTCCTTCCCTACCGCGAGGCGATCGACGGCCAGGTGCTCGAGGAAGGCATCACCGAAGCGGGCTCGATGGCGTCGTTCACCGCGGCCGGCACGAGCTACGCGACGCACAGCGAGCAGATGCTGCCGTTCTACGTCTTCTACTCGATGTTCGGCATGCAGCGCACCGGCGATCAGATCTGGGCGTTCGGCGACGCGCGCGGCCGCGGCTTCCTCTGCGGCGCGACGGCGGGCCGCACGACCCTGAACGGCGAAGGGCTCCAGCACGAGGACGGCCACAGCCAGCTGCTCGCCACGTCGATCCCGAACATCCGCGCGTACGACCCGGCCTTCGCGTACGAGACCGCCGTGATCGTGCGTGACGGGATGAAGCGGATGCTCGGCGATGGTGAGTCGATCTTCTACTACCTCACCCTTTACAACGAGAACTATCCGCAGCCGGCCATGCCGGAAGGCGTCGAGGACGGCATCGTCCGCGGCATCTACCTCTTCCGCCCCGGTGAAGAGGGCCGCCGCCGGCGCGTCACGCTCCTCGGATCGGGGTCGATCATGCAGCAGGTCCTGCGCGCGCAGCAGCTCCTCCAGGAGAAGTACGACGTGAGCGCGGACGTGTATAGCGTCACGAGCTATCAGCAGCTGCGCAACGAGGCGCTCGCGGTCGAGCGCTGGAACCGCCTGCACCCGGAGTCCGAGCCCCGCCTACCGCACATCACCTCGGTCCTCGGCGGACATTCGCCGATCGTCGCGGCCTCGGACTGGCTCAAGGCGCTCCCCGATCAGATCTCGCGCTGGGTGGGGAGTCCGTTCGTCCCGCTCGGCACCGACGGCTTCGGCCGCAGCGACACGCGCGAGGCGCTGCGCCGCCACTTCGAGATCGACGCCGAGAGCGTGGCGACGGCGTCGCTTCACGCGCTCGCGCTCACCGAGGAGTACGGCGCCGCCGAGGTCGCGAAGGCGCTCGCCGAGCTCGGGATCGACCCAGAGAAGCCGGAGCCGCGTACCGCCTAGACCAGCCGCACTTCGAGCGGATGCTCGCCGCTCGCGTCGACGCGGAACGCGCGGCCGCTCGCTTTCGCGCTCACGATCTCGACGAGGCGCTCGTCTTCGTAATGCGCGGCGACGGCGTCATCGAGCGCGATCCCCGGCGCCAGGCCCGCGGCGATCTCGCGCGCATACACCGGACGCCGGCGCTCCTGCGAGTCGTAGTGCGGGCACGCGCTCCCCTTCAGGAGCCCCAGGCCGTCGCGCAGCGGACCGAGCTCGAGCGTGAACGAGTCGGTGATCCCGGCCTCGAACCAGCAGATGCATCCGGCCGACCATCCGGTGAGGATCGTGCCGTTCCGGTACGCGTTGCGCAGCGCGTCCTCGACACCGTGCAGGCGCCAGATCGCGAGCATGTTCGCGGTGTTCCCACCGCCCACCATCACCACATCCTGCGAGCGGATGACTCCCTCTATGTCGTTGACGGAGCGGTCGAAGAGCAAGAGATGCGATGGCTCGCACGCGATGCCGGCCAACGCCTTATAGAAGGACCCCAGATAGGTCGAATCGTCACCTGATGCGGTCGGAATGAAGAGGATCTTCGGCCGGGCCGCGCCCGTGAGGTCGAGGACGTAGCGGATGAGCGCCGGGTAGTACAGCTGCTCGCCGCCGCAGGCGACGATGCGTCTGGGCATCGGCGCCACTCTGCCAGAGATGCGGCAGCGCTAGCTGATCGTCGTCGTGCGATGGCCGAGCGCGAGCCAAGCCGGAATCGCCGTCGCGACCATCGGCCGCCCGACGAAGAACCCCTGCGCGCTGTCGCAGCCGACGGCCGCGCATGCGTCGTACGTGGCCTGGTCCTCGATCCCCTCGGCGACCACCTTCATGCCGAGCGCATGGCCCAGATTCGTGATGAGCTTCACGATCTCGGCGCTTCCGCGGTCGCGCGTCATGCGGCCAACGAACGAGCGGTCGATCTTCACCGCATACGCCGGAAGGCGCTGCAGGTACGCGAGCGAGCTGTAGCCGACGCCGAAGTCGTCGATCGCGAGCTGCACCCCGAGGTCGCGCAATTCGGCGAGGGTGCGGAGCACGCGGTTCGGTTCGGCCATAAGCATCGACTCGGTGATCTCGAACGCGAGCCACCCCGGCGGGATCCCGGCGCGCTCGAGCGCCTGGCCGACGAGGCGCGGAAGCTCCGGGTCGAGCAGATTGCGGATCGAGAGGTTCACCGCGGCCTGGACCGGCAGGTTCGCCTGCTTCCAGACGGCGCACTGGGCGAGCGTCATCGCGAGGACCTGTGAGAAGAGCGACTTCACCAGGCCGGAGCGCTCCGCGAGCGGTATGAACTCCCCGGGAGCGATGAGCCCGCGTTCGGGATGCCGCCAGCGCGCGAGGGCCTCGACCCTCATGACCTCGCCCTCGTTGAACCCGACGATCGGCTGGTAGACCACCTGGAGCTGATCGGTCTCGAGCGTGTGGCGCAACTCGGCCATGAGCGCAAGCTGGTTCGAGCCCTCGGGATCCTGCTGCTCCGCGTACACCGCCGCTCCGCCCGGGGTCGTCTTCGCGACGTACATCGCCATGTCCGCGCGGCGCATGAGCGTTTCGACATCCTCGCCGTGCTGGGGACTGACCGCGATGCCGATGGAGATGGCGACTTCGTGCGCGACGCCGTCGATGTCGAACGGTCGCTGCAGCGCCGCGATGATCTTCTGCGCGACGTGTCCGGCGCCGCCTTCGTCCGCGCCCGGGAGGATCAGCGCGAACTCGTCGCCACCCAGACGCGCCACCGTGTCGGTCTCGCGCAGGTCCGCCGTGATCCGCTGGGCGACCTCGCCGATGAGAAGGTCGCCTGCCCGATGCCCGAAGGTGTCGTTGATCTCTTTGAAGCGATCGAGGTCCATCACCAGGAGCGCGAGCGGCGTCGCGAGCCGGCGCGCGGTGCGAAGGGCCTGCTCGAGCCGGTCGAGAAGGAGCGACCGATTGGGCAGACCCGTCAGCGTGTCGTGGAGCGCCTGCCGCTCGAGCTCGTGCTCGGCCTTCTTGCGGTCGGTGACATCCGTGAAGCTCGAGACGACCTCGCGCACCCGGCCGAACGCGTCCTTGACCGGGACGGCGTCGACCAGAAGCCAGCGCACGTACCCGTCCGCTCGGACCATTCCCATCATCACGTTGCGGATGGGCTCGCCCCGCGCCTGCGCCGCGACGTTCGGCACCTCGTCGTCCGGCATGGTCGTCCCGTCCTCGCGGATGCGGCGGTCCTCGCCCGGCGCCTCGCGGCCCTCGAGCTCGTCGGGCGGCCGCCCGAAGATCCGCTTCGCGGCGGCGTTCGCGAAAACGACGGCGCCCGCGGCGTTGCGGACCACGACACCGCACGCCATCGCGTCATAGATGGCGCCTAGGTCGCTCTCCAATCGTGAAAGGTCCCTCGCGGCCCGGCCCTCCTCGCGACGCGCGATGACGGCGACCCTAACCGGCGCGCATTTGCGCTGACGAGTGCAATGGGTATCGGGCTCGGTGACTCTGAAGTACTAGAGGCGAAGCTTTGTCAGTCGATCTCGCTCTTTGTCGCTCACGTTGCCATCGGCTCTTCTATAGGCGACCGCACGATCGAGTTCGACCCGCCATTCCGACGGCGCGAACTCGCTCAGAAAGGCGCGCACGAACCGGTCGCGAAGCCATGAGAGCGGCCGTTCCACGGGCGCGCCCGCGAGTACCACAGCGGTGAGGGCCACATCCAGCGGAGCGTCGCCGCGCACGGCGTTCGCCCAGTCGATGACCACCGCGCCACGACGAGCGAGCATCACGTTGGCCGGATGAAGGTCGAGGTGCAGGACGGCGGCGCCATCGCCTCCGAGGAAGTCCGGCGGCGGAAGCGCGTGCAGGTCGCGATGGAGTCGCGCCAGCGTCAGGGCGTGCGACCGAAAGCGCCAGGGCCGGCGCCGCAGGTCCGTGAGCATCGTCGGCCCGTCGATTCGCTCGAGCGTCAGGTCAGGCCCGCTCACGTCGATGACGCGAGGCGCGGGAAACCCGCGATCGCGCACGTATCGCATGATCGCGACCTCACGCTCGGGGACGGCTCGGCGGCGGTAGCGGCGCAGGACGCGCGCTTCGTCGATCGCGAAGACGTCCGCGTCCTCACCGCGCGCGAGGAGCGGCCCGGTCAGCGCGCCTCCCGGTGAAACTCGACGATCCTGCCCTGCTCGCAGCGGTAGGTGGCGATGGAGTTCGGCGATTCGATTCTGCCCGTCTGCACCCCGTCGACGGTCGTGCTGCCGCTTGACGTCACGGTGTAACCGCCGCCGCTCTGGCTCCACCGCTGGCTCGAGGTGCTGCCACCGCCGTTCGCGAAGCACTCGACCGTAGGCGGGACGAGCAAACCAATCAGCACGAGGACCAAGCCATATCCGATGACCGCGCCGCCGACCGCAGCGCGCCGGGCGACGGAGAGTGGAGCACGGCGGATCGCACGCGCGAGGACGACGAGCACCACGATCGCCACCGGGAGGACGAGCAGGCCGATCGAGAAGATCGCGAGCGCGCCGAAGAGCAGCCCCGCGCCTGCGAGCAGTCCGAACACGGCCACGTTGGTCGCCCACGCCACGGCACGATCTGCGCACCGAGCGCAATCGCAAACGCGGCGACCGCGACGAGCTCGAAGTCGAACGGCTGCGGCTCGAAGACCTTGTTGTTGCCTGCGAGGAGCGAGAGGTAGAGCGGA
>JALYLX010000090.1 GCA_030773995.1 Chloroflexota bacterium
CCGCCTTTCGCGTTGCCTCTCTTCGTGCGGCCGACTCCCATTCAATCGGTACGCTCAGGCTTGTGGCTCAACAAAAGGGCGCCCGATCGAGCAGCCGTTCACGGTCGGACCGCCCGCACACCGTCAAGGAGCCGTCCCCGGACGCGCCCGTCGAGACCGTCCTCGCGGATAACCGCAAGGCGCGCTTCAACTACGCGATCGACCGGAAGCTCGAAGCCGGCCTCGCCCTCACCGGCACCGAGATCAAATCCGTGCGCGCCGGACGGACCAACCTGTCCGACGGATACGCCAAGATCGACCGCGGGCAGGTCTGGCTGCGGAACGTGCACATCGCGCCCTGGCAGAACGCGGTCGGCTTCGAGGAGCACGACCCGACGCGGCCGCGGAAGCTGCTGTTACACCGCGACGAGATCACCGGCCTGACCGGCGCTGTGTCGCAGCAGGGGTACACGCTGGTGCCACTACGGCTGTACCTCAAGAACGGCATCGCGAAGGTCGAGCTCGGGCTCGCGAAGGGCAAGCGCCGGTACGACAAGCGGCAGATCATCAAGGAACGCGAGACCCGGCGCGAGATGGAAGCTGCCATCAAGCGCCGGGTCGGACGCGGACCGGGTCGGGGCGAGGGCTAGGCTAGTCGCCGAACGCGGGAGCGCCCTCCGCCTTCGCCGGCGCGCCGCGCTGGGTCAGACGGATCGGGATGTCCTCGAGGAACAGCGAGGCGACGAGCGCGAGCGCTGACGCGAACACCGCGGCGAGGAAGACGTCGTGCAGGGTGACCGCCAGTCCGGCACGGACGGCGGCGATGACCGAATCGAACACCGGCTGGAACGCCGCGGGCACGGCGGCCCGGGCCGCAGCCAGTGACGCCGGGTCGAAGAGCGTCTGGGTGTTGCCGGTTCCCGTGGGGGCGAACGACCTCGCCTGTGCGGGCAGGTTCAATGCGTCGATCTTTGCGGCAATGTTCACGGGCAGTCGCTGCGAGAGGAACGAACCGAGGACCGCGACGCCGATCGTGGCGCCGACGTTGCGGAAGAACTGGATCTGGCTCGTGACGACGCCGATGAACCGCGGCTCGACCGCGGACTGGACGGAGTTCAGGTACAGCGGGAAGGTAATGCCGACGCCGAACCCGATGATGACGAGGTTGCGCACGATGTCGATCTGCTGCGTGTCGGTCGAGATCAGCGACATGAGGTAAGTCCCGATGACGAGCAGCGCCGTGGCGAGCGTACCGAGGTAGTGGTACCGCTTCACCCGGAGCATGAGCTGCCCGGTCATGACGCTTCCGAGCACGAGCCCGACCATCATCGGCGTGACCAGGAGGCCTGAATTCGTGGCCGGGATGCCCAGGACGCCCTGATAGACGAGCGGCACGTACACGATCGCGCCGAACATCCCGACGGCGACGAGGAATCCGGCGGTCACCGCCACGGCGAACGTCCGGTTCTTGAACAGCTCGAACGGCACGATCGGATGGTCGGTGCGCCGCTCGAGGAAGTAGAAGCCGATGAGCACGACCACGCCAACGGCGAGCAGCCCGAGGACCTCGGGGGAGCCCCAGTCGTGGTCGCGCGTGATCGAGAAGGCCACGAGGATCGGCGCGAGGCCCGCCGTCAGCGCGGCGACGCCCGGGAAGTCGATGTCCCGCCAGGTCGCGTTGTGGGTCGTGCGAGGCATCGTGAAGAGCACAAACAGGATGGCCGCGACGCCGACTGGGACATTCACGTAGAACACCCAGCGCCAGCCGGCGTTGTCGGTGAGGTACCCACCGATCGTGGGCCCGACGACCGAGGCGATGCCGAAGATGCCGCCGAAGAGGCCCTGGATCCGGGCGCGGCGCTCGATGGTGAAGATATCGGCGATGGCGGCGAACACGCTCGAGAAGAGCACGCCACCGAAGAGACCCTGGATCCCGCGGAAGGCGACGAGCTGGACCATGTCCTGCGCCTGACCGCAGAGGGCCGACGCGAGGACGAACCCGACCATGCCGGTGAGCAGCAGCGGCTTGCGGCCGAAGAGGTCGCCGAGCTTGCCCGAGATCGGGGTCATGATCGTCGACGTCACGAGGTACGCCGTCAGGACCCAGGCGTAGTAGTCGAGTCCCTTGAGCTCGGCGACGATGCGCGGCAGCGCGGTGCCGACGATCGTTTGGTCGAGCGCGGCGAGGAAGAGGGCGAGCATGATGCCGACCGTCACGAGGACGAGGCGGCGGCCGTGGATCTCACCGGACATTACGGATCTCCTTCTGTGTGGATGGGGTGATGAGGATCTCGTTGAGATCGGAGATCGCGGTGCGCACGCGCGCCTTCTGCTCGGACGTGAGCCCGTCGAGCCGCTTGACGACCTCGGCGGTCATGAGATCGGCGACACGCTGAAGCTCGGCCTCGCCGCTATCGGTGAGCTCGACGATGACCGCGCGGCGGTCGGTCGGATCGTCGACCCGACGGACGTGGCCGTCGGCGACGAGCCCCTCGATGACCTCGCTCATCGCGGAGGGCGTCGTGCCGCACAGCGTCGCGAGCTCACCCGAGCGGATCGGACCGCGGCCGTTCAGGATGCCGAAGGTCTTGTAGCGGCCGATCGAGCCGGCCCCGGCCTCGCGGGCTGCGGCATGCCAGAGCTGGCCGATCCACGGGAAGAAGCCCAGGAGCTGCTTCGCGACGCGGACGTCGGCCTGGGATGGTGCTTTTGCTGGGACACGTGTGGACATTTCGTTCGCCTTCCGAATAGTTAGGTCACCGAAATATACGGCCTCCGAAGCGTCTGTCCAGACGGCGGTTCCGCATCGTTGGTCACATTCGGGGCGGCCTCACGCCCAGGACCGCTCAGGCGTTCGAGGGTCGTGAGCATGCGCATCGCCGTCACGTTCGTCGCGTGCGCCCTGATCTGGGGCAGTACGTTCCTCGCGATCCGTTTCGGCAACGAGGCCACGCCACCGGTCTGGGCCGCGACGATCCGCCTCGCGATCGCGTCGGCACTGCTGTTTGGGATCGCAGCCGTGTTCCGGATGCCGTTGCCGCGGGGCCAGGCGCTGCGCGGCGCCGCCTGGTGGGGTCTGTTCAACCTCGGCGTGAACCTGTCGCTCCTGTACATCGGCGAAACGACGGTCCCGAGCGGGATCTCAGCGGTGCTCTTCGCGACGGTCCCGCTCACGACCGCCCTCCTGGCCGCGGGATTCCGCGTCGAGCCCTTGGTGACGCGCAAGCTCATCGCCGCGGTGGTCGCGATCGGCGGTGTCGCGATCATTTTCGCCGGCGAGCTCGGCGTGTCCGTGCCATTCACCGGTCTGCTCACGGTCTTCGCCGCCGCGACTGCAGCCGCGCTCGCGAATGTGCTGCTGAAGCGGGCACCGAAACAACAGGTGATCCCGTTGAACGCCATCGGCACCGCCGTCGGCGCCGCGGTCTGTCTCATCGTCAGCCTGGCACTCGGCGAGTCGCACGCCATCCCGGTGACCGCTGCCGCGTGGATCCCGATCCTCTACCTCACGCTCGCGGGATCGCTCGGCGCGTTCGTCCTCTTCACCTGGCTCGTCGAGCACTGGTCGGTGTCGAACGCGAGCCTGCTCGGCGTGACGGTGCCGGTCATCGCGGTGATCCTGGGCGGTCTGGTGAAGGGGGAGCAGCCGGCTGCGCTCACGTACCTCGGCGCTGCGGTCGTGATCAGCGCGATCCTGATCGCCCTGCGCGGGCCGCACGCGCAACCGGAGCCGGTGCCCGGCGCGGCCGAGGCTGACGAGCCAGCGCACATCCGGGTACGTGCCCGTTGACGACCCCGATCGCCTGCATGATCGACTCCGTGATCGTGGGACCGACGAACGTGAAGCCGCGCGATCGCAGGGCCTTCGACAGCGCCGTCGGATCGTCGAACGTCCCCAGCCATCGCGCGACGATCCCAACCTCGTCTCGCAGATCCAGGTACGCCCGCGCGTTCGCGATCGCTGATCGGATCTTCGCGCGGTTGCGCACGATGCCGGCGTCCGCGAGCAGACGCCGCTCGTCGCGCGCGGTGAAGTGCGCCACCCGCTCGGGCCGGAAGCCGGCGAATGCCTTCCGGTAGGCCGGCCGTTTGCGGAGGATCGTCGCCCAGGACAGCCCGGCCTGCGCGCCCTCGAGCGTGATCCGCTCGAAGAGGCCGGCATCGCTGCGCACGCGACGGCCCCACTCGCGGTCGTGATACGCCCGCATCGTCGGACTGAGGTCGGCCCACGGGCACCGCTTCGTTATCCGCTGACGATACTGGCGCGCACCCTGCAACGGCCCCGGCACGGACCGAGATCAGCGGAGATGTGACATGCCGCCAGCCGGAGTGAAGAGCAAGGAACGCACGCGCCAGTACGAGCACATCAAGGAGAGCGAAGAGAAGCGCGGCCGGAGCGCGAAGGTCGCCAAGCGGATCGCCGCCGCGACCACGAACAAGACCCAACTCCAGAAGGCCGAGACGAAGAAGAAGTAGGCCCAGTGGCTACGGAGCGACGACGACGGTCGTCGTGAACAGGAGCGCGATCAGGATGCAGGCTTGACCGCTCGGGCAGACGACCGTGCCCGTCGCGGTGATGGTGGAGCTGCCGGGCGACGCAGCGGTCCAGATCGCCTGCGTGCCTCGGACGAGAAGATAGCGCTGCGTGCCTGAGGCGAGGACCACGCCGTCCGGTGGATCGACGCGCCACTCGTATTCGGTGCCAAGCGCGATCTGGATCGTGTCGCCGACGCGGGCGTGAACGGTCGTGCGATCGTTGGCCCGGGTGATGAGCACCGCTCCGGGAATGGGCGGGATGGGCGTCGGCGATGCCGACGGCGGCAGCGGCGCGCCGGCGCCGCCACAGGCCACCGCGGCACAGAGCATCAGAGCCAGCGCCGTACGCCTCACTTCACGTGAACGCGGGAGCCGACGAGCCGGTTCCTTAGCTGGGGAGTCGCTAGGGCTTCGTCCAACCCACCGACATGAGGATCGGGCCGTCCAGCGTCGGGTAATAGACCTGCCAGCCGTAGTAGCCGCGGTAGGACGCGGGATCGGCGTGCATGGCCTCGGCGTAGCCGGTGACCGCAGCGACATAGCGCGCGTCGTGGTTGTAGGCGTAGATCGCCTTGGCCATGTCCCCCGGTGCGCCGGCCGCCCTCAGGTAGCGTCCCGCGGCGAGGATCGAGTCCCGGTAGCTGTTGACGTCACCTTGGCCGTAGGCCGCCCAGGTCGACGGGATGAACTGCATCGGACCCTGTGCTCCTGCGGAGGAGTCGCCGCGGATCCGGCCCATGCGCGTCTCGATCAGGTTGATCGACGCGAGGAAGTACCACGGCACGCCGAACGTCGCCTCAGCCTCGCGGTAGTAGGTCAAGAGCTCCTCGATCGGGGGTGGCTGGACGATGTGCCAGTCGGGCAGGCTCTTCGGGATCGGGCCGCTGTGCAGCGACCGGAGCTGCTTGCCCGCCTCCATGCTGGCAGCGATCGCTGCCCGCGGCGCCGCGGGGAGCGCACCGAGGACCTGATCGGCCCAGTCGGGATAATCGGCCAGCCGGGAGATGCAGAGCTGCTCGGCGTGGCCGGCCCACGCGAGCTGATCACCGGTGACATTCGGATCGCGGATGAACGTCTCGACCATCGCGAGCTGGGCGGCGAGCGCCGTTGGGTCGTTGGCGATGACCGGCACCTGATCCCAGCGCGGCGCGGCGGTCGGCACGGGCGTCGGTGAGCTCGTCGGCACCGGCGACGGTGTCGGCGTCAGAGCGATCGACGTCGGACTCGGCACCGCGCGGGTAACGTTCTCGGACGAGCAAGCTGCCAGCACCACGACGGCAAGAGCGATCGAAGCACCACGGATCACGGAGGGCACGCCTCCTCAACGACGCGGATCGCTCGCCGCAACGCCTCAGTCATCTATCCCATGATCGCTTGACCACCGAACGAGCCTAGTCTCGGCGCGTGCGCACGCGGACCGCGGCGGTGGCGTTCAGCGGGTTCGTCGTGCTGGGCCTGCCCACCGGGATGCTCGGCATCGCGTGGCCGTCCATGAGAGCGGCCCTGGACGCACCGCTCGCGGGACTCGGCGTCCTCCTCGCGGCGATGACGTTCACGCAGTTCGGGTCGAGCGGGCTGTCCGGCCTCGTGCGCGAGCGGTTCGGCACGATCGCCCTGCTCCTCGTGCCAACGGTGCTCGCCGCCGGCGGACTCGCACTGTTCGCCATCGCGGAGACGTGGCCGACGATGATCGCGGCGGCCGCGATCCTGGGTGCCGGACTTGGTCTGCTGGACGCGGCGGTGAACATGGAGGCGCCGCTGAAGCGCGGCGTTCGGTTCATGGGCGCCCTGCATGCATCGTGGGCCCTTGGCGCGACGCTCGGCCCGGTGCTCATCGGCGTGGTCCTTGTCGCGACCGGATCGTGGCGCCTCGGCTACGCGGTCGCGGCGCTCGCGTTCGTCGTCCTGGCAGTCGCGACGTACCTGGCGCGGTCGGAGCTCGGTGCGCCGCAGGAGATCGACGACTCGCCGAACGCGACCGCCGCGACCGGGCGCACCGTCGCCGCTGGGGCGGCGCTGCTGTTCGTCTACGTCGGCATCGAGCTCGGCGCCGGGCAGTGGAGCTTCACCCGGCTGACCGCAGACCGTGCGGTCACGGACACGATCGCCGGGCTCGCGGTGTTCCTGTACTGGTCCGCGCTCGCGGCGGGACGCATCGCCCTCGCCGCATTCGGCGATCGGGTGGGCGCGACCCGGCTGTTCGATCTGAGCGTTGGCGGCGCGCTCGCGAGCGCGCTCGCCTTTTGGATCCTTCCACCGCCGGTCGCCGCGCTCATCGCGCTCCCGGCGATCGGCGCCTCGCTCTCAGTGTTCGTCCCGCTGCTCCTGTACCTCACGCCTCGTCGCGTCGGACGCGCTGCCGCGCCGCGCGCGATCGGCTATCAGGTCGCGGCGGGCATGATCGGCGGCGCGGTGCTCCCGGCCGGCATCGGGGTCGTCATGCAGTCCAGCGGCGTGTCGACGCTTGGGTTATGCCTCTCCGCGCTCGCGCTCGCGTTGGGCGGGCTGCATGTGCTGTCGCGACGAGCCGCGTAGCGCCCGTCGATAGACTGCGCCCGCGAATGGCGAACGACATGGGCGAGGCCACCGCGAGTGCGGTCGAGCACCACGGTCCGGGCGAGCGGATGGTCGATCCGGAACCCGGCGACTTCATCCTCACGCATGGCGCCGAGCTTTTCAGCCAGCTGATCCGGATCGGACAGCAGCTTCGCTTCGGCGGCGCGGATCGCCCGTTCACGTACTGGAACCATGCAGCGCTCGTCGTCTCCAACGATGGCACGATCGTCGAAGCGCTCGGGGCCGGCGTCGAGCGCCGCTCGATCGCCGACTACGACCCGACCCAGTACACGGTGGTGCGGATCACCGCATCGGCGGAGGATCGCGCGGAGGCGGCGGCGTTCGCCGATCGGTGCGTCGGCCATCCGTACGGCTGGACGACGATCGTGAGCATCGGCCTCTCGCTGCTGACCGGCGCGAAGCTCAGCTTTGGCTTCAATGGTCAGCTGATCTGCAGCGGCCTCGTCGCGCGAGCGCTCGAGCGCACGACCGCGATCTTCGAGGACGAGCCCTCGCACATCATGCCCGCGCAGCTCGCGAAGCTGTACGGCGCCATTCCGCCGCCGCCCGGCACGCCAACGGGACGACCAGCGACGCGGGCCGGGCGCACCGGGCACGGGGACAGCCGCGATCAGTCGAGATAAGAGATGAGCTCGAGGAGACTGCCGTCGGGGTCGCGGAAGTACACGCTCGTGCCGCGACCGCGAGCGCCGTAGCGGAGCAGCGGGCCCCGCTCGACGACGATGCCGTTCCGCTCGAGGTGGGCGATCGCGTCGGCGATCGGGCCCGGCCACTCGAAGCAGAGGTCGCTGTTCCCCGGCACGACCGGGATCCGGGCGACCGCGGCGGGCTCGACCCCCGGCGCATGCACGTTCAGCTGCTGATCGCCGACCTGATAGAAGGCCCGGCCGTCGCGTTCCACCACGTCGGCCCCGACGACGTCGCGATAGAACGCGTCGGAACGGCGGCGATCGGTCACCGCGATGACCACGTGATCGAGCCGTGCGCCCACGAGCGGAGGATATCGGCGTCGTGAACGTGACGGGACGGCCACATGCGCGCCGGCGGCCACCCGCGCATGATGTTCGTCATGAAGCGCGCAGGGAAGACCAGGGCCGAGAGGCATCGCGACACGAAGAAGCCGCCGACGAAGCGCGCGCTCAAGGGCGCGCAGAAGGTCGGCCGGCAGGATCCCGAGGTCGGCGTTACGAGTCGCGCGCGCAAGAGCAAGGAAGGCAACGAGTCCGTGCCCGATCCACGGTACGGCGGCCGGCCGGGCAAAGAGAAGTCGAAGTGGCGCCCGCCTCCAGGAGCGCCAACGATCTAGGCCGGTGGGTGGCGGAAGCGCCTGACGGGCGAGGCGAGCAGGTAGAGGAACGCGGCCGCGGCAATGAGTCCCGAGATGAACAGCGTCACCCGCATGCCGATGTGATCCGCGAGCAGGCCCGCGGCGAAGGCGCTCGGCGGCGCCACACCGAAGGAAATGAATCGCGTCGCCGCCGTGACCCGTCCGAGGAGCCGTTCGGGGGTGACGGCCTGCTGCAGCGTGTTCGAGCTGATGGTCCACAGCGGGACGGTGAGCCCGAGGAGCGCCTGCGACGCCATAACGACAGCCGCGGCCTCGAGCGGTGGACCCGCCGCGAACGGCAGCACGAGCCGGCTCAGGGTTTCGAGGAAGAGCGCGCCGATCATCACCGGGCCAAGTCCCCATCGCCGGGTCAGCGGGCCTGTCAGCGTCGCGCCGACGAGGCTCAATGGCCCGATGGCCGCGAGCGACAGGCCCAGGAGCGCCGGCGGCAGGCCAAGCTCGCGTGTCGCGTACACGACGAGGATCGCCTGAACCGCGAACCACTCGATGTTTGCGAGTGCGATCGCGATGACGCAGCGGAACACGATCTCGTGATCGCGCATCCATCGCGCGCCCTCGCTGATCTCGTGCCAGATGCTCCGACCGGCGTCGCGCGGACGGACGGTCTCGTGCGCGCGGATGCGAACGAGGAGCGCCGCGGAGACGAGGAAGGTCGCGGCATCGAACAGCATGGCGGTCGGCGCGGTGAGGGCTTGCACGAGGATCCCGCCGAGTGATGGCCCCGCGACCTGCGCGACGGCGGCCGAGGCCTGGAGCCGGCTGTTCGCCGCGACAAGCCCTGCCCGCCCGACGAGCGAAGGCACGAGGGCGGAGCGCGCGAGCTCAGTGGACACCGCGAACACCCCCGCGAGGAAGGCGACCACGTAGAGCTGAGCGAGGCTGAGCGTGCCCATCGCCGCGGCAAGCGGGATCGAGCCGATGACGATCGCACTCCCGACATCCGACCCAACGAGGATCGGCCGGCGCGGAAGTCGATCGACCCATGCGCCGATGAACAACCCGACGACGAGCGAGGGCGCCATCCGGAACGCGACGAGGAGACCGGTCTCCGTCGCGCCTGCGCCGAGAACGAGCACCGCCGTGAGCGGCAGAGCCAAGACCGTGATCTGGCTCCCGACCACGGCGACCGTGAAGCCGCTCCAGAGCTTCTGGAAGTCGGCGTTGCGTCCGAGCCCCGGTTGCGACATCGCCGCGACGGGCGTGCTCCCGCGCGCGCCTACGACCTAGAGCGCACGCTCAAGGTAATCGGCGAGGATGCGGAAGGTCCGGATCTTCTGTTCGATGTCCGCGCTGCCGTGCCCTTCTTCTGCGAGCTCGACGTACTCGAAGTCCTCGCCCTCACGTTTGCCGAGAGCGAGCAGCTTGTCGCGGAAAAGTCGGGACTGCGACACGGGGCATCGCGGGTCGTTCACGCCATGGACCATCAAGAGCTTGGCGGTCAGGCGATCGGCGAACTCGACCGCACTGCGGTCGCGCCAGAGGAGCCGGTCCTGTTCCGGATCGCCCATCTGCTCGCGGAGGAAATACCGGAAGTGCTCCTTGCTCTCGGCCCACATCGCGTGCAGATCGCTGACTCCGACCCACGCCACGGCCGCTCGCCACAGATCGGGCTTCTTGGTCGCAGCGATGAAGGTCATGAACCCGCCATAGCTCCCGCCGAACACCGCGAGCCGACCGGGGTCGACGTACGGGAGCGTCTTCAGATACTCGGCGCCGGCGGCGACATCTTCGAGATCCGCGCCACCCCAGTCTTTGATCGCGGCATCGCGGAACTCGACGCCGTAGCCCGTCGAGCCGCGGATGTTGGGCGCGAGGACGACGAGACCGCGATCGGCGAGGAACTGGGCGAACGGATCGAAGCCACGGAACCACTGGCCGGTGGGGCCGCCGTGCACGTGCACCAGTGCCGGCAGCCGCTCACCCGGCGCGATGTCGCGCGGGGTGTAGAGGATGGCTGGGATCTGCTTGCCGTCGAACGTCGGGTAGTAGATGTGCGTGCTCTCGACGAACGCGCGTTGATCGATCGAGCCGTACTCCGGCGCGATCAGCGTTTCGTAGGCATCGGCTTCGAGGTCGTAGCCGAGGAGCGAGGCCCGCGTGGTGTCGCTCGTCTGGAAGAGCAGCAGCTTGCGATCATCGTCGTAGAACTGGGCGCCATACGCGACGCCGGCAGGGACGGTGAGCTCGCGCGCGGCGCCACTCTCCACGTCGTACAGCACCGGCTTGAGCTGCGATTCGTGATTCCGGAAGGCCGCCAGCCAACGGCCATTCCTCGAGAACCGTTGGGCGTGCTCCTCGATGCCCTCGGGCGAGAGCCAGCGGACCTTCCCGGTCTCGATGTCGAGGATGCCCGCGCGGTTCTCTCCTGCGGCGTCGCTGGTCACCGCGATGTGTCGGCTGTCGGGATGCCAGCCCGCGAGCACATCCTGCGATCCGGGCCGGACGCTGAAGACCTTATGGCCGTCGGTCCCATCCGGCCGGACGATGTAGCCGTCGCGGTTCTTGAGGTCCTTCGGATCCTCGTTCGTGCTGTAGCTGATCCAGCTCCCGTCGTCCGACCAGTGACCGCCGGCCCAGACCGGGAACGGGTGGCGCGTGAGCGGCGTGTAGTCCGAGCCGTCACGACGGACCTTCCACAGGTTCAGCTGACCGGGGCGATCGCCGGCTTCTGGCAGGCGCTTGTTCGTCATCGTCGTGAGCCACGCGTCGTCGGGGCTGAACTCGATCGCGTGCTCCTCCGCGGCAGGATCCTGGGTCAGCTGGGCGACCGCACCCGTCTCGACATCGATGGTGAACAGATCGTGCTGCTCGTCGCCAGCCGCGTCCTTGCCGAAGACAATTGAGCGGTCGTCACGGCTCCAGATGAATCCGGTCCGCATGGCTCGTGGCATCTCGCCATGGCTGACCTGGCGCACGATCTTCGTCGCGAGGTCCATGACGTACAGCTCGATGCGGCCGGTCTTGTCCCAATAGAACCCGACCCGATCGCCCTTCCAGGAAACGAGTGGGAAGTAGAAGGAGGGCAGGCGGCAGAGCTCGTCGAGCGGGATCCGCGGCGGGCGGCGAGTCGTGAGCGTCATGAGAAAAGCCCTCCCGAAGTGGTTCGCGCCGGGCCACTTTACGCCGCCACGACGACGCCATCGCGCTCGAGCGCGTCAGCGTCGGGCAGGGCGAGCTCGCCGAGGATCTCGCGGGTGTGCTCGCCGAGCAGCGGGCCGGCGCGCTCGACGCGCACGGGCGTGCGCGAGAAACGGATCGGCGATCCAGTCACGCGGACCGTGCCGAGCTTCGTGTGCGTGACCTCGCGCACCACTCCACGAGCCTGGACGTGCTCGTCCGCGAGGACCTGGTCCAAGGCGTACAGCACTCCGCACGGGACGCCGGCTCGCTCCAGTGCGCCGTACCAGTGCTCGCTCGGGTGCGTGACGGTGACCTCCTCGATGAGGCCGGCGAGCTCCTCGTAGCGACGGCGGCGCTCTGAGACCGTGGCGAACCGCGGGTCGGTCTCGAGGTCCTCGAGGCCCAGCGTCGCACAGAACGCGTGCCAGTTCCCGGGTGTCGTCGCGCCGATCGTGATGTATCCGTCGGCGGTCTTGACCGCCTGGTACGGAGCGTTGACGCGATGCGCCGAGCCGAGCGGCCGCGGTACGTCGCCGGTCGCCAAGTAGCTGCTGGTCTCCCATGCCTCGAGGGCGATCGCCGACTCGAGGAGGCTCACGTCGATGTGCTGCCCGACCCCTTCCCGGTCGCGGACCCGGAGCGCCGCGAGGATCGCATACGCCCCGAAGATCGCCGCGGAGAGGTCGCTGATGGGCACGCCGACCTTCGCCGGTGGCCGGCCCGCTTCGCCGGTGATCGACATGAGCCCGCTCATGCCCTGCACGATCAGATCGAGCGCGGCGCGGTCCTTGTAGGGACCGGTCTGGCCGAATCCGCTGGCCGACGAGAGGATGATCCGCGGGTTCACCTCGTTGAGCGTTGCGTAGCCGATGCGAAGGTCGTCGAGGGTCCCGGGGCGGAGGTTCTCGATGACGACGTCGCTGCGCCGCACGAGCTCGAGGAAGATCTCGCGGCCACGGTCGGCCTTGAGGTCGATGGCGAGGGAGCGCTTGTTGCGGTTCACTGCCAGGAAGCCTGCGCTCTCGCCGTCGAGGAACGGCGCGGCGTTCCGCGTGAAGTCCCCGCCCTTCGGATTCTCGACCTTGATCACGTCGGCACCGAGATCGGCGAGGAGCATCCCGCAGAACGGGCCGGCCATGAAGTTCCCGAGCTCGAGCACGCGGATCCCATCGAGCGCATAGCGCGCCTCGGTCATCGTCCCGTCCACTTCGGCGCGCGCTTGTTGAGGAACGCGTCGACACCTTCCTTGAAGTCATCGCTCTCGTAGGCCATGAGGACCAGATCCTCGGCATCGCCGATCCGGGCGTGCTCCATGAGCCGCCGCACGCCCTCCTTGACCGATCGGATCGTCAGCGGCGCGTTGGCCGCGATCTGCTCGGCAACCTCCAGGGTGCGCGCTTCGAGTCGATCCGGGTCCACGACCTCGTTGAACACGCCGGCGGCCTTGCCTTCCTCCGCATCGATGAGGCGCGCGGTGAAGAGCATCTCCTTGGTCCGCGCCGGGCCGACGTAGGACGCGATCCGCGCGAGGGCCGTCATCGAGAGCGTGTTGCCGAGCGTCTTCGCGATCGGGACGCCGATCTTCGCGTCGGTCGCCGCGATCCGAAGGTCGCACGCCAAGGCGATGGACGCCCCGCCGCCGACCGCGAAGCCCCGGATCATCGCGATCGTCGGCTTCTTCACCAGCTCGAGCCGGCCGACGTTGCGGTTCTGATCTCTCTCGTAATCGATCGCGTGCTGTGGCGTGGTGAACGTCTTGAACTGCGCGATATCGGTGCCGGCGACGAAGGCCTTGTCGCCCGCGCCCCGCAGGATGAACACGCGGATCCGATCGTCGGAGTCGACGTGCTCGCACGCGTCGACGAGGCCTTGGTACATGTCGGGGGTCATCGCGTTCCGGGCATCGGGCCGGTTGAACGTCAGGAGGGCGACCGGTCCGCGCCGCTCGTACAGCAGGTCGGAGGTGCGCGGCACAAAGTCCGTTCCGATCGTCATCGCGGCGATGGTACGGACATGGTCCCTCGTGCGACGGCACCGCGTCCTTCGTGCGGCCGTGCGGCGGCGCCGGCTTTGCCGGCGGCCGCCGAGCCCCTTCAACCAGTGGAGATGGGGGAGGGTCGAACTCCCCGTCCAAGGCCCTTGACCGTATCGCGTCTACGAGCGTAGCCAGCGGTTTGTTGTCTCGCGGTCCCCGACGCGCACTGACTCGCTTCCGGTCCCGCCAGCCCGTGGATCTTTGGTCCGCCTACCGGGCGATCAGCGGACCGCAGCCCCGCAAATTACGCCCTTCCCGGCCCGCGGGGCGGAGGCCGGGAGGACGCTCACTGACTAGGCAGCGAGTGCGTAAGAGGTGTTGCCAGTTACCTGGCGCCGTTCGGATTAACGAGGGGGAACGGCGTTCCTCGGCTCGCAGCGATACGTTCGCCTGCCCTGTCGAAACCACGCATCCCCGTGATCCCTTTCAGGAACCTCTTCAGTCTACCGGTACCCTCGATGAATGACGAGGTCCGTGGTCTTGCTCGCTCTCGCGCTGGCCGCGTGCGGATCGAGCCCGACCGCCGTCGCATCAGAGACGCCTCGGCGGACGCCGACGCCCACACTGTTCGTCACGACGACCGCTCCGACGCCCTTGGCGACCGCGACCGGGATCGCAT
>JALYLX010000091.1 GCA_030773995.1 Chloroflexota bacterium
TGCGCTCGCGCCCATCGTTCGCGAGGACCTCGCACCGTAGTGGACTCCCTTCTGGTTCCCCGCTGCGAGGACGGCCTGGAGCGGGAACGCATTTTCACTGGAGTCTCAAAGACCGCCGGGAACTTCAGCTAGGAAGCTCATCCCGAGGAAGATGGTGCCGAAGAACGATCCCATGAGGATGAGCACGACCTGCGCGTTCTTGTGCTCGACCGGCTTGAACGCCGGGATGCCGTTGGACACGGCTTCCACGCCGGTGAGCGCGACGGCGCCTGACGCGAAGGCCCGCATGATCAGCAGCACGCCAAGGAGCTCGACCCCCTGGGGCTGCCAGCTCGCCGGCGCCTCGTACACCGGAAGCGCATTCGTCGCGAAGCGGAAGAGGCCGAACGCCAGCAGTCCGAAGATCGCGACGAGGTACACGTACGTGGGTGCCGCGAAGATCGTCGCGCTCTCGCGGATCCCCCGGAGATTCCCGAGGCAGATGAGCGCGACGAAGCTGACGCCAATGACGACGCGGAGATCGAAGAGCTCCGGCGCGATCGAGGTGATCGCAGCGACCCCGGCGGCGACCGAGACTGCGACCGTGAGCACATAGTCGGTGAGGAGCGCCCCGGCGGCGATGAGGCCGGCGACCGGACCGAGGTTGTCGCTCGCCACGACGTATGAGCCACCGCCGTTCGGGTATGCACGGAGCGTCTGCTGGTAGCTCGCGACGACGATCGCAAGTACGGCAACGACCGCGATCGTGATCGGCATCGTGAGCGCGAGCACGCCGGCACCAGCGAGCGCGAGGACGCGCATGATCTCCTCGGTCGCGTACGCCGATGATGAGATGTTGTCCGAGGCGAAGACCGCGAGCCCTTTGACGATCCCGACGCGCTCCTCCCCCTCGCGCGCGGTGGGGATCGGCCGGCCGACGAGACGCCAGCGGATCGCGTTCCAGATGGCGCTGTCGCCGGTCGACCCTTGCTCCGTGGCGACGAGGCGCCCGCCCTTCCGCGTGAACCGGCCGCGGTACGTCGGCACGACCCGCACGGCCCGGTCGCCCGGCCGCGTTCCTTGCCGGTACGTGAGGTCGTACGGCTTGGCTGGGTCGCGGGGCGGCTCCGGCCGCTCGGCGGGTTCCTTCACCGTCGTTACAGGCGGGGCTCGGCTACCGGCATCCCTCCGGTGTACCCGCGGCGGCCACAACGAACGCTCAATACGAGGGCGCACCGGCTCAACAATTCCTCAACGCTGGCCCGCGACTTGCCTAGCGGGGAGGACAACCTGGATGGAGGAGCCACCGATGGATGCGATCGTCCTACTGAAAGAGGATCACGAGAAGGCGAAGAAGCTCATGACGGAGCTCGAGGAGACGACCGAGCGCAGCGTGAAGACGCGCGAGCAGAAGTGGACCAAGCTCCTCAAGGCGCTGACGATCCACGAGAACATCGAAGAGGAGATCTTCTATCCGGCGCTCGCGAAGCACCCGAAGGCCAGGGACATCGTCCTCGAGGCGCTGGAGGAGCATCACCTCGTCGACGACATCGTCGAGCAGCTGAAGGACACCCCCTTCGACGACGAGCACTGGGCGGCGAAGTTCAAGGTCACGAAGGAGAATGTGGAGCACCACATCGAGGAAGAGGCGACGGAGATGTTCAAGATCGCCCGTCAGGTCTTCACGAAAGAAGAGCTCGAAGAGTTGGGGGCGTCGATGGAGGCCAGCAAGGCCGAGCAGATGAAGGAAGCGATGCCCGAGCGCGACCAGGTGGAGCTCTAGCCATGGGCATCATCGGCTGGATCCTGGGCGCCTTGATCATGCTCTTCGCGTGGCGCCGGATGCGTCCCACCGGGGCGATTCCCTAGCCGTTCACAACGTCGCCGGCGCGCGCGGCGCTCGTCGCGGCACGCGCCAGCTCGTCGAACGACGCACGATCGACCGCGCTCCAGTCGTGCCCGGTCGGCTCGCCCGCCGGGCAGAAGGCCCACTGGCCGTCGTAGACCGTGAGACGTGTTCCGTTCGGGGCCGACCGCGCAGATGGTGCCCGTTGGCCGCCGAGCAGCCGCCGATGGAGCGCCGGACGCAGACGGCGTCCAAGCGTGGCGCTAGCGATTACGGAACTGGCGGAAACGGCGCGCGCTGCGGCGGACCGTGGTCCCTTCCTTCGGAATGATGCTGATCGAGCCGTCCTCCTCGAGCACCGCGGCGGTGACGTCCGCCAGCTCCGCGATGCCGTGCTGACGCGCCGCCATCTCGAGCTCCTCGAGGTCGATCCGCTCCTCGTCCAAGGCGTCCTTGATCGGCTTCCCGTCGCGGAGCAGGACCCGTGGCTGGCTCGCGACCAACCGCCGGAAGAACGGGACGCGGCTGCCCCAGCGCCCGACCGCGATGTTCGTGACCGTGAGCGTGGCAGCCGCGAGCATCCCGCCGATGAGCGAGTTGTCGCCGCCGGTCATGGCGTTCTGGACCGCGTTCGCGATCACGAGGATCACCACGAGGTCGAATGGCGTCATCTGCCCCAGCTCGCGCTTGCCGGCGACGCGCAGGAGGACGAGCACGGTCATGTAGACGACGAAGGTCCTGAGCAGGATCTCGTACCACGGCACGCTCATGTCGAACACGCTCACGGCGTCTCTCCGCGTGCGAGCGCCTGTAGGTACCGGATGATCGCCCAGCGCTCGTCATCCGAGAGCCGAGGCTTTCCGGTCGCGGGATCCACGTCGGCCCACGCCGGCATCGACGTGCCGGGGATCCCGTTCGAGATCCAGTAGAAGAGCTCGCCGAGCGCGTGCTGCGGCACGTGCAGCTGCAGGTTCACTGGATGGGGGAACAGCGTCGGCGCGAGCGCGCCGTCGCCCTTCCCGACCGGACCGTGACACAGGGCGCAGTTCGCCTGAAAGAGGGCCTTGCCCTGCGCCACGGTCGCCGGCGTGTCGGGGGTCGGGTTCTGGAGGAACCGCGCGCTGAACGGCACGGGCGGCGTCGGGATGTTCGGGGCGATGGTGTAACCGATGGCGAGCGACAGGACCGCAAGTCCCGCGAGGATCCCGGTCGAGATCGCGGTCCGGCGATATTCGTCGTTCCGCCGCCAGCGCAGGAAGGCGAGCACGCCGAAGAGCACGACCCCGACCGCGAGGGCCAGCGCGATCTGCTCAAGGCCCTGGCGGCTGATCGGAAAGGTCATGCTTGGCGGCCTCCCTCTTCTTCTTCTTTTCCTTGCGCGACGACCACCAGTAGAGGCCGCCGAAGATCGACAGCGGCAGGACGATCTCGATCAGGAACTCATCGACGAACGTCCCATGGAGCAGGATCATCGGGTCATGGTGACACGGTGAACGCGTAGTCGGCGGTCTCCGACGGAGCGCCGATCTGGATGCGCATCGTCCAGGTGCCCTGGGCGAGCGCGGGGATGTCGATGCGATAGCGGCCGGAGCCCTGCTCGCTCGCGGTGAACGGATCCCCGGTCGTTGGCTGGCCGTCCTTCGCCACGATCGTCCCCGCGATCGCGCGGCCGATGGCCGGCTGGCCGTTCTCGAGCACGATGACGCTGAGCTGGATCGGCGCGCCGGCGACCGGCGCGCTCGGGTCGGGGAAGACGACCAGGCTGAACGACTTCGTGGTCAACGCGGCGGCCGACGCGGTCTGCCCGTTGGGCGAGATCGGCACGGTGAACAGGGCGGTCACATCGTCCTTCCCGGGGAGCCGGATGATCGCCTGGACCTTCCACGTTCCGTACATCGCGGTCGGACTGCCGATCGCGACGTACTCGCCCGGCGCGCGTTCGTCCGCGACCAGCTCTGTTTCGCCCATGTCATGCTCGACCATCGTGAATCGCAGTGCGACCTTCTCCGCGACCGTCACCGGCGTGAGGCCTTGGTGCACGCGGAGCACGAAGCGGTTGCGGCCGGGGATCGAGGTCGGCACGACGAGCTCGACACGATAGCCCGCGACGTGCTGGGTTTGATCGAACGCGGCGCCGGTGGGCTGGGCCGGTGGCGCCAGGGCGGTCAGGACGCCGGCGGCGACGAAGACCCCGGCGAGCAGCGCGGTCTCGACGATCGTGCCCCGGATCAGCCCCGCGCGTTGCGCTCGCGGTCCGTAGCGCAGGAGATTGAACGACGCGACCGCGAGGATGATGACGACGAGCACGATCTTCGCGAGGAGCGCGAGCCCGTACGGGGTTTCGATGAGGTCCTGAGTGAGGACGAGCCGGTCCAGGGCCTGGAGTACGCCCGCCGTGATGAGCAGGCCGACCGACGTGAGCGCGACGAGCGAGAAGCGCCACACCGTCGCGCGGAGCGTTGGCCCTGAGCGATCGCGCCCGAGGAGGTAGACCCAGAGGAGCGACACGACCCCGCCGCTCCACGCCGAGATCGCGATGACGTGGACAAGGTCCAGGGTCATGTCCTTCATGTTCCCGAGTGCGGTCGCGTGCGAGACGAGGGTCGCTGTCAGTGCGGCGGCGATCGCGACCGCTGCGACCGTGTAGCGGCGCGGCCGGTCGGCGAGCCGCGGCGCGAGGGCGGCGATGATCGCGAGGCCCGCGAGCAGGCGGAGGCTGAGCAGCAGCTCGAGCCGCGGCGGAAGCCGGTCCCCCCGCGCGAGGACGAGCGCGGCCGAGCCGATGGCGATCGCCCCACCGGCGAGTGCCAGCAGCTGCCGCTCGCGGCGCCCTTCGACGGGGCCTTCGGCGGTGTGGACGATGAGCCCGAAGAGCGCGCAACCGAGGGCGAGCGCGATGCCGGCGTAGGAGAGCGCGCGGCCGGCGACCTCGAGCGGGGACGGCGGCGGTGACGCGTTCGGTATGTCCGGCAGCGCTGGAAGCGGTCCGTTCCCGACGACGAACGCAAAGCTGCCTTTGGTCTCGTGCCCGTCGACCGCGGAGACGGTGATCCAGGCCACGGTGTACCCGCCGTCGCCGATCGGCTTCAGCCCGACCTTCAGCGCGTTCGTCTCGTCGGAGGCAGCGGCGTTGCCGAGGTCCCAGCGGGTGCCCTTCTCGTCCAGCACCTGGATCTCGCTGCCCTTCGGATCGGGGGGCTCGCTGAACGACACGCGGACCTCGGTCGGCGGCTTCACCAGCCGCGCGTCGGCGGCCGGATTCGACTTCACGT
>JALYLX010000092.1 GCA_030773995.1 Chloroflexota bacterium
GCCGGGGCCGGCATAGCCGGGCCCGGCCGTACGAATGAGAAGCCCCTCGTGTACGTACTCGAGGTGAACCCGCGCGCGAGCCGGACCGTGCCGTTCCTCACCAAGGTCACCGGCGTGCCTCTGGTGCAGCTCGCTGTCGCCATTGCCGCCGGGAGCACCCTCGTGGCCGAGGGGTACGCGCGCGCGGACGGCCTCTGGCCGTCGGGCGATCTCGTCGCGCTCAAGGCGCCGGTCTTCTCGATGGCGAAGCTGCTCGATGTCGACACCTACCTCGGCCCGGAGATGAAGAGCACGGGCGAGGTGATCGGCATCGATCGCACGTTCGCGCCGGCGCTGTGGAAATCGCTCGTCGCCGCCGGCCTCGCGCCGATGCCCAGCGGCAAGGTGCTCATCACCGTCGCCGACAAGGACAAGGCCGAGGTCGTCGCGATCATCGAGGGCTTTCACTGGCTGGGCTATGACCTCGTCGCCACGAGCGGCACCGCCGCGCTCATCCGCTCGCTTGGGATCGACGTCACCGAGGTGCCCAAGCTCGGCGACGGGGACGCGACGATCCTCCAGCTCATCCGGTCGGGTACGTGCGCCGCGGTCGTGAACACGCCGACGCTGGGCAAGACCGTGGATCGCGACGGCTTCCTCATCCGGCGCGCCGCGGTCGAGGCCCGGGTCCCGTGCCTCACGTCGCTCGACACCGCGCTCGCCGTCGTGACTGCGCTCCGCGCGAGCGCCCAGAGCTACACGGTCGCGCCGCTCAGCGAGTACCGCAGCGCGCCAGTCGTCGCGTGACGACCAAGCGCACCGGCACTCCATGGATGGCGACGGACGCCTACGGCAAGACGCTGGCGGGGCTTTCGCTGAACCTCATCGTGCGTGACGTCGCGACGAGCGTGCGGTTCTATCGCGACGTGCTCGGCATGACCGTGCACTACGCCGACCTCGACATGGCCGCGCTGCAACTCGATGCGACCCAGATCGTGCTGCACGCCGACCACACCTATGAGCACCAACCGTGGGCGCCGCGCCTGCGCGAGACCGGGAAGCGTGGCCTCGGCGCGGAGATCCGCATCCTCGGGATCGATCCCGACGCGGCCGAGCGGCGGGCCCGGGAGCGCGGCGTGACGGTGCTCCTGGCGGCGCGCGACTGGCCGCACGGCTGGCGCGACGTGATCCTCGAGGATCCGGACGGGTACACCTTCGCCGTCGGGACGGCGCTCGCATGATCCTCGAGCAGGGCCGCGTGCTCGCGCGGAGTGAGATCGGCGACCTCGGGGTCGTCCTCAATGTCGCCGCACCGGGCATCGCGGCGCAGGCCCGCGCCGGGCAGTTCGTGCACGTTCGGCCGGGCACCCGATTCGATCCACTGCTCCGCAGGCCGTACTCGTTCAACCGGATCGACCGGCAGGCCGGCGAAATCGAGCTCATCGTGAAGCCGCTCGGCGATGGCGGCGAGTGGATCGCGTCGCGCCGGCCGGGGGACGACCTCGACCTGCTCGGCCCGCTCGGCAGCGCCTTCGTGATCCAGCGCGCCACGAAGAACCTTCTCCTGGTCGCGGGCGGCACGGGGATCGCGCCGATGCGCGTGCTGGCCGAGCACGAGTCGTCGCGGCGCAACGTGACGCTCGTCATGGGCGGCCGGTCCATCCAGTACCTCTGGCCGTCGCGACTCCTGCCGCCGACAGTCGAGTACGTGACGACGACCGACGACGGCTCCTTCGGCATCACGGGCCGCGTCACCGACGCGCTCGGCCCGCTCCTCGCGTGGGCGGATCAGCTCTGCGCGTGCGGCCCGTGGCCGATGCTCGCCTCGCTCGGACGGATGCGCGACGAAGCGGCCCGCGCGAGCGCGGTGTTCTCCGGACGGCAGGTGCTCCTCGACGCGCAGGTCGCGGTCGAGCAGCACATGGGCTGCGCGATGGGCGTCTGCCGCGCCTGCGTCGTCGTGACCGCGAGCGGCAACGCCCGGGTCTGCCGTGAGGGACCGGTCTTCGCATTAGGCGAGGTCCGCTTCAGCGAAGGCGAGCCCGCGACCGTGGGGCTGGGCGCGTAGTGCCCTGGCGCAGGCCGCGGAAGAAGGTGGAACGGCCGGTCAACGTGAGCCGGGCGATCGAGGAAACCCTCGAGGAGCTGAGCGCCGGAGAGGACGAGGACGACAGCGTCGATCTCGCGGACGTCGATGGCGCCTCGATCGTCGAGGCCGCGACCGGCGAGCGCGATGTCGGCGAGCGCGCGTCGTCCCCGCTCGCGGAGCAGCTGTCGCGCGTCGAGCTGAGCGACTCCGCCGTCGTCGCGCCGGTCCGCTCAACCGAGCGACCGGAGGAGGACGTCGATCTCGCGGTCGACGCTGCGCGCGGCCTGCGGCTCAAGAATCCGGTGCTCACCGCGTCGGGCACGTTCGGCCAGGGCGTCGAGTACGCGGAGCTCATCGATGTCTCGCGGCTCGGCGCGATCGTCAACAAGGGCACCACGGTGCTCGCGCGACCGGGCAACCCGCAGTACCGGATGGCCGAGACGCCGTCCGGCATCCTCAACTCGATCGGCCTCGAGAACCCGGGAGCCGCGGGCGTCGCGAAAAAGTACGCGAAGGCGTGGGCGCAGCTCGGCGTCCCGGTGATCCTGAACGTCGCCGGCTACAGCGTGGACGACTACGTCACGGTCGTCAGCGAGTTCGCTGGCATCGGGAGCGTCGTCGCGTACGAGCTGAACATCTCGTGCCCCAACGTGAAGGGCGGGATGCTCTTCGGCTTCGACCCGGACCTCGCCGGCCAGGTCACCGCGGCCGTGAAGCAGGAGACGGACCTGCCCGTGATCGTCAAGCTCACGCCGAACGCGCCCGACGTCGTCGCGGTCGCGCGGGCGATCGAGCAGGCCGGCGCCGACGGCATCACCGCGATCAACACCGTCCTCGGGATGCGCATCGATACCAAGAAGCGCCGGCCGATCCTTGGGACGGGCAGTGGCGGATTGTCGGGTCCGGCGATCCGCCCGATCGCCGTGCACATCACGTATCAGGTCGCGCAAGCGGTCTCGATCCCGATCATCGGCGCGGGCGGCGTCGCGAGCGCGGAGGACGCGCTTGAGTTCCTCATGGCCGGCGCGTCCGCCGTGCAGGTCGGCACCGCGACGTTCGCCGATCCGCTCGCGCCGATCAAGGTGATCGAGGGCCTCGCGGCGTACGTGCGAGCGCAGGGCCTCTCGTCCGTCCGCGACGTCATCGGCGTCGCGCTGCCGCAGGCGGAGTAGTCGCGGTGACCGCCTTCGCGCCGCGCTAGTCTCCGCGCGTGATCGCCGCCCGGCCCATCGCGCTCGTCGTCCTTCCGGGCTCGCTGTTCTGGAAGCTCGTGCTCGTGCTCGCCGGGTCCACGCTCATGGCGCTGGCGGCGCAGGTCAGGATCCCGCTCCCCTTCAGCCCGGTGCCGGTCACTGGCCAGACCTTCGCGGTGCTCCTTGTCGCCGCAGCGCTCGGCCGGCTCGGGCTCGCGAGCGCCGTCGCGTACCTCATCGAGGGCGCGATCGGCCTCCCGGTCTTTGCCGGGGGCGCGTCCGGCGTCGCGTACATGACCGGCCCGACCGGTGGCTACCTCATCGGCTTCGCGCTTGCCGCCGCGCTCGTCGGGTCGACCGTGGAGCGTGGCTGGGATCGGCATCTGGTCACCGCGCTCGCCGCGATGCTCATCGGCGAGGTCGCGATCTACGCCTGCGGCCTCGCATGGCTCGCGCGGTTCGTGCCGTCCGAGCGGCTCCTCGACGCCGGCCTCATCCCGTTCATTCCCGGCGACCTGTTCAAGATGGTGCTCGCGGCGCTTGCGCTGCCCGCCGCGTGGCGACTGGTGCGCCGGTGAGGACGACGCAACTCCGCGACTACACGATCAAGCCCGGCCAGCTCGATCGCTTCGCCGAACTGTGGCGCACGAAGGTGCGTCCGTTGCGGGAGAAGATGGGCTTCGTCGTCGACGGCGCCTGGCAGATCCCGAGCGAGGAGCACTTCGTCTGGATCGTGAGCTACGACGGCCCGGACGGCTGGGAAGCGGCGAACAAGTCGTACTACGACTCGCCGGAGCGCAAGGCGATGGATCCGGATCCAGCGAGCCTCATCCTCACGCAGCGCACCGCGTTCATCGACCGGGTCTAGGCCATGGACGTCCTCGCCTACGCCGGGGACTGGCTGCACCTCATCGTCCGCTGGCTGCACGTCACCGCGGCGATCGCGTGGGTCGGGGCGTCCTTCTACTTCATCGCGCTCGATCAATCGTTGCGCTCGCCGAAGCGCGAGGGTGCGGAGGCCGAGGGCGTCGGTGGCGAAGCATGGGAGATCCACGGCGGCGGCTTCTACCGGGTCGAGAAGTACCGAATCGCGCCGCGCACGCTGCCGGCGCCGCTCGCATGGTTCAAGTGGGAGGCGTACACGACCTGGCTGACCGGGTTCGCGCTCATGGTCCTCCTCTACTACGTGGACCCGACGCAGTACCTCATGGATCCGAACCGGCCGCGATTCCAGGGTTGGGAGCTGGTCACGGCGAGCCTCGCGATCCTTCTCTTCGGCTGGCTCGCCTACGACGTCCTCTCACGATGGCTTGCCGCGAACGAGCGCGCGCTCACGATTGCCATCGTCGTCCTCACCGTCGTCATCGCGGCCGTCTCCGGATACCTGTTCAGCCCGCGCGGCGCGTTCATCCAGGTGGGCGCGACCCTCGGCACGTGGATGGCGGCCAACGTGTTCTTCGTGATCATCCCTGGCCAGCGCGCCCTGGTCGCCGCGACGGCCGCGGGCCGCGCGCTCGATCCCGGCCCTGGCGTCCGCGGCAAACAGCGCTCGGTCCACAACAACTATCTGACCCTGCCGGTGCTCTTCGCGATGATCAGCCAGCACTTCCCGTTCACGTACGGGCATGAGAATTCGTGGGTCGTGCTCCTCGCGTTCATGGCGCTCGGCGCGCTCGTGCGGCACATCTTCAGTCTCCGCCACCAGGGCCGCGACATCCGCCGCATCGCCGCCGCCGCCGTCGCCGGCGGCGTCGTGCTGATCGTCGCGCTCGCGCCGCAGCCGCAGGCCGCGGGACTGACTGCCGCGGACTTCCCCGCGGTGCAGCAGGTGTTCCAGGCGCGCTGCGTGACCTGCCACTCCAGTCATCCCACGAATCCGGGGTTCGCCGTCGCGCCGAAGGGTGTGATGTTCGACACCCAGGCCGAGATCGTGGCGAACGCGCAGCGCGCGTACGAGCAGGTCGTGGTCACGAAGGCGATGCCGCTCGGCAATGTCACCGGCATCACCGACGCGGAGCGCGAGCTCATCGGCCGGTGGGTGCGGAGCGGGGCGCCGTCGCCCTAGCCGCGCTCCATCCGGTCGCGCGCGATCGCGAGGAACTCCTCGAGCCCGGTCGCGAGCTCCTCGTGCCGCGCGCGTCCAAGCCGCGCTTGAAGCACCGGCACGAGCTCGGCGTGCGATCGGCCATGTACAAAGACGACGAACCGGAAGCCGAAGGTCCGCTCGTACTCGGCGTTGAGGAGCGCGAGCGTCCGGTGCGTCTCGCCGTCGGTCGCGCCGGCGTTCTGCTCGGCGGCCGATCGCGCCGACAGGCCGGTCGTCGCGCCGATGCGCGGGTGCGCATTCAGGACCGCGATCCGCTCGGCGTCGCTCATCGTGGCGAGGATGCTCCGGGCGCGCGCGATGACCGCCGCTGGGTCGCCACCCTCACCGACGCGCTCGGCGAGGAGCGGTGCTCCCTCGAAGGCCTCAGCTACCCCGATAGGTGACACACCCGAATGGGGTCACGAGGAGGGGCACGTGGTAGTGGCCATCCTCGAGGCGCACCTGCAGCGCGACCTCTTCGAAGAACGGACCCTTCAACGCGAAGAGCAGTCGATACGAGCCGGCCGCGAGCTCGCGGCCGAGCTCCTTGATGCGTCCATCCGCATCGGTGTCGCCGCGCGCGACGAGCTCGGTGCCGCGGTAGAGCGACACCCGTACGCCGGACACGGGACGTCCGATGGCGGTATCGAGCACATGCGTCGACAGCGACGTCGTCATGGCCGCGGATGCTAGCCCTATCCTTGCCCCGCTCGTGAAGACGCTGAAGATCGTCGCCGGTCCGTTCACGTTCCGCGCGCGGCTCGAGGAGGAACGCGCGCCGCTGACGAGCGCGGCGATCCATTCCATGCTTCCGTTCCGCGGCAAATTGGTCCACTGCCGCTGGAGCGGCGAGTCGACGTGGGTACCGATGGGTGACACGAAGCTGGGCGGACCGAGCGGTCTCGCGTACGAGAATCACACGAGCCACCCCGCACCCGGCCAGATGCTCATCTACCCAGGCGGCATCTCGGAGACCGAGATCCTGTTTCCGTACGGGTCGACCCTGTTCTCGAGCAAGGTCGGCCAGCTCGCCGGCAATCACTTCGCGACCGTGATCGAGGGGCACGACAAGCTCGCCGAGATCGGGCGGCTCACGCTGTGGGAAGGCGCGCAAGACTTCACCATCGAGCTCACGTAGCCGCGTGGATCTCGCGATCCGCGGCGCGCTCGTGATCTCCGACGGCGCGTACGCCCGTGACATCCTCATCCGCGATGGCCGCGTGGCAGGGCTCGTCGAGCCAGGCGCAGGGTCCGCGGACGAGGAGATCGATGCGACGGGTCTGCTCGCGATGCCCGGCGTCGTCGACGCGCATGTCCATTTCAACGATCCGGGTCGAGCCGATTGGGAAGGCTGGACCAGCGGCAGCCGAGCCGCGGCGGCCGGTGGCGTGACGACGGTCATCGACATGCCGCTCAACTCGCTGCCTCCGGTCCTCGGTGGCGCGTCGTTCGATCTGAAGCGCGCGGCCGGGGAACGCGCGTCACTCGTCGACTTCGGGCTGTGGGGCGGGCTCGTCGGCACCGACTCGACGCCGCTTCGCGAGCTGGCGGATCGCGGCGCGGTCGGCGTGAAGGCGTTCCTCTGCGAC
>JALYLX010000093.1 GCA_030773995.1 Chloroflexota bacterium
GGCCTGACTAGGCCCGGATGGCCTGCAGCATGTCCAGGAACGACTTCGTGTTCGTCGGCGTGTTGAAGATCCTCGGGCCGGCGTACACGATGAGCACGAGAACGATGAGGATGAGCAGGATGATCCCGATGATCATGCCGGCGCCGAAGCCACCATCGCTCGAACCGCCGCCAGGAGTGTTGACGTTCGTCTGTCCCATGAGCGCTTGTTCTCCTCTCCGCAAGTCGATGCGCTACGGGTGACAACCGTGCGCTGAGGCAGGAGACAAGCAGGCTATGTGCCAAAAACGGGGTCGAGCGCCAGGTCGGCCTAGAAGGGCCCGGCGAGCTCCGGCGGCGCGAAGAGGTCCGCGGGCTCCTGCCACCACTGGTCGACCAAGCCGCCGCCTGCTCGGGAGAGCAGCGCGGCGAGGGTCTCGGCGGGCTGGCCGCCGGCCGCGGCCATGATCACGATCCTCCCGGCGTCGAGCTCCGTGCGATACCGCTCGCGGACCGCGCGCGGCAGGCGATGGACGACCCTGCCGAGCAGCTTGCCGAGGCCGCGGTCGCTCTTGCCCGGATACCACGCCCGCTCGCCGGCGATCCGCGCCGCGCGGTCCGGATCGCGCGCGATCACCGAGATCTCCTGCGGCCTCACGTCGGAGTCGGCGAGGATCGCGAGGGCCCTTTCGGCGGCGGCGTCGTCCGCGAACGACGCCGCTGCGACCATCCCGCCGGCGACGTCTTGGAGGTATGACGAGACGGCCACTACGCGCGCCAGAGTAGGACAGGGATCCGCATCTCGTCCGGTGTCATCCCGCCGTGCGAGCCGCGATGAAGGACGGCCTGGCCATCGACGCGGACCACGGTCGCGCCGCGATCGTCGCCGACCATCGCGAGGACCTCCCCGACGCGCGCGCGCGCGAGCGCGGGATCGCCGCGACCGAAGAGGCCGGCGGCGATCGCCTCCTCGCGGTCGATGAGGAAGAACGTCCCGGGATACGCCTGCTCGAGGTACGCCTTCACCTCGGCCGCGCGGTCGGTGTGCAGGAACACGACGCGTGGTTCGCCGGCGATGGGGTTGCGCAGCAGCGCGCGGAGCTCGGCGTCGCCTTCGAGGTCGACGAGCCTCGTCGGATCGACGCTCGCGTGGCCGTGATCGGCCGTGAGGATGACCAGCGTGTCGCCCGGCGCCCGATCGCCGAGGGCCCGTTCGAGGTCGCGATCGAGCAGTGCCGCTTCGGCGGCGTGCTCTGGACCGCGGGGGCCGTACCAGTGCGCGACCGTATCGACGCCCGCCCAGTACGCGTAGATGTACACCGGCGAATCGTCTTCCGCCCGGCCGTCGAGCAGCTGCCGGATTCGAACGCCCATCGTCGACGGCAGCAGGTAGCCGACGTAGCCGGCTTCGGCGGCGTGCATCCGGGTCATCGCCTCATTGCGGAAGATCTCGGGCTCGACGATGTATGACCGGCCGCCGTGGTCCCGGATCGCCCGGTGGATCGATGGCACCCTCGCGAAGGTGCGTGGGTCGATCGCACGATCGTCGAAGAACGATCCACGACGCTGCGCGGCGGGACCCCAACGCAGCATCTGGGCCACCATCGCGAACTCCTCCAGCCAGAGGAAATACGCGATGTTGCCGTGCTCCTGCGGCGTGCGGGCGGTCTGCAGCGTGGTGATCGCAGCGGCGGTCGTGGACGGGAAGATCGTCGTCGCGTCCACGAGCTGCGCCGCCTGGTGGCGCGCGGCGCGGTCGATGATCCGAGCGAGGAACGGCAGATCCCCACCGGCCGCGAGGCGCCGCAGCTGATCGCTCCCGAGCCCGTCGCAGAGGACGAGAAGGATCGTGCGCACCCCGTCGAGGAGCGCCTGATCGACCCCGCGTAGCGGCACCGGATCCGCCGGACCGCGCGCACCGCAGAGGGCGAGGACGGTGGCCGCGACGTTCAGCAGCCCGCCGCCGTCGTAGTCGGGCGGCAGGTAGCCATGCGCGCGAAGCCGCTCGCGGAGCGCGTTGGGCATCGGCGCACGATACGCGAGGAGTCGCTAGAGGGCTTCGGGGCCCGGTTCGTCGCGGACCTCGCGGGCGCCGGCCCCGTCAAGCACCTGTGCCGCGAGATCGCACTCCTCGTCGGCGCACTGCACCGAGACGAGCGCGCCGCCGTTCTGCACCACGCGCGCGAAGAGATGCGCGTCCGGCGCGTGCCGACCCGTCGTGCGTCCGATCACGAATCCGATCGCGGTCAACGCGCCGACGACGCCGATCGCGCCGATGACGAGGCCGACCGGGTTCGTCGCGAGGTCGCCCCAGACGGTGAAGCCGGCGACGACGAGGATGCCCGCCAGGAGTCCCGCGGTCCCGCCCTCGAGCGCGTACGTCTTTCCGCCAGCCTCGGCTGCGCGCGACGGATCGTCGCCGGTCATCTGGACGCGATCGGCGTCGAAGCCGGCCGCATCGAGCGAACGCATCGCCTCGACGGCTTTCCGGTCGCTGCTGAAGATGCCGACGATGGTCTTGGGCGGCGTGGTGCGGCTGACCGTCGCCTGGGTCATGCGAGCCGCTGTCGCATGGCGCGTGCCTAATCGGCTCGGAACCGCCGCCGAACGCGGGCCAGCTCGGCGGCCAAGCCGGCGGCCGCGGTGATCGGTGCCGAACAGACGGTCCCGATGCACACGTATGCCGCGACGCGCTCCGCCGGGTAGCCGCGGGCGGCGATCCGCTCGGCGTCCCGGCCGGGCACCAGCCACTCGCGTGCGCCGTTCGGATCGTCGCTCTGCAGTGCGATCTGCCACAGGGCCTTCGCCACCGGGTCATCGGCTGGACCGACCACGACGACAAGCCGTGGCTCGCTCAGTGCGCGGGCTACGGCCGAGCCGAACGCCGCCGCGAACTGACCCCACTGCCGGTACTCGCCCACGAATCCGCCGAGCGCACGCACGGCGCTCTCGTGCCAGTGCAGGTCGCCGGTCAACGCGGCCAGGCGCAGGAGCAGCTCCGCGGCAGCGGCACCCTCCTCGATCGGCTTCTCGCGCCGCGCAAGACGCCCGGGCGCGTCCCGTTCGGGAGCGTCCCAGAACCCACCGGACAGGGGATCCTCGAGCGTCCGGCCCATCGCTGCGGCCATCTCCGCGGCAGCCGACAGTGCGTTCGGATGCTGGCCGGTCTCGTATTCGTCGAGGACGGCCGCGATCGCCGCGACGTAGTCGGCGAGCAGGCCACGCAGCTCGGGGCCGTCACCGCGATCGAAGTGCGCGAGCGCAGTACCGTCCCACATGCGCTGGCCGAGCGACCGCATGACCGACACGGCCCGGTCGTGCGCGCGATCGTCGCCGAGGGCGTTCGCGGCCGCGAGGTACGCGGACGCCGCGAGCGCGTTCCAGCCGGAGTACACGCGGCGGTCGACGAACGGCGCGCCGTGCGCCGCGCGACCGGCGGCGTCGAGCGTGTAGTAGCGCTCGTCCGCGTCCTGCGACCCGGAGAACGCCCGCACGTCCTCGCGCCACAGCGAGGCGTCCATCCAGCGCATCACGTCGCGCGCGATGCGGTCGTAGCCCGCCGACGGGAAGGTGCGGTGCGCCTCGCTGTAGATCCAGAGGAGCTCCGAGTTGTCCTCGAGCATCTTCTCGAAATGCGGGATCCCCCACTCGCGCGTGGTCGAGTAGCGGAAGAAGCCGCCCTCGAGCGCGTCGTACATGCCGCCCGAGGCCATCGCCGCGAGGGTCTTATGGAGCATCTTCGCGACGTCGTCGCTCATCGTGCGGCGGTACTCATCGATCAGGAACCGGAGCAGCTTCGGCTGCGGGAACTTCGGCTCCCGGCCGAAGCCGCCGTACTCGGGGTCGTACTGGCCGCGAATGAGCGCGGCGATCGCGCCTACGATCCCCGGCTCGAGGTCGCCCGCCTTCTGGTCGTGCGCCTGGGCCTCGTGCTCCTTCATCTCGCGAAGGCGCGGCTCGAGCTCGCTCCGCCTGTCGCGCCAGACGTCGGCGACCTCGGCGACGTAGTGGCGCATCGCGTCGGGCGGGATGTAGGTCGCGCCGTTCAGGATCTCGCCGTCCGGCGTGAGGAACGCGGTCGTCGGCCAGCCGCCCATGTTGTACCGGCGGTTGACGTCGGGCCGCTCGTCGTTGTCGACGCGGATCGGGATGTACCGCTCGTTGATCCCGCGGATGACGTCCGCGTCGCTGTACGAGGTCTCGTCCATGACGTGGCACCAGTGGCACCACACCGCGCTGATCGCGAGGAGCACGGGCTTGTCCGCGGACCGCGCCTCGTCGAACGCCTTGTCACCCCAGGCCCGCCAGGCGATGTCGCCCGCGCGGTTCGGGCGCGGCGAGAAGTGGAAGTCCGTCACTCGGTCTGGTCGAGCTCGATCTTGTTGCCGAACGGGTCGAACACGTAGCACCGGGTCCAGCCGGTGATCTGGGTAGCGTCCTCGGAGCGGACACCCGCGCCCTCGAGCGCGCTTCGGACCCGCGTGACGTCGTCCACGCGCAGCGCGAAGTGCCGGCGGGGATGGGGAGCGAGGTCGGCTTCGACGGCCAGGTGCACCTGCGAGCCGCCGGGCACCTCGAACCAGATCCCCGGCTGGCCGCGCAGGGACTCCGGACGGGGTATCTCCCGGAGGCCCAGCTGCTCCGAATAGAACCGCCGGGCGCGCGCTTCCTCGCCCGCCGGATAGAAGACCTGGGCGTGGTGCAGTCCCAAAACGGGCATAAACCGAGTGTATGGAGGGCTCGGAAAGCGTCCGATCCAGTGGAATCGGGGATGCATGGCCCCTAGAATGATCGTCGGAACACCCGCAGGAGGACCGTCTTTGGCGATCGACACCAATCCTCAGGAGACCGGCACCAGCGAGGCCATTGTGAGCCTCACGGCCAAGGCGTCGGAGAAGCTCAAGGAGATCATCGCGAAGCAGGGGCGTGCGGACCTCGCGCTTCGCGTCTACGTCACCCCGGGCGGGTGCTCGGGCTTCTCGTACGGCATGACCTTCGCCGACGGGGCGGAGGAGGGCGATGCGATCGTCGACCACGACGGCGTCAAGGTCGTCGTCGACCCGATGAGCGCGATGTACGTGAAGGGCAGCGAGATCGACTTCGTCGACGCCCTCATGGGCGGTGGCTTCGCGCTGCGCAACCCGAACGCCGTGTCGAGCTGCGGCTGCGGTCAGTCATTCAAGACCGCGGGCGACTCCGGCACCGCGAAGGCCTGCGCGCACTAGACCCGATCACGCGATCGTGACGAGGGCCGGCGAGAGCCGCCCTCGTTCCATTTTCATCCCAGAGCGACCAGACCGATGTCGCCCTCGAGCAGGATCGCGCGCTCGCCCGGCTCGTCGTCGATCTGCCAGCGTTCGAAGAAGCCGCGTGCAGCTTCGCGCGAGTCCCAGTGAGCGAGCGCATAGAACGCCGAGCCGTCGGCGGCGTGCCACGCGCGATGGAAGCGGCATCCGCGAGCGCGAGCGTCGACCCGCATCTCGTCGGTGATCCCGGTAACGCGCCTCTGGTACAGATCGCGCGCCGTCCGGCCGTTAGGGACCGGCACGGTACGACGAACAGCATCCAGACGTCGTCGCTCACCCCCGGATGATGCGGTGGGCCGCAGGCTGGAGCGCGGGCGTATCATCCGCAGGACGCCGTATGCGGGAGAGTACGTACCGGGTCGTCCCGGCTGTGGACAAGGCAGCGCGGCTCCTCGCGGAGCTGCGTGAGGACGAGGGCCTCGGCATCTCGGACCTCGCGCGCCGGATCACGGCCTCCAAGGGCACCGTCCGCGACATCCTCCTGACGCTCGCGTCGCACGACCTCATCACACGCGATCCCGACGGCCGCTTCCGCCGCGGTGGGCAGCGTTTCGACCTCACCCATCTCGCCAGGCCGCACCTCGAGGCGCTCCTCGATGCGTTCGGCGAGACGGCGCTGCTCGGCATCGTGATCGACGGCGGCGTCGAGATCGCCGCTCGCGCCGAGCCGAGCACCGACTTTCACATGAGCGCGCCACTCGGCCGCCGCCTACCGGCGAATGTCGGCGCGCACGCGAAGGTCTTGACCGGCGGAGCGGACATCGGCCTCGACGACGAGGAGTACCTCGCCGGGGTGCGCGCGGCGGCCGCCCCGATCATCGACACCCACGGTCGGCGCATCGCGGCGCTCCTCGTGATCGGGTTCAAGGAGCGGCTGGATATGCGCACCCTGAGGCGCATCGGACAGCGCACGGCCCGCGAGGCTGCCGAGCTCTCGGCCCAGCTCGGCCGTCGCGAGGCGGTCGCATGACGAAGGAGCTACTGCATCTCCGCGTGAACGGCGAGCCCCACACGGTGGCGGCCGAGCCGCACCACACCCTCCTCGAGGTGCTGCGCGAGGAGCTGCAGCTCACCGGCACGAAGCACGGGTGCGAGCTCGGCGAGTGCGGGGCCTGCACGGTGCTCGTCGACGGCGTGCCCGTCCTCTCGTGCCTCACGCTGCCGGCGCAGCTCGGCGACGCCGAGGTCACGACGGTGGAAGGACTGGCGGTGGTGGGGCAGGGCGCGCGCGGCGGCGAAGCCACGGTGCTCCATCCGCTCCAGATCGCGTTCGCGCAAGAGGGTGCGGCCCAGTGCGGCTACTGCACCCCGGGGATGCTCATGGCGGCGAAAGCGCTGCTCGACACGAATCCGCGGCCGTCGCGCGATCAGATCGCCCACGCCATCTCCGGCAACCTGTGCCGCTGCACCGGCTACACCGCGATCTACGAGGCCATCGAGAAGGCGGCCCAGGCCCGGTGAGCGAGCTGTCGATCCTCGGCCGGCGCCTCCCCAAGGTGAATTCGTGGGCTCACCTCACCGGCCAGGCCAAGTACGCCGACGACATCGTGCTGCCCCGGATGCTCTACGGCCGGCTGCTGCGCTCGACCCAGGCCCACGCGCGGATCAAGAAGCTCGACGTGTCGCGAGCGCTCGCACACCCCGGCGTTGTCGCGGTCGTCACCGGGGCGGACATGCCCGAGAAGATGGGCATCATGCCGTCAACGCAGGACGAGACCGCGCTCGCGGTCGACAAGGTCCGGTACGTCGGTGAACCGGTGGCCGCCGTGGCGGCGCTCGATGAGGACACTGCGTTCGACGCGCTCTCGCTCATCCGGGTCGACTACGAGCCGCTCGAGCCCATCCTCACGATCGAGGAGGCGCTGGCCCGCGAGGATGTGAAGATCCACGACGAAACCAAGCGGGGGAACGTCTTCAAGGAGGTCCACCTCAGCTTCGGCGACCTGGAGGCCGGCTTCGCGATGGCCGATCACACCCGCGACGATTGGTTCTTCTTCGAAGGGAACACCCACGCGCCGATCGAGTCGCACAGCTGCGTCGCGAACGGCGAAGCGAACGGGAACGTAACCCTCTGGACCTGCACCCAGGTGCCGCACTATCTGCACCGCGAGCTCGAGAAGGTCCTCGGCGTGCCGCGCGCGCGCATCCGGGTCATTGCGACGCCCAACGGGGGCGCGTTCGGCGGCAAGAGCGATCCGTTCGCGCACGAGTTCGCGGCGTGCCTGCTCGCGCTGCGCACGAAACGGCCGGTGAAGTTCACCCTCGATCGCGAGGAGGTCTTCTACGCGCACCGCGGCCGCCATCCGGTGAAGATGCATCTGCGGACCGGCGTGACCAAGGACGGTGAGATCACCGCGGTGCACTTCCAGAGCTGGCTGGACGGCGGCGCCTACGCGTCCTACGGCATCGCCACGACGTACTACACCGGCGCCCTGCTGACGGTCACCTACCGCGTGCCGGCGTACAAGTTCGACGGCGTACGCGTCTACACGAACAAGCCGCCCTGCGGGCCGAAGCGCGGTCACGGCACCACGCAGCCGCGATACGCGTTCGAGGCGCAGCTGGACAAGATCGCGACGGACCTCGGGCTCGATCCGCTCGCATACCGGCAACGGATCCTCCAGCCGGCGAACTCGCGCACGGTCAACGACCTGCGCATCACGACGATGGGCCTCGGCGAGTGCCTCGAACGCGTCGGGCGGCGGACCGACTTCAGCGCGAAGCACCGGAACCTTCCGCCAGGCCATGGCATCGGCATCGCCGGGAGCGCCTACATCTCCGGCGCCGGTCTCCCGATCTACTGGAACGAGATGCCCCACTCCGGCGCGACCGTGAAGATCGACCGCGGCGGCGGCGTCACGGTGTACTGCGGGACCGCCGAGATCGGGCAGGGCTCGGACAACGTGCTCGCGTCCGTGACGGCCGAGACGCTCGGCGTCTTTCCCGAGGACGTGCACGTCGTGTCCGGGGACACCTCGCTCGCGCCCGTGGATCTCGGCTCGTACAGCTCGCGGGTGACGTTCATGGCCGGCAATGCCGTGAAGGACGCGGCGACCCGGTTGCGCGAGCAGCTCGTGACGGTCGTCGCGGAGCAGCTCGGCGCTCCGCCCGAGCGGATCCTCTGCGCGTACCGCCGGTACTACGACCACGAGGACCCCGACACGTTCGTGAGCTTCACCGACGCGGCGGTGGCGGCCGAGGCACGCTTCGGCACGCTGTCGGCGGCGGGCTGGTACGCGCCGCCGAAGGGGATCGGAGGGACGTTCAAAGGCGCCGGCGTCGGGCCGAGCCCGGCGTACTCCTACCAGGCGTGCGTTGCCGAGGTGACGGTCGATCGCGAGACCGGCGTGCTCACCGTGGACCGCCTCGTCACGGCGCACGACTGCGGCCGTGCGCTCAACCCGGCGAACGTTGAAGGCCAGATCGAGGGATCGGCGTACATGGGCTACGGCGAGATCATCGGCGAGGAGCAGGTCTTCCGTGCCGGCCTCCACAAGAAGCCGTCGCTCCTCGACTACAAGATCCCGACCTCGCTCGATACGCCGACGCTCGAAGCGATCATCGTCGAGACCGTCGACGCCGAAGGGCCATACGGCGGCAAGGAGGCAGGCGAGGGTCCGCTCAACCCGGTCATCCCGGCCATCGCGAACGCGGTGTTCGACGCGATCGGGGTGCGATTCGATGAGACGCCGATCACGCCGGACAAGATCCTCGATGCGCTCGCGAAGAAGAAGGACCGCGTGGGCCCCACCGGGCTCGATGGCGGACGCGATCCGAAGGCCGCGCTCCGGCGCCTCAGCGCCTCGACGGACGCGCGCGAACGGAAGCGAGATGCTTAGGCTCCCCCGCTTCCAGTTGCATGTGCCGGCGACGGTCGAGGAGGCAGCCGTCCTGTTACGCGAGCATCACGCGGCCGAACAGGATGCCGCGAAGATCGGCACGCCGGGGATCACGGTGATGCTCGTCGCGGGCGGCACCGATCTCTACCCGAACATGAAGCGCCGCCAGTTCACCCCGCGGACGCTCATCGCGCTCGGGAAGGCCCTGCCGAAGGCGATCCACAACGGTGGCCTTCGGCCTCAGGGGCCCTCACCCCTGGGCCTGACCATCGGCGCCGGCGCGACGCTCACGGCGGTCGCGAGCGACACCCGGGTAGTCAACGGCTATCGCGCGCTCGCCGAGAGCGCGATCGCGATCTCGACGCCCCAGCTGCGGAACATGGGCACGATCGGTGGGAATCTCTGCCTCGACACGCGCTGCAACTGGTACGACCAGTCGCTGTTCTGGCGGATGGCCGAGGGGATGTGCATGAAGACCGATCCCTCGGTCGTGTGTCGCGTCGCGCCATCGAGCCCGCGGTGCCTCGCGGTCGCGAGCGCGGACACGGTTCCCGCGCTCCTCGCGCTCGGCGCGAGCGTGCGGATCGTGAACGCCGCGGGCGAGCGCGTCGTGCCGCTTGTGGAGATGTACCGCGAAGACGGCATCAGCCACCTCGCGATCGGGCGGGACGACATCGTGACCGAGATCATCTTGCCGCCGACCGACGGCTGGCGCAGCACGTACCTGAAGCTCCGCGATCGCGGGTCGTTCGACTTCCCGATCGTCGGCCTCGCCGCGGCCGTGCGCCTGGACGGAGGCATCGTGCGCGAGGCGCGGCTCGCGCTGACCGCGGTCGGCTCGCGGCCGATGCTCGTGGACACGGCAGCCGCCGCGCTCGTCGGCTCGAAGCTGGAGGACGACGCGATCGCCGCTGCGGCCGACGCCGCGCACAAGGTCGCGCGGCCGATGGACAACACCTCGGGGACGATCGCACAGCGGAAGAAGACCGTGCCCGTCTTCGCGAGGCGCGCCCTCGCGTCGCTCCGCGACAACTAGATGCGAAGTGTCGCCGTGGTCCCGGCAGCAGGCAGCGCTGAGCGGTTCGGTGGCAAGAAGCTCCTCACCCTGGTGGACGGCGAGCCGCTCCTCGACCGCACCATCTCCGCCCTGCTGAACGGCGGCGTCGATCAGATCATCGTCGTCGTCGCACCCGACGCCGACGAGCTGAAGCGCGATGTGAACGCGTTCAGCGATCCGCGAGTGTGGCCCGTCGTCAACCCGGACCCGTCGCGCGGGATGTTCTCGTCGCTCCAGGCCGGGATGGCGGAGGCCGAGGGCGACGCACTGGTGGTCCTGCCCGCCGACATGCCGTTCGTCCAGAGCGGCACGGTCGCGATCCTCTTGGATGTGTTCGCGTCGAGGCCGGCCGTCGTGTCGCCGCGGTACGAAGGGAAGCGCGGCCATCCAGTGATCCTGCCGCCGCAACTGCGCGACGAGATCCGCGCCGCCGATCCGGCGATCACGCTCCATCACGTCCTGAAGCGCCATCCCGATCTGCGCGTCGACGTGGACGTGGAGGACCGCGGCGTGGTGCGCGACGTGGACCGGCCCGCGGACCTCGGTGCGTAGCCTGACCCCGCGCGCGCGGCTCCTCGCGGGCGCGATCGCGTTCATCGTGGCGTTGGTCGTCGCGTTCGTGGTGACGAACGCCTTCGCCACATCGCGAAGCGTGCGACCGGACGGGTTCCAGCGGACCGCGGACCCGCGGCAGATCGTCGTCATCGTGACGACGGGCGTCGGCGACGAGGTGACCGATCACTCGGCCAGAGAGGACGGCTCGGCCGTCACCGTGACCGTTCGCGTCCGCGAGCCGGGTGGCAGCCGCATCGGGCTCGGAGTCCCGATCCCGGTGCCCATCGCGCTCGGGCAGCCGCTGGGCGAGCGCACGGTGCTGGACGAGGGCGGCCGGCCGGTCCCCGACCTCGGTCAATACCGCACACCGGGCGCCTCGGGCCAGTGAGAGACTTAGAGCCGTGAGGGAGCTGTACGCGCGCATGGCGGAGCTCGAGCGCGAGGGTCGGCCGTTCGCGGTCGCGACGGTCGTGCGAACCATCGGGTCCACGCCGCAGGTCGTGGGGGCAAAGATGCTCGTGGACGACCTCGGCCGGACGTACGGCACGCTCGGCGGCGGCTGCGTCGAGGGCGACGCGTTCGCCGAGGCGAAGCGCATCCTCGACGACGGCGGATCGTCGCTCCGCGAGTACGAGCTCACCGAGGAGCTCGCGTGGGACACCGGGCTGGTCTGCGGAGGGACGATGTGGATCCACATCGAGCCGGGCGCCGGCGCGCTCACGGTCGGCGGCCGCGATCTCCTCGCGGACGTGCTCGCCGCATCGTCGACCGGCACGCCGATCGGCCTCGCCACGCTGCTGCGGAAGGACGGACGCAACCTCGTCCCAGCTGGCCGGCTGTACGTCGAGCAGAGCGGCGCGTCGGGTGGCTCGCTCGGCGATCCGGCGCTCGACGCGCGCGCCCGCGCCATCGCGGCCGAGGCGCTCAGGGCGGGCACCGCGCGCACCGCGCCGCTCGACGAGACCAGCGAGCTGCTGGTCGAGCCGATCGTGGCCAAGCCGCGCCTCGTCGTCGTCGGCGCGGGCCATGTGGGTCTCGCGCTCGCGAAGCTGGCGCACGGGCTCGACTACGACGTGACGGTGATCGATGACCGTCCCGAGTTCGCGTCGCAGGAGCGGTTCCCCGAGGGCGTCGAGGTCGTGCGCGCGGACATGGTCGAGGCCCTCGGGACGCTGCCGATCGGATGGAACGCGTTCATCGTCGTCGCGACGCGCGGGCACAAGCTGGACGCGCAGTGCCTGCGCGCGGCGATCCAGACGCGGGCGCGATACGTCGGGCTCCTCGGCAGCAAGCGCAAGACGATCCTCATCGAACGGATGCTCCGCGAGGAAGACCTGCCCGAGGAGCGAATTCGCTCCGTCCACGCCCCCGTCGGACTCGACCTGGGCGGTCGCACCCCCGCGGAGATCGCGCTCTCGGTGCTGGCGGAGCTCTCGATGGAGCGTTACGGCGGGACCGGCCGGCCGCTACGGCTCGGCGATGACCTTTACGAGCGGGCGGTCTCACGTCCGCAGTAGGCCCCGCGTTCCACCTACGAGCGTGCAGAACGATCCGCTGACCTTCGGACAACTCCTCGAGCGCCACGAGCGCGAGCTGTTCGCCTACGCCCTCCGGATCTCGGGCCAACGGGCCGACGCCGAGGACTTGTACCAGGACACGTTCCTCGCGGCGTTCCGGGCGTGGCCCCCGCCGCGGCGCGGCAACGAGCGGGCCTGGCTGTACAAGATCGCGACGAACCGGGCGATCGATCGCGAGCGTCGCGCACGGCGGATCGTCGCGAACGTCGATGACCTCGCCCTCGCGGCACCTCCGCGCGACGACGTCACGCTCGCGGATCTTGCGGGGGCGATCGAGGTGCTGCCCGCGGGACAGCGCGCGGCGTTCGTGCTGCGCAAGGTGCAGGGCCTCGCATACACCGAGATCGCACTCGCGCTCGAGTGCTCGGAGGAGGCGGCTCGCGCGCGGGTGAGCGAAGCGCTGAAGAAAGTGAAAGCGGCGGTGGCCTAGAGATGACGATGGATGCAGTGATCGGCGAGGCGCGCGAGCGGCTGCTCGCGAAGGCGAAGAAGGAGGGGCTCGCGACGGTCGGTTACGACCGGCTCGATTCCCCGGTGGGCCCGCTCTGGGTCGCGATCGGACCGAAGGGCGTGACGACGATCCACTACGGCGACGAGCCGTCCGACAACGAGCTGCGACGTCTCGTGCGGGTGTACGGGCCGGGCATCGTGCCGGACCATCGCCGCTCGAGCGCCCTGGCCCGCGAGCTCGATCAGTACTTCAGCGGCAAGCGGCGCGAGTTCGACATCGACGTGGACCTCTCTGGCCTCACGCCGTTCCAGACGAAGATCCTCGCGGCGACCGCGAAGATCCCGTTCGGCGCGGTGAGCACGTACCAGGCCGTCGCGCGCCGGGCGGGCAACGAGAAGGCCTCGCGCGCCACGGGCGGAGCGCTGAACTCGAACCCCATCCCGATCGTCGTGCCGTGCCATCGCGTCGTCGGTTCGAACGGATCGCTCGTCGGATACGCCGGCGGGCTCGATGTGAAGCGCAGGCTGCTCGCGATCGAAGGCGCCGACGTCGCGCGGCCACACTAACCAGCGGGGAACTGGTACCCGACCCCGCGCACCGTCCGGATGAGCTCGGGCTTGGCCGGGTCCGCCTCGAGCTTCGCGCGAAGTCTCCCGACGTAGACCTTGAGGTAGTGGACCTCCTCGCGGTAGTCGTCGCCCCACACCGTCTTCAGCAGGTCGTGATGCGTCATCACGTGCCCGGCGTTCGTCGCGAGCTGAAAGAGCAGGCTGTACTCGGTCGGCGTGAGCGGGACGTGCTGCCCGCGCAGCGTCACCTTCCGCTGCATGAAGTCGATGCGCACGTCACCGCGGGTGAGCGCGGTGGTGCGGGTCATTTCGGTCCCCGCGCGGTAGCGCCGCATGACCGCGTCGATGCGGGCAACGAGCTCTTTCTGGCTGAACGGCTTCGTGACGTAATCGTCCGCCCCAAGCTCGAGGCCGCACCCGGTCCTGCTCCGCGCCGCGCGCGGTGAGCACGATGATCGGGACGATGCTTCCGCCGCCGCGCAGCGCGCCCAGCACCGTGAATCCATCGATCTCCGGCATCGTGAGATCGAGGATCACCACGTCGAACCGCTCGCGCGCCGCGCGCTCGAGGGCGTCCGTGCCGCTGTGCGACTCGACGATCTCGTACTCGGGCCGCTGATAGACGATGCCCATGCGGACCAGGTTCGCGACATCGGGTTCGTCGTCCACCACGAGGATCTTCACGCCGGAAGCTCCACGACGAACGTGTTCCCGGTCGGGGCATGGTCCTCGACGAGCACGGTTCCGCCGTGGAGCTCGGCGAGGGATTTCGCGATGGCCAGGCCGAGGCCGGATCCGCCCGGGGCGTCGCGGTGGGCCGGCCGGCGGTAGAACTTGTCGAACAGGCGCTCGCGCTCCGCGGTCGGGATCGGCGTCCCCTCGTCGGTCACGGTCAGGCGGAGCCGCCCGCCCTCGGCCGCAGCGCCGAGCGTGATCGTGCTCTTCTCCGGTGCATAGCGCACGGCGTTCGCCACAAGGTTGCCCAGGATCTGCTGCATGCGACGCCGGTCAACGTACGCGAGCGGCGGCGCGCCGTCGTCCACGACGGCGAACCCTTGTCCGCGCTGGGCGGCGAGGACCGCGTGGGCCGCGGCCGCATCGTTCAACAGCACACCGGGCGAGACATACTCCCGCTCGAGCTCGACGCGCGTCTCCTGGAGGTGCGCCAGATCGAGGAGATCCTGCACCGTGCGGTCGAGGCGCTCGACGTGACGGCGCGCCTGTGCGATGAGCTGGTCCGTGTCGCGCGCCCGCCCCTGCGCGAGCAGCTCGAGTGACCCGCCGATGACGGTGAGGGGCGTGCGGAGCTCGTGGCTGATCGTCGCCAGGAACTCGTCCTTCAGCTTGTCCGCGGCGCGGAGCGCTTCAGCCTGGCTCGCCTCGGCGAACAGCCGGTCGTTCTCGAGCACCTGAGCGATGAGCCCGGCGACGGTCTCCGCGAGCCGGACGTCGTCCGCACCGAACGCGTCCGGCAGGGCGCGCGACAGCGAGAAACCCGCGACGGCACGTCCGCGCACACGCAGCGGCACGAGCACCACGGATCGTGGCTGCTCGTCCGGGCTCACGGCCGTGTATCGCGGATCGGTCAGGACGTTGCGGACCAGGAGCGTCGACTCGCTCCGCATCGCTGTGCCGAGCAGGCCCTCGCCGAGCCTGAACCGCGGCGGCGGCACTGCTTCGGCCTCCTCGTTCGCCGCAAGGCGATAGCGGGGGCGGTACTCGCCGAGCTCCTCGTCGGCCACGAACACAGTCGCGCGATCGAAGCGCAGGACGTCCCGGCTCGCGCGGAGGACCGCGGGCACGATCGCGTCGGCGGAGGGGACACCGGCGACGATGCGCATGACCTGTTCGAGCGCGGTGTCCTCGGCGACTCGCCGCTGCAGGCCGGCGATGAGCCCTTCACGCTCGTCGCGCAGCTGACGCAGCTCGCGAAGCCCGCGGTCGAGCAGCACCGCAGCCAGGCCAAAGACCGACACGGTGAACAGCGCGTGCTCGGCTGGGGTCTCGAAGCCGAACACGATCCGGCGGAAGACGGCCACCGCGAGGTACCCGACGGACGACACGGCGGCTGCGCTCCACACGCCGATGGCCCCGAAGCGGAACGCGCCGGTGATGATGACGACCGTCGCGACGAGATACGTGATCCAGTCCGGGTCGCTCGAGAACAGGAACATCGCCGCGACCAGGACAGCGAGATCACAGGCGAACGAGATCGCGGCGATCCGGCGGTGCTGCTCGATGGTCATGGCGCGGGCGGACGCCCGCAACACGAGCGCGCCGTACGCCACGAGCGAAACGCCGAGGAGGAAGACACCAGGGAGCCAGAGGTTCGGGAAGAACGGGCCGAGGAGGAAGTCGATGGCTGCCGCGCCCCAGCGGATGCGCGCGATGGTGCGCTCGACACGTTGTGCCTCGAGCAGTAGTCCGTCGCTCACCCGCCGCGAGACTACCCGAGCGCGAGCGCGATGACGCCCCCCACCATCAGGGTGGCCGCGATCGATCTCCGTCCGATATCCGCCTCGGCGAGCGTGCGCGCGCCGATGAGTACGCCGATCAGGATCCCGATCTCCCTGGCGGGCGCGACATAGCTGACCGGGCTGATCGAGAGCGCGGTGAGGACGAGCATGTACGCGAGCGGCGAGAGCGACGCCACGGCCAGCGCGGCGGTCTTGTTCTTTGCCCACTCTGCCTGCACCTCGGCCCACCGCGGCACTGCGAGCGGCGTGAGGATGAGGGCCCGGAACACGTTCGCCCCCCACTCGTACACGATGGGCGGAATGAGCAGCACGCTGACGGCACGCTTGTCCCAGAGGGTGTAGGACGCGATCGTCACGCCGGTGAGGAGCGCATACCCGACCGCCAGGCCCACCCCGCGCTGGCGAAGCCTGCGCGGGTCGCCCGTGAGCGTGAGGATGCCGGCGACGATCGCGAGCGCGCCGACGATGGCGAGTGGCGTGGGCCGCTCGCCGAACAGGAGGACCGCGCCCACGAGTGCCAGCATCGGTCCGGTCCCCCGCGCCAGCGGGTACACGATGGAGAGATCGCCGGCGCGATAGCCGCGGAGGAGGAAGATGCCGTACGCGACGTTGAGCGCGGCATTCACGAACATCGCGAGCAGCTCGGCCGGACCGATGTGCGCGCCGGTCACGATGAGGACGGCGATCGCGATCGGCGCGTAGAGCGGGATGCTGAGCGTGAACGCGAGCCACAGGAACGGCGCGCCGCCGCTCGCACGTTTCGCGAACAGGTTCCAGGTCGCGTGCGCGACCGCCGACGCCAGGACCAGCGCCAGGGCGAACGCGGTCACCGCTGCGCTTTGAGTGCCGCTCGGAGCGCCGCCTTGAACGGCGCGGGCCGCGCCTCCGCCACCGCCACGTCGTCGCAGCCGACCCACCGCGCGGCCTCGACGAGCGCGCGAGCGATCTGCTCGGCCGCAGCGGCCTCCCCGCTCACCCGTTTCGCGACGAGCGTCGTTCCCGTGCGTCCCGGGTCGACGCGGCCGACGAGCTTGCCACCCGCGAGCACCGGCATCACGAAATAGCCGTGGACGCGGTCGGGCGCCGGGACGTAGGCCTCGAACTTGTGCGCGTACTCGAAGATGCGCGCGGTACGCGGTCGGTCCCAGATGACCGAGTCGAACGGGGAGATGAGGGTGGTGCGATGCGAGCCGCGGATCCCTGCGGCGAGCGAGCGCAGCGCCTTGCGCGACGCCCAGGCCTCGCCGTCCCAGCCGCGCACCGTGACCGGGACGAGCTTCGCCTGATCGATGGCTGCGCGCGCATCGTGCAGGCTCACCCCCATCCAGCCGAAGTAGCCGCGGAGGTCGTTCAGGGTCCCGACGCCGAGACGGTCCGCCGCGAGCCCGACGAGCGTGGCGTGACACGTCGCGTCGTCTTCGTGGATCGCGCGCAGCCGCGCGGGCACCACGCGCTCCGCCAGGTCGTAGACCCGCCGCCACGCCTGCCGTTCGACGCAGACGATCTCGCCGATCGCCAAGAGCCGCTCGAGCGCGATCTTCTCCGCCGACCAGTGCCACCAGACGTTCTCCGGCCGCGGCGCCTTGCTCCGCGAGCCGCCGAGGTCCGTGGCGGTGAGCGGTCCGCGCGACTTCAGCGCGGCGAGCACCTCGCGCATCGCCCGCTTTTCCGGAGGACGGCGCGGATGGACCCGCCGCGCGCTGAGCCGGCGGCGCGCCGCGAGGTGCGGCCAGAGCTCCATCGGGACGATGCAGTACGCGTGGGCGATCCCTTCGAACGCCTGCGCCGGCCGGCCCCAGTACGCGTCCTCGACCGCGGCCCGGCCCACGGGACCGAGGCGCGCGTATGCGACGAGCTCGTGCGAGCGTGCGAGCACCGAGATGGTGTCGAGCTGCACGGCGCCGACGCGGCGGAGCATGGTGCGGACGTCCGGGTCGCGCGGGCCGATGAAGCCCTGCGCGTGCAGCGCGAGCGTGCGCGCTTCGGCGGCGGTGAGCTCGGTCGTCACGCTGGGCGGGTGAACCAGGTCGCTCGGTAGAGCGTGCGGAAACCGAGGTCGTGCAGGTTGTGGCCGCTTGGCGAGTCCGGATCGGTCTGCGAGATGAAGACGCGCTTGCCGCGCGCCAGACCCTCGCGGACGCGCGCCGCGATGGCGGCCTTCTGGATGCCGCGGCCGCGGAACTTGCCGATGACACTGCCGGAGTAGCAGCCGGCGACGCGATCGGTGAGTACCAGCTGTCCGGTTCCCGCGTCCTCGCCGTCCACCGATGCGATGAACCCCGCGCCATTCGCGCCGAGGGCATCGAGCGAGGCGACCGTGAGGTCGATGAAGAACGGACCGAGGACTGTGTCGGCGCGCATGTCGAATCCGTCGCGAACGAGCTCGCCGAAGTGGCGGTACTCGGCCGGAGCGACGCGGCGCATGCTGACGCCCGGCAGGGCGACATCGATCGGCCGCTCCGTCTCGAGGACGTGCGACTCGAACCCGTGACCCGAGTCCGCGAAGCCGGCGCGGCCGAGGGCGGCGAGGAGCTCCGGCGACGTGATGCCTGGATAGACCTCCACGCAGGGCACTCGGCTCTTCGCCGTGAAGTGGTGCACCACGGCGGCGATCCCAGGCTCGTCGAGCGGGCCGAGGACGTCCGCGCCGATGACCCGGTTGAACAGCGGGTAGTCCCAGGTCGCGCACGTCGGCGTGGCAAGGCCGGCGACCGTGTCGAACGCCGTTCCGTACCGCGCCGAGATCTCCGGCCCGGCCGCAGCGAAGGCCCGGCCGCCGGCGATCTGGTTGCCGAGCTCGAGCGTGATGAGCTCTGCGTCGCGGCTCATGCGAGCCGGCGGAGCGTGCGCCTCACGAGCTCTCGCCCGAGCGGGACCTTGTAGCCGTTGTCCTTGAGCGGCTCCGCGCGCTCGAACGCCGCATCGGCGGCCGCCTGGCAAGCGGCATCATCGAGCGCGCGGCCTTCGAGGAGCTTCTCGGCGTCGCGAGCGCGCCACGGCACCGGCGCGACGCCGCCGAGCACGATTCGCGCGTCACGCACGACGCCGCCAATGACCTTCACGGAGACCGCGACCGAGACGAGGGCGAAGCTCCAGGTCTTCCGCTCCATCGCCTTCTCGAACGCGCCGCGACGCGCCAACGCGTTCTCCGGCACGCGGACCTCGACGATGAGCTCGTCCGACGCGATCGCATGCTCGCGGCGCACGCGGCCGTGCGGCGTGACGAACAGATCGCCGAGCGGCATCGTGCGCGAGCCTCGCGAGCCGGTGAGGGCAACGCTCGCGTCGTACGCGATCAGCGCGGGCGCGAGATCCGACGGGGCGACCGCCACGCACTCCTCGGCACCGACGATGGCGTGCAGCCGGTTGTCGCCGTCCACCGCGAAGCAGCGGACGCCGCCCTTCAGCCAGCACGGATAGGCCTCGTCGCGGAAGTACCAGCAGCGGTTGCGCTGGAGCAGGTTCCCGCCGACCGTGCCCATCGTTCGCAGCTGCAGCGTCGCGGCCGGCCGCAGCGCTTCGCCGACGATCGGGAGGAGCTTCGCGAGATCGGCCGAGGTCTCGAGCTCCGCGAGCTGCATGAGCGCGCCGATGCGGAGACCCTTGCCCTTCGCACGCGTCCAGCCGCGCAGCGGCTCGAGATCACGGATGTCGACGACCCGCTCAGGAGAGACGATCCCGTCCTTCATGAGCCCCAACAGGTCCGTTCCGCCGGCCATCACCGTGGCCCCGCCGCGGGCGAGCTCGAGCGCCTCGGTCACGGCTTTGGGTCGCGCGTACGCGAACGGCTTCACTGGAGGCTCAGCGCTGCGAGCACCCGCTGTCGCGTGATCGGCGCGGTCCGCACGCGCACGCCGATCGCGTTGGCGACGGCGTTCGCGATCGCGGCCGGCAGCGGGATGATCGGCGGCTCGCCGAGACCCTTGGCGCCGATGTTGTTCGCCTTCGTGTCTGGATCGTCGATGAACCGCACGGTGATGCGTGGCACGTCCCTGATGGTCGGGATCTTGTAGCTCTCCAGATTGCCGTTGACGACGCGGCCGGTCGGGCGATCCACGATCCGCTCCTCGCTGAGTACGAATCCCAGCCCTTGGATGACGCCACCCTCGACCTGCGATGTCGCGGTGAGGGGATTGATGACGCGCCCGATGTCATGCACGGCGACGACATGCTCGACGAACACCTCGCCGGTGCCGACGTCGACCTCGACCTGCGCGAAGTGCGCGCCGAAGGTCTTCAACGACACGCCCTCCGGATTCGGGAACCGCGAGCCCTTCCCGATGACCGTGTAGTTGTCGACTTGGCCGAGGACTTCGCCGACCGGCGTGCGGCGGCCCTTGCTGACGATCGCGCCGTGTTCGACACGCAGCTCGGACGGCGCCACCTCGAGCAGCCCCGACGCCGCGTCGAGCAGCTGCATCCGCGCGTCCTTGGCCGCCAGCCGGACCGCCGGCCCCACAGACGCGACCGTCAGCGAGCCGGCCGAGATCGGCGCGTACTGGCTGTTCGTGTCGCCGAGCTCGACGCGCACGTCGCCGACGTCGATCCCGAGCTCTTCGGCGGCGAGCTGCGCGAGCACCGTGCGCGTGCCGGTCCCGATGTCCTGCGTCCCACAACGCAGCACCGCGGTGCCGTCGGGATTCAGGTGCACGGTCGCATACGCCGGCGGCAGTCCGCTGCCGCCCCAGAGCTGCGACGCCATCCCGTAGCCGCGGCGGCGATGCGGCGCGCTACCGCGGGTGCCCTCGGGCTTGCGGTGCTGCCAGCCGATCTCCCGCGCGCCGACGTCGTAGCACGCCATGAGCCGCTTCAAGGAGTACCGCATGCCCGTCACCGGATCGGTCTGTCGCGTCGCGTGCCTTCGGCGCAGCGCGAGCGGGTCCTCGCCAATGCGTTCGGCAAGCTCGTCGATGGCCTGATCGAGTGCGAACGTGCCTTCCACGTAGCCGGGCGCGCGGAACGAGCTGAGCGCACCGAGGCTCGTCACCACCTTGTACGAACGCGTGCGCACGTTCGGGATGTCGTATAGCCCGTTCGTCGGCCCGGTCGGATCGGCGACCCAGCGGCCCTGGCCGGAGTTGGACCAGGAGAGATGCTCGATCGCGTGGATCTTCTTCCCCCGCGCGGCGATCTTCACGGTCTGGTATGTGGCGGAGCGATTGCCCGCAGCGAGGTTCTCCTCGTCCCGGGTGAGGAAGCAGCGCACCGGCTTCCCGAGCTGGCGCGCGAAGATGGCGGCCACGATCGTGTACTTCCCGGCTCCGCCCTTGGAGCCGAAGCCGCCGCCCATGTAGTCGCACAGGACGCGGATGTCCCGATACGGGATCCTCAACGCGGCCTGCAGCCCCGCTCGCACGCCGAAGACGTGCTGCGTCGATTCCCACACCGTCAGCTCGTCGCCGTCCCACCGCGCGACGGCGCCGTGGGTCTCGAGGCTGTTGTGGATCTGGGTCGAGGTGCGATAGGTCGCCTCGACGATCACCTTGGCATCGGCGAACGCGCGCTTCACATCACCGCGATCGAGCTTGCCCGACTCGGTCACGTTCCCCTTCTCGTCGAGGCGCGTCGCGTCATCGCGCATCGCCTCCTCGAGATCGGATACGAACGGCAGGAGCTCGTAGTCGACTTCGATGAGGCGGACCGCGTCGCCGGCGATCTCCTCGGTGTCCGCTGCGACGGCCGCGACCTCGTCGCCCGCGAAGCGCACCTCGTCACGGAAGATGGTCTCCTCGCCGCGGAACGCGGCCTTGGGCGCGTTGAACCGGTGGAGCACGCCGCGCACGCCCGGCAGCGCGAGCGCGCGGCTCGCGTCCACGCGCCGGACGCGGGCGCGCGGGTACGGGCTACGGAGCACCCGGACGTGCAGCATCGCGGGGAGGTAGAGGTCCTGGGTGTATCGCGCGCGACCCGTGACCCGCGCGATGCCGTCGACGCGGACGTGGCGTTTGCCGACCGTCGCGAACGCCTGGTCGGCGCCCCATGGGGCGAGGTCCCTGCCATCGACGAGGGCGGTCTCCTCGCTGATCTGGCCCTCGAACTCGGACTTGGTGCGGACGACCTTGATGCTCACCGCCGGGCCTGCTTCTTCGCCGCGCTCAATGCGGCGGCCACGATGTTCGGGTAGGCGCCGCAGCGGCAGAGGTTGCCGCTCACTGCGCGCAGCACGTCCTCAGCGGTCGGCGACGGGTTGTGTCTCAGCAGCCCGACGCAGGACATGATCTGCCCCGGCGTGCAGAACCCGCACTGGAAGGCGTCGTGCTCGATGAACGCCTCCTGCACCGGATGCAGCGCACCCTCGGTGCGCAGTCCCTCGACGGTCTCGACCGCGCGACCGGCGCACGCGACGGCGAGGGTCATGCACGAGTACACCGGTTCGCCGTCGAGCAGGACGGTGCACGCGCCGCAGGTCCCCTCGTCGCACACGCGCTTCGCGCCCGTGAGCCCGAGGGTCTCGCGCAACGTGTCGAGGAGCGTCCGATGGGGCGGAACGTGCACGCTGACGCCGTCGCCGTTCACCTCGAGCTCGACGTCGACCGCGCCCGGACCGATGAATCGGGGAGCCTTGGGCACGAGGCCCATCGTACGGAAAAAGCGTGCCTAGAATGCGCGAGCGAATACGCCTCCAAGGGGAGCGTCCATGCCGATCAAGCGCGTTGGCGTCGTTGGCTTCGGTCTCATGGGTTCGGGGATCGCGCAGGTGTGCGCGCAGGCGGGCTACGAAACAGTCATACGCGAGGTCGGGCAGCCGCTCCTCGACAAGGGATTCGGCCGCGTCGATTCCTCGCTCGCGCGGATCGTGAAGTCCGGAAAGCTGACCGAAGACGACGCGAAGGCCGCACGGGGCCGGATGCGCGGGACGACAGCCCTCGAGGACTTGAGAGAGTGCGATCTCGTCATCGAGGCCGTCGTCGAAGAGATGGATGCGAAGAAAGAGGTGTTCGGCACGCTCGATGCGCTCTGCCCGGACACGACGATCTTCGCCTCGAACACCTCGAGCCTGACGATCGTGGAGATGGCCGCGATCACAAAGCGACCTGATCGCTTCGCCGGACTGCACTTCTTCAATCCCGCGCCCGTGATGCCACTCGTCGAGATCGTGCAGGCGCTCACCACGAGCGGGGAGACGATCGCGACGCTGCGCGAGTTCGTGACCTCCCTCGGGAAGACCGGCGTCGTGTGCAAGGACTCGCCGGGCTTCATCGTGAACCGGCTGATGGTCCCCTATCTCCTCGGCGCGATCCGCGCGCTCGAGCAGGGCGTCGCGACGGTCGAGGAGATCGACACCGCAGTCAAGCTCGGGCTGCGCCACCCGATGGGCCCGTTCGAGCTCATCGACTACACCGGACTCGACATCAACCTCCACGTCGCCAATGTGTTCTTCGAAGAGTTCAAGGACCCGAGCGTCGCGCCGCCGCCCCTCTTGAAGCGCATGGTCCTCGCCGGACGCCTCGGGACCAAGGTCGGCCGCGGCTTCTACGAGTACGACGAGAAGGGTCAGAAGAAGCCGTCAACGCCGATGAAGTAGCGGCCGCCCGCAAGGCCGCGCTCTGGAGCGCGATCGCCGGCGTCGCCCACGTCGCGATCGTGGCTTTCGGCGACCTTGGGTACCCGTACCTGTACGACGCCCTCGTCGCGGTCGCCTACGGATTCCTGCTGCCGGGCATCGCCGTGCTCCACGTCCGCCACGCCGCCGTGCGCCAGAGCGGCGCGATCCTCGGGACGATCGCGGGCGCGGCCGTCGCGACGGTGGGCCTGGCCGGCTCGGCGAACATCGACGTGCGGCCCGCGTCGCTGTTCGTGCTCGGGATGTGGTGGTGGACGATCGGAAAGCTGTGGGCCGAGACCGGCGTGATGCCGCGGACCTTGGGCACCGTCACGATGGTGCTCGGCCTCTGCGCGTTCGCGTTCGTCCCGCTTGAGGCGTTCTCGGCCACGTTCATCGCGGTCATGCCCCGGTCGCTGGCCGACGCGCTCGCGCAGCCGTACTTCAGCGCGGCGCACCTGGTCCTGGGGCTGTGGCTGCTCGCCCTCGCCTGGACCTTCGCGCGGGCGCCGGGCGCGTCGCAGCCGGCAGGGTGAAGGCGGAGCGCGCGTCCGCCCGATCGTTCGTGCTGCTCCTCGGCGTCGTGTCGCTCCTCGGCGACATGACCTAGGAAGGCGGCTGGAGCATCGTCGGTCCGTACATGGTGACGCTCGGAGCGAGCGCCGCGGTCGTGGGCATCGCAAGCGGCTTCGGCGAGCTCGTCGGCTACGTCGTTCGGCTAGCCTCGGGCGTGACCGCATCCTGTACACGATCTTCGCGGCGCTCACCGTCGCCGGCTTCGCGCACTTCTCGCTCATCTCGTACCACATCACGGTCCAGCGGATCCTGTCCGAGCCGCTCGTGCCGCCGTTCTTCGCGATCGCGACCGGCGTCAGCGCGGTCGCGGCGCTCGTCGCGGGCCTTGCGTTCGACCGCGTCGGCCTCGCCTCGGTGCTGTTCGTGCCGATTGTGACCGCGATCGTGCCGTTCTTCGTCTTCGGCGATACGCCGCTCGCGCTCGGCGCGGGCCTCGTCCTCTGGGGCATCGTCCTTGGCGCGCAGGAGTCCACGGTGCGCGCGGCGGTCGCGCACCTCGTCGCCCCAGGTGCGCGTGGGACCGCGTACGGGATCTTCAACACGGCCTATGGCGTCGCGTTGTCCCTTGGGAGCAGCGCGCTCGGGATCGCGTATGACCGCAGCATCCCGGCGGTGATCGCCATCTGCGTGGGCACCCAGGTCCTCGCGCTCGCAGCGGCCGTGCCGGTCTTCCGGTCCCGTACCCTGACGCACCCGGCATAGGCTCATGTGCGTGCGCGCGCTCGTGGTGCTCGACGGTGATCCGCTCGGCAGCGACGCGTGGCTGACCGCGCTCGCGCAGCACTCCGACGTGGTGATCGCGGCCGATGGCGGGGCGAGCCGTCTCGGGAAGGCCGGCCGCCGTCCGGATCTCGTCGTTGGGGATCTCGACTCCCTTTCGGCCGACGCGAGGCGCGAGCTCGAGCGGGCCGGCGTCGCGTTCGAGGTCCATCCGGACGAAAAAGAGCAGACCGACGCTGAGCTCGCCCTCGATGCGGCCGTGACGCGCGGCGCCGACGAGATCGTCGTCGTCGGGGCGTTCGCCGGCGCGCGGCTCGATCACATGGTCGGCAATCTCCTGCTGCTCGCGCACGAGGACTTCGCGGCGATCGACGTCTCCCTGGTCACGGAGCGCGCCACGTTCCGTTCGCTGCTCGGCCCGGGCATCCTCGAGCTCGAGGGATCGGCGGGCGACTGGGTGACGCTCGAGCCGCTCTCCGAGGTCGTGCGCGGTGTCGCGACCGACGGCCTGCGCTTCCCCCTCCGGCATGAGGAGCTGGTCCGGGGCTCCACGCGTGGGGTGAGCAACGAGCTCACCGAACGGCGCGGCAGCGTCGAGGTCGCTGACGGCCTGCTGCTCGTCGCCGTGACGACCCGCCGGTCGGTAGCATCACGCTGATGGCGATCAAGACCGGTCAACAGAAGGCGCAGCCGCTGTCCCGGCACGAAGCGCTGGGCCTCACGCTCGACGATGCGAAGGGCATGTACCGAGCGATGCTCCTCACCCGGATGCTCGGCGAGCGGATGATGCAGATGAACCGGATGGGCCGCGCAGCGTTCGTGGGCGTCGCCGACGGGCACGAGGCCGCCGAGGTCGGCTCCGCGTGGGTCATCAAGCGCGGCCACGACTGGGTGCACCCGTACTACCGCGACGTCGGCGTCGCCCTCGTCCTCGGCCAGACCGCGAAGGACCAGTTCCTCGGGGTGTTCGCGAAGGCGACGGACCCGAACTCCGGGGGTCGCCAGATCGTCAACCAGTTCAGCTCGCCCGAGGCGAACATCGTCACCGGGTCGGTGTGCATTGCGACCCAGTTCCCCCAAGCGGCGGGCATCGCGCTCGCGATCAAGGTCCGCAAGGAAGACCGCGTCGTCTTCACGTACGGCGGCGATGGCTCGACGAGCCCCGGCGACTTCCACGAGGCCGTCAACTTCGCCGCGATCCACAAGCTGCCGGTCGTATTCGTCATCGAGAACAACCTGTTCGCGATCTCGACGCCGATGTCTCTGCAGATGAGCGTGCCGAACGTGGCCGATCGCGCCGCGGGATACGGCATCCCTGGTCTGGTCGCCGACGGCACCGATGTGTTCGACGTGTACGCGAAGACGAAGGAGGCGGCGGATCGCGCGCGCCGGGGCGAGGGCCCGAGCATCGTCGAGGCGAAGTGCTATCGCTACCAGCCGCACAGCTCCGACGACGACGACTCGCGCTACCGGTCCAAGGACCTGTTGAAGGAGTGGCAGGCGAAGGACCCGGTCGACAAGGGACAGGCCTACCTGCTCGCCCAGGGCGTACCGTCCGCGACGCTCGACGCGATGCGCGCCGAGATCGCCGCAGAGATCGAGCGATCGATCGACGAGGCCGAGGCCGCACCGGACCCGCGCGCCGAGGATCTCCTCGAGCACGTGTACGCGAAGGAAGGCATCCCCGGGGGCACCCGCGCGTAGACCGGTGATGCGCGCGACCCTCATCGCCCTCGCCCTCTTCGTCGCCGCGTGCGGCGCCCCGCCTCCATCAACGGCCTCGCCCACGCCGTCGCCGACCCGCGAGCCGGGAACGTACGCGGTCACGGCGCTCCTGGATCTTTCCGGCAGCCGGGGGCCACGGGGCGACGCGCAACGCAACGCGATGCAGCAGTGGGCATCGAGCGACGCCCAGCGCACGACGCCACGGGTGAAGCTGCGGGTCGTCGATGTCGCCGGCAGCGACGCGAAGCTCCTCCTGGAGCTGAAACGCGCCGCCGACGCCGGCGACACGGACGCGTTCGTCGTCGGAGTGCCGGCGATCCTCGACGACACGCTTGCGAGCGCGATCGCGCTCGTGCGGCGCCCCGTCTTGTTCACGCTGCCGATCGGGGAGGCGGCTAGCGACGCCGCACGATGGATCTTCGGCCTCGCCCCGACGCCCGACGCGATCGCTCGCGCACTCGTGGACGCGCTCCCGTCACGAAGCACACCCGGGATCGTCGTCACCAACGGTTCGCTCGCGGCGGGCCGCGAGGAGCTTGCGATCAACGCCGCCTTCCGATCGGACGGCCGCCCGTCGCCATTCGTGATGAGCGCCGCGCCCGATCAGCGTGAGGCGTTCGCGCAGCGATTCAGGCCGTTCGCGAGCACGGGCTCCGGGGTGTTCTTCACCGGGCCGGCGACGAGCTACGTCGATCCGGTGCGGATCATCCCCACGGCCGACGCGACGACGACGGTACTGGTGTTCCTCTCGTACCTGACGGACGCGAACGATGCGGGGCGCCTCGGCGACGCGGCGCCCGGCGCGCGCTGGCCCGGCCTGCGCCGACCGACCGGCACAGTCC
>JALYLX010000094.1 GCA_030773995.1 Chloroflexota bacterium
TGCGCTCGCGCCCATCGTTCGCGAGGACCTCGCACCGTAGTGGACTCCCTTCTGGTTCCCCGCTGCGAGGACGGCCTGGAGCGGGAACGCATTTTCACTGGAGTCTCAAAGACCGCCGGGAACTTCACCTAGCCGGACCGGTCGCCGCGCGGTAGAATTCCGACTGTAGTGCTCGGAAATCCCACCAGCCCCGCCGCGTTCCACGTCTCGACCCGAGGCGAGTACGGGATGCGCCTGATGGTCGACCTCGCGCGCCACTTCGGTGCCGGCAGCGTGTCGCTGCACGCGGTGGCCGAGCGCGAGCAGCTTCCTGAGGCGTACCTCGAGCAGCTCGTCGCGGTCCTCCGCAAGGCGGGGCTCGTGATCGGCAAGCGCGGCGCCGGCGGCGGCTACACGCTCGCGCGCGAGCCGGCGCAGATCACCGCGGGCGACGTCGTGCGGGCGCTCGAAGGCCCGATCGAGCCGCAGGTCTGCACGGCAGAGGGCGATCCGGTGTTCAACTGCGTGCGCGAGCAGGGGTGCGGCACGCGGCTCGTCTGGCTCAAGCTCCAGTCAACGATCGCGACGGCGCTCGACGGCATGACGCTCGCCGAGCTGGCCCGGCAAACGCAGCAACAGAACGGCACCGTCGCGCCCTAGGGCGCACCGGCAGGGGGAGAGGCAGTGTCAACGCTCGAGATCAACGGCCTCCACGTCACCGTGGACCAGAAAGAGATCCTGCGTGGGATCGATCTCGTGGTCCGCAGCGGTGAGGTCCACGCGATCATGGGCCCGAACGGCTCGGGGAAGAGCACGCTGTCGCTCGCGATCATGGGTCACCCGCGCTACAAGGTGACCGCCGGCTCGGTCCTCCTCGACGGCGCGGACGTCCTCAAGCTCCCGGTCGACGAGCGCGCCCGCAAGGGGCTGTTCCTCGCGTTCCAGTACCCCTCGGCGATCCCGGGCGTATCGGTCGCGAACTTCCTCCGCACGGCCATCAACGCGCGCCGCGCGACGCCGGGCGTCGAGAAGAAGAACGACATGCCGATCCCCCAGTTCCGGAAGATGCTCGCCGACAGGATGCAGCTCCTCCAGGTCCCGGAGGACTTCCTGAAGCGCGCCGTGAACGACGGGTTCTCCGGCGGCGAGAAGAAGCGGCTCGAGACGCTCCAGATGCACATGTTCCAGCCGACCCTCGCGATCCTCGACGAGACCGACTCGGGCCTCGACATCGACGCGCTGAAGACGATCGCGACGGGCATCGAATCGCTTCGCGGCCCCGGCATCGGGATCCTCCTCATCACGCACTACGAGCGGATCCTCCGCTACGTCCAGCCGGACTTCGTGCACGTGCTCGTCGACGGCCGGATCGTCCGCACCGGCGGCCGCGAGCTCGCCGCCGAGCTCGAGCGCAAGGGCTACGACTTCGTCCGCGAGGAGCTGTACAACGAGCCGGCGATCGCGACGCCCGCGGGAGTGGCGAAGTAATGGCCGTCACCGCCCCGCGCGAGACCGCGACGCCGCTGGACGTCGAGCGCATCCGCGCCGACTTCCCGATCCTGTCGCGCACCGCGCACGGCAAGCCGCTCGTCTACCTGGACAACGCCGCCACGAGCCAGAAGCCGCGACAGGTCATCGACGCGATGTCGCGCGTCTACCTGGAGCACAACGCGAACATCCACCGCGGCGTCTACGAGTTCAGCGAGACGACGACCGCGCTCTTCGAAGGCGCGCGCGAGAAGGTGGCGAAGTTCATCAACGCGCCGCAGACCCGCGAGGTCATCTTCTGCCGTAACGCGACCGAAGGCCTCAACCTCGTCATGCAGAGCTGGGGACGCGAGCACATCGGCGCGGGCGACGTCATCGTCACCACGGTGCTCGAGCACCACTCGAACTTCGTGCCGTGGCAGCAGCTCGCGCAGCAGGTCGGGGCGACGCTCATCGTGGTCGACATCGACGACGACGGCCGGCTCCGTCGCGACGAGTTCACCGCCGCCCTCGCGAAGCACCCGAAGCTCGTCACGATCACCCAGACGAGTAACGGGCTCGGGACGATCACGCCGGCCAAGGAGCTGACGGCCGAGGCCCACGCCGCCGGCGCGCTCGTCGTCATTGACGGCGCGCAGTCGGTGCCGCACTCGAAGGTCGATGTCCGGGACCTGGACTGCGACTTCCTCGCGTTCAGCGGCCACAAGATGCTCGCGCCGCCCGGGTCGGGCGTGGTGTGGGGCCGGGCGGCGATCCTCGAGAAGATGCGGCCGTTCCTGTACGGCGGCGACATGATCTCGCGGGTCGCGATCGACCTGACCACCTGGAACGATCTCCCGTGGAAGTTCGAGGCGGGAACGTCGGCGTACGTAGACGCGATCGGGCTCGGTGCCGCGGTCGACTACCTCGAGGGCGTCGGCATGGAGAAGATCCACGAGCACGAGCGAGCCTTGGTGGCCTACGCGCTGCCGAAGCTCCTTGCGATTCCCGGCCTGACCGTGTTCGGTCCGAAGACGCTCGAGGACCGCGTGGGCGTCATTTCGTTCGACGTCGCCGGGATCCATCCGCACGACGTCGCGCAGATCTTCGACAGCGAGGGGATCTGCGTCCGCGCCGGGCACCACTGCAACCAGCCGCTCATGACCCGGCTCGGTACCGCGGCGACCACCCGCGCGAGCTTCTACCTGTACAACACGTTCGCCGAGATCGACGCGCTCGTGAGCGCGATCGACAAGGCGAAGAAGCTGTTCAAGGTTTAGACGGGAGACCGATGGACGACTTCTACCGCGAGTTCATCCTCGACCACTACAAGAACCCGCACAACTTCGGGGAGCTGACGGACGCAACGCATCGGTATCACGACACGAATCCGCTCTGCGGTGACGAGATCACGATGTACCTCAAGATCGGCGCGGACGATCGCGTCGACGACGTGAGCTTCAGCGGTAAGGGGTGCGCGATCTCGCAGGCGTCGGCGTCGATCCTCACCGACGAGGTGAGGGGGAAGACCCTTGACGAGCTCAAGGCGATCGATCGCGACCACGTCCTCGAGAACCTCGGCATCACCCTCACCCCGGCGCGCCTGAAGTGCGCGCTCCTCAGCCTGAAAGCCTTGAAAGGCAGCGCCTGGGGGCTGCACGAGTGGCCAGGCGAGGAGGCGAAAACGTCATGAAACTGGGCGTAGAAATTCCGACCTGGGGAGTAGGATTAACGCTATGGCAGTGAATCCCGCCGTCGACCAGCTCCCCGACAACTACAAGTTCGGGTGGGAGGACAAGGACGCCGTCTACCGGAACGTCAAGAAGAAGGGCCTCTCCGAGGACGTCGTCACCGAGATCTCCCAGACCTACAAGCAGGAGCCGGAGTGGATGCTCAAGCGGCGTCTGAAGGCGCTCAAGCATTACCGCAGTCGGCCGATGCCGACGTGGGGCGCCGATCTCTCGGAGATCGACTTCGAGGACATCTACTACTACCTGCGCGCGTCAGACAAGTCGATGAAGGACTGGAACGACGTCCCTGACTACATCAAGCGGACGTTCGATCAGCTCGGCATCCCCCAGGCCGAGCAGAAGTACCTCGCGGGAGTCGGAGCTCAATATGATTCCGAATCCGTCTACCACAACATCCGCAAGGATCTCGCGGCGCAGGGCGTCGTGTTCATGGACACCGACACCGCGCTCAAGGAGCACCCCGAGATCTTCCTCGAGCACTTCGGCACGGTGATCCCGGCCAACGACAACAAGCTCGCCGCGCTCAACACCGCGGTGTGGTCCGGTGGGTCGTTCGTGTGGGTCCCGAAGAACGTGCAGGTCGAGATCCCGCTCCAGGCGTACTTCCGCATCAACAGCGAGAACGCCGGGCAGTTCGAGCGGACCTTGATCATCGCCGAGGAAGGTTCGAGCGTGCACTACGTGGAAGGGTGCACAGCTCCCGTCTTCACGACGAACACGCTGCACAGCGCGGTCGTCGAGATCATCGTGAAGAAGGACGCCCGCGTCCGCTACACGACCATCCAGAACTGGAGCCACAACGTCTACAACCTCGTCACGAAGCGTGCGGTGGTCCAGGAGGGTGGCGTGATGGAGTGGATCGACGCCAACCTCGGCTCCAAGGTCACGATGAAGTACCCGAGCGTTTACCTGGTCGGCGAGCGCGCGCACGGTGAGGTCCTCTCCGTCGCGTTCGCGGGCGACGGCCAGCACCAGGACGCCGGCGCCAAGATGATCCACGCCGCGCCGCACACGACCTCGCTCATCACGAGCAAGGGCATCAGCAAAGGCACCGGGAAGCAGAGCTACCGCGGCCTGGTGAAGATCTACCCGGGCTGCAAGGGCGCGAAGAGCACCGTTCGCTGCGACGCGCTCATGCTCGACGACACCGCCCAGAGCTCGACGTATCCGTACATGGAGATCGACGAGGACGACGTGACCATCGGCCACGAGGCCTCCGTCTCCAAGATCGGCGAGGAGCAGCTCTTCTACCTCATGAGCCGCGGGATGACCGAGGCCGAGGGGACCGCGATGATCGTGAACGGCTTCATCGAGCCGATCGTGAAGACGCTCCCGATGGACTACGCGATCGAGATGAACCGCCTCATCACCTTGCAGATGCAGGGCGCTATCGGCTAGTGGCAGTCGCGACCGCACCCACGGCACTCCTGCCGCTCGACCGCACTGAGGTCGAGCGGCTTTCGCGTCGGCGCGGTGAGCCCGGCTGGCTCCTCGAGTGGCGCCTCGCGGCGCTCGCGGCCCTTCGCCCGGACGATTGGCCAACGGGCGCAGAAGAGGAGTGGCGCCGCTTTCCGCTCCACGGTCTGCCGGCCGGACCGCTCGTCGTCGACGACCCGCCCGGCCCGCCGTCCGAGTACAGCTCCGTCCCGGTCGAGGCGGCCCGCAAGGGCGTGATCTTCGACCGCTGGATCGACGCGGTGAAGGCCCGCCCCGACCTGGTGAGGGGCGCCCTGGGCGCGAACGAAGGGCTGAAGAGCCACGCGGCGTTCCGCGCGCTCAACGCGGCGGCGTTCGCGCACGGCAGCACGTTCGTGTACGTGCCCGCCGGGGTCCAGGTGGAGCTACCGCTCCACGTGCACAAGCACTGGGCCGCGGGCACCGGCGCGATCGTGTACCGCACCGTCGTGGTCGCCGAGCGCGGCAGCAGCGTCACCCTGGTCGAGGAGGTCACCTCCGACGGCGGCGGCAAGGGCCGGGTCGCGATCCCCGGCCTCGAGGTCCTCGCGGGCGACGGCGCGCAGGTGCGCTACGTCGGCATCCAGCGCTTCGGCAACGATGTGTGGGATCTCGGCTTCCAGCGTTACGCCTCCGGACGCGACAGCACGGTCAGGAGCTTCAACGTGCTCGTCGGCAGCCACAAGACGAAGCTCGGCCTCGACTCGGACATCCTCGGCGACGGGGCGACGGTGAAGCTCTACGGCCTGGTCGCCGCCGCCGCGGATCAGCGCATCGACGTGAACTCGCTCCAGCGGCTCGACGGCAGGGCGTCGACGAGCGACCTCCTGTACCTGTCGGCGCTCTACGAGCGGGCGCACGCGACGTACTACGGGATCATCCGCGTGGAGCCGACCTCGCACGGCACGGGGTCGTACCAGGAGTGCCGGAACATGCTGCTCTCGGACAAGGCCGGCGCGGATCCCATCCCGGTGCTCGAGATCCTCACCAACGACGTCGCGCGCTGCGGCCACGGCGCGACGGCCGGCCGCCTGGACGATCTCGAGCTCTTCTACGTGATGTCGCGGGGCCTCGACCGCGCGAGCGCGGAGCAGATGCTCGTGCGTGGCTTCTTCCAGCGCGTGATCAACGAGATTCCCGACCCCCAGGTGGGTGCGCGTGTCCTCGCCGCGCTCGCCCCGCGCATCGGCCGCATCGCCGAGCTCGAGGACGCCGCGTGACCGATAGCGATACCGTCGACAGCACTGAAGGCCCGCGGTGGTGGCCGGTCGCAAGCGAGGCCGACCTCGCGCCCGGTGAGGTGATGGTCATCGGTGCCGAGGGCCGCTCATTCGCGCTCGGACGCGCGGCCGATGGCGCCTGGGGCGCGATCGACAACGTCTGCACCCATGACGGTGGCACGCTCGGCGAGGGGGAGCTCGACGACCGCTGCGTCGAGTGTCCCCGGCACGGCGCGCGGTTCGACCTCTTCACCGGCCAGGTGAAGGCCCTTCCGGCCGTGTATCCGGTGAACGCGTATCCCGTGCGCGTCCGTGACGGCGTCGTCGAGGTCGACCTCGGGGTCAAGACGCGCGCCTTGGAGATCGGTGGCTAGGGTCACTGGCACCGGCTGTGCACCGTCCGTTGAGTGCCACAACAAGGAGGGCATCGATGGACAAGCGCGAAGTGACCGAGACCCGAACGACCATCAAGGACACGACGGTCCCTAACGGCCAGACCACGAACGTGAACGTGCGGCCTGATGGCGGCGCCGACGTGCAGGTCAACGACCCGGCCGTGCCCGACCAGGTCGTCGAGGAGCGCACCACGACGACGAAGCGCAGCGAGATCTAGCCCGAACGGCGGTCCGGACGCCCTCCCGATATCCTCGTCGCTGACGAGAGTCATCGGGAGGGTGTCCGTGATCAGCTCCGCCGCGCGCGACCGCGTGAAGCTCGCCGTGGACCAGCTCGAAGAGGCGTTCCACCGCTACGACGAGCGCTCCACCGCCGACAGCCTCGACAGCTACGAGGCGGCGCTGAATCGCGGCAAGGCGATGGCCTTCCAGGAGGCCGCGCACTACCTCAAGTCCGCGCTTCACGACATCGACGTGAAGAGCCTCTAGGTGATAACCGCCGTGGTGCTGATCAGCGCCGATCGCAAGGCGATCCCGGCCCTCGGCGAGGCCCTCGCGGCGATCGAGGGCGTCTCGGAGGTCTACTCGGTGACAGGCCAGATCGACTTCATCGCGATGGTCCGCGCGCGCGAGCACGACGAGCTCGCGGACATCGTCACCGGCCGGATCGGCCAGGTCCCCGGCGTCCTGCGCACCGACACCCACGTCGCGTTCAAGATGTACTCGCGCCACGACCTCGAGTCGCTCTTCTCGATCGGCGCAGAGCAGCCTGCCAAGCGCGCCTAGACTCGCGCCAATGCAGGCCGTCGTCATGGCCGGCGGCGAGGGGAGCCGTCTCAGACCGCTGACGATCAACCGTCCGAAGCCGATGGTGTCGATCGTCAACAAGCCGTGCCTCGGCCACATCTTCGACCTGCTGAAGGGCCACGGGGTCACGGACGCGTTCGTGACGCTGCAGTACCTCGCCTCCGTGATCCAGGACAGCTACGGCGACGGCGGCGGCGTCGGGATGCGCCTCCGCTACAGCGTCGAGGAGACGCCGCTCGGCACCGGCGGCTCCGTCCGGCAGATCGGCGACGCCCTCGACGACACGTTCCTCGTGATCTCCGGCGACGCGATGACGGACATCGATCTTTCGAAGGTGGTCGCGTTCCACAAGGAGCGCAAGGCCGCAGTCACGCTCACCCTCGTCCACGTCGCCAACCCGCTCGAGTACGGCGTGGTCATCACCCAGCCCGATGGGCGCATCTCGAAGTTCCTCGAGAAGCCGTCGTGGGGCGAGGTGTTCTCGGACACCATCAACACCGGCATCTACGTCATCGAGCCGCGCGTCCTCGAGCGCTACGCGGTCGGCGACAAGTTCGACTTCAGCAAGGACCTGTTCCCCCAACTGCTCGCCGACGGCGAGCCGCTGTACGGGTACGTCGCCGAGGGGTACTGGACCGATGTCGGATCGATCGCCGAGTACAGCCGCGCCAATTCCGATCTGCTCAACGGAAAGATGAAGAGCGAGCCACTCGGACGGGAGATCCTTCCCGGCGTCTTCGCGAGCGGGGAGGTCCAGATTGAGCCTTCGGCCACGCTCACCGGGCCGGTCTACCTCGGCGCGGGCGTCCGCATCGGCGGTGGCGCGCAGATCATCGGTCCGACCGTGCTGCGCGACCAGGTGACCGTCGACCAGTTCGCCCACGTCGAGAGCTCCATCGTGTGGCGCAACAGCTACATCGGCGAGCGCGCGGATCTGCGCGGCACGATCGTCGGCCGGCAGTGCGCGCTGAAGGCCCGCGTCGTGCTTGAGGAGGGCTCGGTCGTCGGCGACCACTCCGTCATCAACGAAGGCGCCCGCGTCCGGGCCTCCGTGAAGATCTGGCCCGACAAGCAGGTCGAGGGCGGCGCCGTCGTCGCCTCGAGCCTGATCTGGGGCTCCCAGGGCAGGCGCTCGCTGTTCGGGCGATTCGGCGTCACGGGCCTCGTGAACGTGGACCTCACGCCCGAGTTCGCCGCTCGCCTCGGATCCGCGTACGCGTCCTCGATCCCGAGCGGCACCACGGTCACGATCAACCGCGACCAGCACCGCAGCAGCCGGATGCTGAAGCGCGCGCTCATGGGCGGGATCGTCGGCGCCGGCGTGCACGTGGCCGATCTCACCCAGGCCCCCCTGCCGATCGGCCGGTTCCAGACGCGCAGGATGGGCGCCGCCGGCGGGGTCCACGTGCGCATCTCGCCCTTCGACGTGCGGGTCTGCGACATCAAGTTCTTCGACCGGCAGGCCCTCGACATGGACAGGGCCCAGGAGCGAAAGGTCGAGAGCGTCTTCTTCCGCGAGGACTTCCGGCGCAGCTCATACGACGACGTCGGCCGGATCATCGAGATCCCGCGGGTGGGTGAGGCGTACAGCGAAGCGTTCCTCCGCGAGGTCGCGCACAAGCGCGAGATCACCGACGCAAAGTTCAAGATCGTCCTCAACTACTCGCACGGCACCGCGGCGCAACACCTCCCGCAGCTCATGGAGGCGCTCAACGTCGAGGTCATCGGGATCAACTCGGTGGTCTCGGAGAACATCGGCTCCCGCTCGCTCGAAGAGTTCCAGCAGCAGATGCGCGAGCTCGCCGCCATCACCGCGACGCTGCACGCGAGCTTCGGCGTCACGCTCGACTCGGGCGGGGAGAAGGTGTTCTTCGCCGACGATCGCGGCCGCATCATCGAGGACCGCCACTTCCTCACCGCGTTCGTGCGACTCATCGCGAAAACGACCCCCGGCCTCGTCGCGGTGCCGGTCTTCGCACCGGCCGTCATCGAGCAGCTCGTGACCGCGGCCGGCGGCCGCGTGCAGCGGGTCCGAGCGTCGGCCGAGGCCCAGATGGGTGTCGCCGCGCGCGACCACCCGCTCCTCGTCGCCGACGCCCTCGGCGGCTTCATCTTCCCACGGTTCCACCCGTCGTTCGACGGGCTGTTCGCGATCGTGAAGCTCCTCGAGCTCCTCGCGGTAGAGGACACGACGCTCGCCGAGGTCATGGACCAGACCCCCGCGGCGCACCTCGTCCGGCTCAAGGTCGACTGCCCGTGGGAGGACAAGGGCCGGGTGATGCGGATGTTCGCGGAGGAGCCCGCGACGGATCGCACGAAGCAGGTCGACGGCGTGAAGCACGTCTACGACGGCGAGTGGGTCCTCGTGCTGCCAGACGCCGATCAGCCCCTGTTCAGCGTGTGGGCCGAGGCGGCGGACGACGGGCGGGCGTGGTCGCTCGCACACGAGTACGCCGATCGCGTCGGGAGCTTCCGGGCGTCGTGAAGATCGCCATCGCCCAGTGCGCGCCCGCGCTCGGGGCGATGCAGCGCAACCTCGAGATGCACCGCGAGTGGATCGGCAAGGCCAGGGCTGCCGGTGCGGAGCTCGTGGTGTTCCCCGAGCTCTCGCTCACCGGCTACTACCTGAAGGACCTCGCCGCCGACGTCGCCTGCGCGGCCGACGACCCGCGGCTCGCGCCGATCGCGGAGGCCTCGCGCGACATCGACGTGTGCGCCGGCTTCGTCGAACGGTCGCCCGACGCGAAGCTGCACATCGCCCAGGGCTACTGGTCGAAGGGCGCCCTTCGCCACGTCCACCGGAAGGTCTACCTACCGACGTACGGGATCTTCGACGACGGCCGGTACTTCGGCCCCGGCGATCGCTTCGCGACCTTCGACAGCGCCGCGGGCGTGGCGGGTCTCGCGATCTGCGAGGACCTCTGGCACCTCTCGGTGCCGTACCTCTACGCCGTCGCAGGCGCGAGCGTCGTCTTCGCGCCGGCCGCCAGCCCCGGGCGCGGCGTCGCCGAGGGCGGCGACCTCGGGACCGCCGCGTCGTGCCGGATGATGGATCGCTTCTACGCCCAGTACCTGACGATGTACGTCGTGTTCGTGAACCGAGTCGGCCACGAGGACGGCATCGGTTTCTGGGGCGGCTCCGAGGTCATCGGGCCCGACGGGACGGTCTGCGCCCGGGCCAAGGACTGGGACGAGGAGCTCCTCGTTGCCGACATCGATCCCGAGCTCGTTGCGCGCGAGCGCGCCCGCAACCCCCTGCTCCGCGACGAGCGGCCCGACCTCGTCTTTCGGGTCCTCGCCGAGCGCATGGGCGTGCGGGTGACGGAGTGATCGAGGCCGAACGCGCCGCGATCCGCATGGCCCCGGGCGACCTCACGCCGTTGCGGATCGACGAAGCACTCGTGCGCAAGATGCTCGTCGCGTTCCTCCGCGACGAGACCTTGAAGACCGGCGCAACGCGCCTCGTGCTCGGCGTGTCCGGCGGCGTCGACAGCGCCGTGGTCGCGGCCCTCGCGGCCGAGGCCCTCGGTCCCGAGAACGTGCTCGGCCTGTTCACGCCGTACCGCACGACGGCGGGCCGATCGAAGAGCGACGCCCAGGACGTCGCGCGCGCCGTCGGCATCCGTCTCGAGGAGGTCCCCATCACGAGCCAGGTCGACGCGTACTTCGCGAGCCTCGCGAAGGCCGACCGGATCCGGATGGGCAACAAGATGGCCCGCGAGCGTAAGAGCATCGAGTACGACCGCTCGTGGCCCGACGGCCTCGTCCTCGGTACGTCGAACAAAACGGAGCTCCTCCTCGGCTACGGCACGCAGTTCGGCGATCTCGCCTGCGCGCTCAATCCGGTCGGCGACCTGTACAAGACGCAGCTGCGCGAGCTCGCGGCGAATATCGGCGTGCCGCACGGGATCATCGAGAAGCCGCCGAGCGCCGATCTCTGGGAGGGCCAGACCGACGAGGGCGAGCTCGGCTTCACGTACGAGCAGGCCGACGTGATCCTCTATCACATGGTCGATCGCCGGGCCCGGCCGGCCGAGCTCATCGCCGCCGGGTTCGATGCCGCGCTCATCGCGACGATCCGCGAGCGCATCCGCCGCAACCACTTCAAGCGCGTCATGCCGCTCATCGCGAAGGTGAGCCTTCGCACCGTCGGCCACGACTTCCTCTATCCGCGCGACTGGGAAGCCGACTGAGCCGGACGGCCCTTGGCTATGTCTTCGCGATCGCAGCCGCCGCGTTCTACGCGGTCGGTGGCGTCATCGCGAAGCGCGCGTTCGACCTCGGCGTCCCGCCGGAAACGCTCGCCGAGTGGCGGATCCTCTTCGCGTTCGTGGTGTTCGGTGCGATCACGCTTGCGTTCACGCGCCGCGACCTGCTGGCCGTGCGCCGCGCCGACCTGCCGTTCCTCGCCCTGTTCGGCCTGCTCGGGGTTCTCGCGGTCCAGCTCGTGTACTACGAGGCGATCCAGCGGATCCCGATCGGGGTCGCGCTCGTCATCGAGTACACCGCGCCCCTCCTCATCCTCGGCTTCTGGCGACTGCGCGGCCGTCACGTCGGGCTCGGCCTCTGGCTCGCCGGCGTGCTCACCCTCGTCGGCTGCTACTTCGTCGTGGGCGCGTACGACGCGCAGCTGCGCGAGGTGAACGCGGTCGGCGCGCTCCTCGCATCGGTCGACGCGGTGATCCTCGCCGCGTATTTCCTCCTCACCGAGCGGCTCGTTCGGCGGTACTCGAGCTGGGCGCTGCTCTGCATCGGGTTCGGGACCGCAGGCCTCGCGTGGTCGGTCGCGCGGCCGCCGTGGACCCTCCCGTGGTCGACCCTCTCGGGCGAGATCGGCTGGTACGTGCTCGGGGTGGTGTTCATCGCGACGGTCATCCCGTACCTCTTCAGCGTGGGCGCGGTGCGGCTGATCCCCGCGGCGCGCGTCGGCCTGACGTCGACCGCGGAGCCGGTCATCGCGGCGATCGCCGCGTGGCTGTTGATCGGCCAGTCGCTCGAGGCGCTCCAGGTGGTCGGCGGCGTGATCGTGATGATCGGGATCCTCGTCGCGCAGAGCGTTCGCTTGAGTGCGGAGGGGGTGTGATCGCTGGATCTCGCGCCGGCAAGTCTGCTGATGCCCCAGTGATAGTCTCCCAACAAGGGCGGAGTCGGGTTCCGGGGGAGGACTGATCGAGATGTGGCGACGATTGATGCTCGCGGCTGTGCTCGCATTTTTGGCAGCGTTGGGAGCGGTTCCGGTGGAGGCCAGCGGCGGCAGCGTCCAAACCGGCACCTTCACTTTCCCGGCAGGCACGACGACCTGTGTGCCGTTCACCGACGTCGGATTCGTGGTGTGCGGTATCAGCGGCACCATCGACTATCAGTTGGTCTTCACACCCAGCGGCGACGAGAACTCGTGGTTCAAGGTGCAGGACTTCACCGGAACAGTCACCGAGCTTTGCGCTACCTATCCGTCCTGTGCCAGCATGTCGTTCGCGGGCGACAGCGCGATGGTGCTCGTCCACCTTGGTCCGGATCGCCCAAACTTCATCCTCGTCAACCATCCGTCAACGCCGCTGCCGCACCAAGTACCGCTTCCCTAGCGCGCCGGCCTCCCGGCGGGTGCAACAAGTGCCCCCGTACGAGTCGAGAAATGACCTGTTGACCGGGTTCGCGAGACCACGCGCGCGGTCGGGTAGGGCTGGTGCCCGCGTTCAAAGGTAGACAGTCCGGGCGTCCTGCAACGAACAGAAGCCACACGCGCGGTGGGCTTGCCTCTCAAGGAAGAGGTCATCGGTTTGAATCCAATCCGGGCTAGACGGTCGCGGAGAAGCGAGCGAGGGCCCGTCTGCTGAAGCGCGGCTGCGGCACGGCACGTGCCCCTTGTTCTGTCGAGACCGTATAGAAGGAGACCGATGCCATGACGACAACCCAGATCATCGTGGTCGTAGTCGCGCTCGTCGTCGTAGCGGCGATCGCGTACGTCATCTTCAAGCAGCAGCGGACGAAGGCCCTGCGGGGCCGGTTCGGGCCGGAGTACGAGCGGGCCGTCGACACGTACGGCGGCCAGTCGCGCGCAGAATCGGCGCTCGCGCAACGCGAGAAGCGCGTCGAGAAGCTCGAGGTCCGGCCGCTGGCGCCCGACGAGCGATCGCGCTACGCCGCTCGGTGGGAGACAGTGCAGGCCCGATTCGTCGACGACCCGGCAGCGTCGATCGGCGACGCCGATCAGCTCGTCGCCGAGGTGATGAGCACGCAGGGCTATCCGATGGCGGACTTCGAGCAGCGGGCCGCGGACATCTCGGTGAGCCATCCCGACGTGGTCGAGCACTACCGCACGGCGCACGACATCGCCCAGCAGCATCGTCAGCGTCCGGTGAGCACGGAGGAGCTGCGCAAGGCGTTCCTCCACTACCGCGAGCTCTTCGCGTCGCTGCTCGAAGCTGATCCGGCCCAGACTGACAAAGCAGTCGCCGAGGATCAGGAGAACCGCACGGAGGTCAGACGATGAGGACCGAGGATCGCGCCACGGCCGACGATTCGACCGAGACCAAGTCGACCGAGCGGACGTGGCTCTTCGCTGATGCGCAGGCCGAGGGCTACCGCTCGCGGTGGCTGGAGCTGCAGGCCCGCTTCGTCGATGCGCCCCGCGAGTCGGTCGAGGCGGCCGACAAGCTCGTTGCCGAGGTCATCGACCAGCTCGCCGGCGTGTTCACGGAGCAGCAGAAGCAGCTCGAGTCCGCGTTGGCGCGGGAGGGGAAGCTCTCCACCGAGGACCTGCGCATCGCCTTGCGGCGCTACCGGTCCTTCTTCGACCGACTGCTCTCGATGTAGAGCGGTCGCGACGCGATCCGTTGACGCGCCGGCGGGAATGCCTGCTCCCCACCTGGCAGGGTGCCGCCGACGCGTCTTCGGACAAGGAAGGAGGGTTAGACCTGGAACAGGCTCCCGAGCGCCAAGATCAGCTGGGTGAACTGGTGACCGAGGTAGAGCACCGCGATGAGGACCGACAACAGGACCACGGCGACGATGGCGAGGTGCTGGACCGACTGCTCGGTGTCGATACGGTCATATCCGCTTCGTGTACTCATGTGCAGGAAATTACGTGCTTAGGTAGGCCTTCGTATGTACCTAGTTCCCGTTGGTTTCGCGCCCAAACGGTGTCAGGGGAGGAGCGTTTAGATGGTTACGCGCGGCGTGAGTCGCGTGGAAGTGAGGGCCGGGGCGGGAGGTTCGGGTCCGCCGCCCCGGTCGTTCCCTCGCCATTTGTGTATCACGATGCTCCCACCCGCGAGCCAGTGAATACCCAGCTGAGGATCCTTGTGGGAGGCCGCGATCTGATTGTCTGAGACGATGGCCTCGCCATCGTCGGTGTCGCAAATCGTGAAGCGGAATCGGTCGATCGTGCCGTTTTCGACGCGCATCGCCGTCGCTCGCCTTGAGGACGAATTCGTAGTTGCCGCTGCCTTTGACTGCGCCCAAACACTGCCGCCGCCGGCGATGAATCACGCGCGGGTCGCGGATCACGACCCATGTGCTCGAGCTGTCGCTACCCGCGTGGAGGTCGGCGACAGTTACGCCGACCGTGCATTTCTTGTCGTGCCGGCCGTCTCGGCCCGCGGCCGGGCCAAATGAGCAGAACGTGAGAACGGGTCCCGGCGTGCCGGGACCCGCCCCCGCGTCGTGCACAAGGCCGCTACTTCGTTGTCTGGATCTTGATGTTGCCACCGCCAAGTTGGATCTGGTTGGTGACATCGCCTATCTGGTGGATGACAGCGGATCCACTCGTGGCTGTGAAGGCGTACCGGTCGCTCGTCCCCGGCTCGCCGTTGTCGGTCAGATCCACGCGGCACGTTAGGTTCCCTTGAGACCTGACGAGGTTGCCCGTCGCGTCCATTACCTGCAAGTTGCAGCTATTAAGGAAGGATGCATTGGTCGAGCTCGGGACCGCCAGCCAGCCGCCCGACCATGAGTTGCTCTTGAAGAGGTACGTGAGTCCGTCGGCGCCGCGGTACACGAACACCGACTGACCCTTGAGGTTTCCGTTCTTGTCGTACTGGACGTTGAAGCCGTAGTTCCCGTGCTTGTTGGTCGGAGAGATAGCTGCGGTCGGAACAGGCGCGCTGCTACCAGTCCACGGGTCAGCAATCCACCCGCCGCCTGTCACCGACTGACCAGGCTGGTAGACGGTGACCACTCCTGTGTCAGGGTCACCGCTGTAGTAGGAGCCGGTGTCATAGACGACCTGCACGGTGAAGCTATCGATGGGGAGGGTGACCGAGCACTGGGCCACCCCGCTGACGTTCGCAGACGCGCTGCATCCAACCGTTAGAAGAGTGCCACTGCTGTTCCAGAGCAGGAACTTCACCTTCGCCTTCGTCCAGTCGGTGAAGCTCAGGGTCGGATCAGCCGGCGGCCCGACCTGCGCCGTGAGAGTGACGCTGGCGCTCGAAGTGTTGGTCGGCCAGAGGGTCTGTCCAGTGAACATGAGCTTCGCGGTCGCTGTCGTGATGACTAGGTTCGCTCCGACGTAGCTCAGGGTGTAGTTGGTGCCGAGGGTCACGGTGCCCTTGGCGATGGCGTAGGTCCCGACGTTCTCGCCGGCGGCCCGGGTCAGGCTGCCGCTAAAGGCGTCGGTCCCGACCAGGCTCCCGGTGGTGATCGCGTAGGTCAGGGCCGGGTCGCTGGCACCGTAGGTCTTGGACTTCGCGTCGGCGGTGATTGTCACCGGGCGGGCCCCGATGACTAGGTTCGCTCCGACGTAGCTCAGGGTGTAGTTGGTGCCGAGGGTCACGGTGCCCTTGGCGATGGCGTAGGTCCCGACGTTCTCGCCGGCGGCCCGGGTCAGGCTGCCGCTAAAGG
>JALYLX010000095.1 GCA_030773995.1 Chloroflexota bacterium
GCGGTCGGCGCACGGGCTCGCGGCGCATGAGGTCGACGAGGCGCGCGGCCGTCGCCACGTCGGTGGCGAGGACCCCGACGGCATCGAGCGACAGCGCGTTGGGGAAGATGCCCCGGCGCGGGATCGCCGCGCGCGGAGGCTTGTAGCCCACGACGCCGCAGAACGCGGCGGGCAGTCGCACCGAGCCGAGCGTGTCCGTGCCAAGTGCGGCATCGCACATTTCCGCGGCGACGGCGGCCGCGCTGCCGCTCGACGATCCTCCTGCGTCGCGATCGGGATGTCGTGGGTTCAACACGTCCCCTTGGTGCGGGTTCTCTGATGTTCCACCCATCGCGTACTCGTACAGGCTGGTCTTGCCCACGATCGCGCACCCCGCGGCGCGCAGCCGCCGCACGCACTCCGCGTCGCGCTGCCGCGCCTCGGTGGGTAGATGGCGCCCGCCTGCGGTCGTCGGCATTCCACGCACGTCGATGTTGTCCTTCACCGCCACAACGAGGCCGGCATTGCCGGAAGCGTTCTCGTCGACGAACACGAACGCGTTGATCGCGCGAAGCTCGTCGATCCGCCGTAGCGCGCGCTCGATGCGCACGCGCTAGCCGGTCGCTCCGCGGGCCGTCATCGGCATGGCCGGCCGCACGATCGCGTCGGCGATCTTCAGGGCGACCATCATCGTCGTCGCGTTGATGTTGACGCGGGGACAGTCGGGCATGATCGACGCGTCGACGATGCGCAGTCCGTCGATCCCATGGACCCGCCCGGTCGCGTCGACGACGGCGAGCGGGTCAGTCGCCAGGCCCATGCGGCATGTGCCGGCTGGGTGGTGCGAGGTCATCACGTTGCGGAGCAGCCACTCGTCGAGCGCCCGCGGGTTCTCGAGATCGGGCGCGTCGGGCTGCGCGAGCGGTCCGCGCAGGGCGTCGAGCGCAGAACTCGCGCCGAGCTCGAGGGCGAGATCGATCATGGCGCGCATGCGCGTGCGATCCTCGCGCTCGTTCAGGAATCCGAGATCGATCTCCGGCTGCACGCCGGGGTCCGTGCTCACGAGGCGGAGCGCTCCGGCGCTTGCCTCGTGCATCAGCAGTGTGGAGATCGCGATGCGCGGGTCTCCGGGCGTGCGCTTCGTCAGCACCGCGACCCCGAGGCACGCGTCGCTCGTATCGCTCGAGCCCGGCGCGGTGCACCGGAGCTGCACCTGCCACGGGATCGGCAGCTCCTCGGCCGAGCGGTAGCGGTCGGTGACGTGCCAGCTCACGGCCGCGAGCGGATGGTTGCGCAGGTTCTTGCCGACGCCGGCGAGATCAGCGACCGGCCTTATGCCGAGCGGTGCGAGCTCGGACCGGGGTCCGATGCCGGAGAGCAGAAGCAGGTGCGGCGAGCCGATCGCGCCCGCTGAGAGGATGATCTCGTCCGCCTGGAGCACGGCACGTTCGCCGTCGGTCTCCACGTCCACTCGAGTCGCGCGGCCGTCCACGACGATGATGCGGCGGGCAATGGTGCGAGCGCGGATCACGAGGTTCGGGCGCGCCCTCGCCGGCCCCAGATAAGCGACAGCGGCGCTCATGCGCTCGCCGGCGCGCATGTTGAAAGGCACCGGGCCGACGCCCGTCGCGTCAGGGCGATTGTGATCGGGGGAGGCCGCGTATCCGGCGAGAATGCAGGCCTCCTCGTACGCGAGGGCCGCGGGCGACCAGGTGGCGCGCGGCGGACGCTCGACCGGGATCGGGCCGTCCCGACCGTGCGGCGGCGCGGGGAAATCGCGATCGGACTCGAGCCGCTGGAAGTAGGGGAGGCAAGCCTCGTATCGCCAGTCCGGCCCGGCGACATCGGGCCACGCGCCGAGGTCCTGGCGGAGCGCCCAGAGGTAGACCGTCGTGTTGATAGCGGAGCTACCACCAACGACGCGTCCGCTCGGGATCGCGATGACCGGCCGGAGCTCCGTCGCGCGCGCGGTGTGATGCCAGAGATACCGCTCGTGGCGCGCGTCGATCATCGACGCAAGGCGCAGCTCCGGTGGGAGCGAGTCAGGCGACGGATCGTCGCCCGCCTCGACGAGGCATACGGAACGCGACGAGTCCTCCGAGAGCCGGGCCGCGAGCACGGCGCCAGCGCTTCCCGCTCCGACGATGATCGTGTCGAACCGCGCGGGCGCGGTCATCCGGCCTTGCGTTTCGCCTCGCCCTCGCGCAGCTCGAGCCGCCGGATCTTGCCGCTGATCGTCTTCGGCAGCTCCTTCACGAACTCGATCTCGCGCGGGTACTTGTACGGGGCCGTCACGCGCTTGGTGTGCTCCTGCAGCTCGGTGACGAGCGCGTCCGAACCGACGTGCCCGGGTGCGAGCACGACGAACGCTTTCACGATCGCGCCGCGCATCGCATCCGGACTGGCGACCGCCGCCGCCTCCGCGACGGCGGGATGTTCGATGAGCGCGCTCTCGACCTCGAACGGTCCGATGCGATAGCCGGCCGAGATGATGACGTCGTCCGCGCGTCCCACGAACCAGAAGTACCCATCGTCGTCGGTCATGCCGCGATCGCCCGTCGTGTACCAGCCGTGGCGGAACGAGGCCGCCATCGCCTCGGGGTTCTTCCAGTACTCCTTGAAGAGTCCGAGCGGGCGGTCGGGCTCCACGCGGATCGCGATGTCGCCCTCCTTCCCCGGCCGTAACCGATTTCCTTCGTCGTCGACGACGGCGAGGTCGAAGCCCGGGGTCGGCTTGCCCATCGAGCCGGGCCGCACCTCGATCGGCGGGAAGTTCCCGCAGAGGATCACGGTCTCGGTCTGCCCGTAGCCATCGCGGATCACCAGGCCCGTCTCCTTCTTCCACGTCTCGATCACCTCGGGGTTGAGGGGCTCGCCCGCGGCGACGCAGTGGCGGAGGGTCGGGCAGCGAAGGTCGCTCAGGTCTTCCTGCACGAGCATCCGGTAGACGGTCGGCGGCGCGCACAGGGTCGTCACCGGGTAGGTCGCGAGGAAGCGGAGGATCTCGGGGGCGGCGAACTTCCCGGTGCTGTATTGAATGAGCAGCGTCGCGCCGCATTGCCACGGTCCGAAGAAGCTCGACCATGCCGCCTTGGCCCAGCCGTTGTCGGCGATATTCCAGTGGAGATCGCCCGGTCGGAGGTCCAGCCAGTAGCGGCCGGTGACCTCGTGACCAAGGCCGATCGAAGCGTGCGTGTGCAGGACCATCTTGGGGTGGCCCGTCGTACCCGAGGTGAAGTACAGAAGCGACGGCTCGTTCGCGGGCGTCGGCGATCGCCGCCGCGACGGCGCGCCACGCTCGACGAGGGCCTCGTACCCGCTCCAGCCGGCGCGCGTGCCCCCCACGACGATCCTCGCCTTGAGCGCCGACGACAGTTTCGCGGCATCCACCTTCTCGGCGTTCGCGGCGTCGGTGATCACGACGCTCGCCTCCGCGGCGTCCAGCCGGTAGTCGATGTCCTTGGGCGTGAGCAGCGTCGTCGCCGGCATCGCGACGAATCGCGCCTTCTCGAGGCCCAGCATCGCCTCCCACCACTCGACGACGCGCGGAAGCATCACCAGGATCCGGTCGCCGGGACGCAGGCCCAGGCTCTCGAGGGCGTTCGCGAGACGATCGGAGCGCTCCGCGAACTGACGGAAGGTGATCGTGCGTTCCCCGCCGTCGCCGATCCAGCGCATCGCGACGGCCGCGCCGTCCTGGATCGACGCCCATTTACCGACGACATCGTCGGCGAAGTTGAAACGCTCCTGGGTGGGCCATCGAAAGTCTCGGCGCGTCTCGTCGTAGTTCCGCATGTCGAGGGGTGGATACTATCGCGAGACGGCGTATCGCTTTGTGAGAAGGGGGCGAAGGGACATTTGAGGTTCACGTTCAGCAACCTGCCCGCGGTCGGTTGGAAGCTGCCGATGCGCGACATCGTGACGGTGGCCCAGCGCTGCGAGGACGTTGGGTTCGATCGGTTCGCCATCGCGGACCTGCAGTTCCATTTCGACTGCATCGCCGTCATGACGGCGGTGGCGACCGGGACCCGTCGCATCGGGATCGAGAGCCTCGTCACCAATCCGTTCACGCGGGACGCCTCGCTCATCGCCTGCGCCTGGGCGGCCGTCGCGGATGTGTCGGGCGGACGAGCGATCTTCGGCATCGGTGGCGGTGTCGAGATCCCGAAGCGGGTCTGGATCGCCCCGTTCGGTCACGATCGGCCGCACGCGCTCGATGCCGTTCGCGAGTGCATCGACGTGGTGCGCGCGATGTGGCGCGGGGAGCGTGTCACGTTCGACGGAAAGGTCGTGCACGTGCATGACGTCGCGCTCGACTGCCCGCTTCCACCGCCGATCCCCGTTCTCATCGCCGCCCGCGGGCCGCGCATGCTGGCCCTCGCCGGCGAGATCGCCGACATCGTTCATCTCGCGTCACTGTTCCTGGGCCGCGACAACCGCGCCGAGGAGCTTCGGCGCGTCGCGGAGGGCGCGCAAAAGGCAGGCCGCGCCGCCGGAAGCTATGAGATCGACATCTCCGTCACCGTCAGCGCCTCGCACGACCGCGAGCGCGCACGGCGCGCGGCGCTGCGCAACGCCGCGCAGAGCATCCTCTGGTACGCCGGCGCCGATCAGTACGGGCGCCAGCGCGAGTGGTCGGTGCCGCGCGGCTTCGCCGTCCCCGCGACAACGGTCGAGGCGCTCGCGCGGGGTTGGGATATGTGGAAGGATCCGGACCTGCCCGCGGATCTCGGCGCACTGATCACAGACGATGTCCTCGACCAGTTCACGGTGTGGGGCGAGCCGCTCGACTGCGCGCGCCGGCTGGGCGTCCTCGCGGCTGACGCGCCAGGCGCGACGGGCTTTCGCGTGAAGCTCCCGCTGCCGCTCCGATCGCGGACCCTGTCGGACTACACCGGCGACGTCGAAGCCCTCGGCGAGGTCATCGCCGCCTACCGCCGTGCGTCGGAGCCGGTCGCGGCCGGCGCGAGATAGCGATGCGCACCAATCGGGTCAAGCAGCTCCTCAAGGCCGGCCACCCGGCGCTTGGGACGTTCATGGCGCTCGGGAGCACGCTCGGCGCGGAGCAGCTCGCTCAGGTCGGCTTCGACTGGCTGGTGATCGATCAGGAGCACGGCGCCATCGACGCGACGCTCACGCAATCCCTCCTGCAGGCGATCAGCACAACGGAAACAGTCCCGCTCGTGCGCGTGCCCGAAAACGGCGTCGACTGGATCAAGCGCGCGCTCGACGCGGGCGCGTACGGGCTCGTCGTGCCGATGGTCAACAACCGGGCCGACGCCGAAGCGGCGGTCCGGGCGACGCGCTACCCGCCGATGGGCGCGCGGAGCATCGGCGGATCCCGCACGCGGCTGTACGGCGGCCCCGACTACGTCGAGCACGCCAACGAAGAGATCCTCCTGATGGTGCAGATCGAGCACATCACCGCTGTGGACAACGCGCGCGAGATCCTCTCCGTCCCGGGGATCGACGGGTATTTCATCGGCCCGGGCGACCTCTGCGCGAGCATGGGCCTGCCCAACACGTGGGATCCGGATTTCCCCGAGTACTGGGCCGCGCTCGAGAAAGTGCAGCGCGTCGCGAAGGAGCTCGGTGTCCCCGGTGGCATCCATGCGTCGCCCGGACGGGTCACGGCGATGCTTGAAAAGGGCTACCAGTTCGTCGCGGTCGGATTCGACATCTCGTTCATGGCCTCAGCCGCGACCGCTGCTTTGCAGGCCGCACGCTCTAAGACCGGGACGCGCGCATGACAACTCGCGCGTGAAAGACAAGCAGGACTCGACGAGGCTCGAGGCGGCGAAGTCGCGACATTGACAGCCCACCCGACCCGGCGCAGTCTCGCTGCGAGAGACAGCGCCTCGCGAAGCGAGACGTGGCGCCTGAGGAAGCGATGAAGTTCACTTTCGGGAACCTGCCGTCCATCGGGTGGGTGGATCCGGTCGGCAAGCTCGTCGAGCTCGCGCAACTCTGCGAAGACGAGGGCCTGGATCGCTTCGGTGTGAGCGACTGGCGTTTCTACCACGACTGTTTCGTCGTGATGACCGCATGTCTGCAGGCCACCACGAAGCTCGAGGTCGAGAGCCTGGTCACCGATCCATACGTCCGGCATCCGTCGCTCACGGCGCTCGCACACGCGACCATGGACGACCTCTCGCGCGGACGGACGATCCTCGGCATCGGGGCCGGTGTCGAGCAGCCGACGTTCTGGGGATACGAGCGCAAGCTTCCGATGACCGCGGTGCGCGAGGCCGTCGAGATCTGTCGGCGCATGTTCGCCGGCGAGACGGTGACCTACCAGGGGCGCGAGATCAGCGTTGAGGGCGCGAAGCTCAACTTCGCGCCATTTCGCCGCGACCTGCCGATCCTGATCGCGGCCCGCGGCGGCAAGATGATGGAGCTCGCGGGCGAGCTCGCCGACATCGTCCATCTGGCCTCGTTCTTCGTGAACGCAGACCACCACCGCGAGAACCTCGCGCACGTGAGGCGGGGTGCTGAACGCGCCGGCCGTCGCCTGGGTACTTTTGAGATCGACATCTCGATGCCCTGCTCCGTATCCGAGGACCGCAACGCCGCCCGGCGGGCCGCGAAGCGGCCGGCGGCGCAGGGGATCCTCTGGACGGCCGCGGCCGAGCGCTATTCGCGCGACCGCAAAGACTGGGTGCGCCCGAAGCAGTTCGACGTGCCCGAGCCCGTCATCGAGGCGCTCGCGTCATGGGACTTCTGGACGGAAGCGCACTTCCCGGACCGTCTCGCTGACCTCATCAGCGACGACGTGCTCGACCAGTTCGCGCTCGCGGGGACGCCCGAGGAGTGCGCGGAGCGCCTGCGCGCGCTCCAGCGCGAGCTGCCCGAGGTCACGGGGGTGCGTATCTACGCCGTGCCGCCGGCAGGCAAGCCGCTCTTCGACGGCTACGTCGACATGGTCAAGGGCTTCGGCCGCGTCGCGCGTCTCGTGAACGCGGGCGTGACATCGGCTGGCGCATCCGTACGATCGGCGGTCGCCTAGGGAGGTCGGGAGGTAGATGACGGGTTTGAAGATGACGCAATCGACGCGAACACAGTGAAGGAGGAGGCCATGACATTCGGACGTATTCGACATTTCGCGCGCCTTCTGGCCCTGCCCCTCGTGGTCTCGCTGGTGGCTGCCTGCACGCAGACGCCCAGCGCCTCGAACGCGCCGTCGGCGACGGCGTCGGGTCCGGCGGGCACGCTCACCATCGCGATGCGGGGCGACATACAGAGCCCGCACCCGTACCTGAGCTACGACATCGTCGGCATCTCGTACCGCGAGAACGTCTTCGACGCGCTCGTCGAGTGGGGCTACGACGGCAAGATCGTCCCCGGCCTCGCCGAGTCGTGGAAGGTCGACGGCACGACGATCACCTTCAGCATCCGCAAGGGCGTGAAGTTCCACAACGGCGATGCTCTCACCGCGGATGACGTGAAGTTCTCGCTCGATACGATCAAGAGCAAGGACTTGAACTCCGGCTCCGCCACGAACTTCGCGGCGGTCGACTCCGCGACCGTCGTCGACCCGAACACCGTCCAGTTCAAGCTGAGCCGGATCGACGCGCGCATCTTCGACACCATCGCGAACAACCTTTCGATCCTTCCCGCGAAGTACTACGCGAGCGTCGGCCAGGCGGGCTTCATCGCCAAGCCGATCGGCACTGGCCCGTTCAAGTTCGTGAGCTGGGCCAAGGACGACCGCGTCACGATGGAAGCGAACACGGACTACTGGGCCGGCAGCTACAAGGGCAAGCCGCTCGCGAAGACCCTCGTCTTCCGCGCGATCCCGACCGCGGCGACGCGCGTCGCCGAGCTCAAGGCCGGCTCCGCCGACATCGTCCAGGATCTGCCGCCCGACCAGGTCGACCCGATCAAGGCGGCCGGATTCAACGTGGTCGAGAACAAGAGCCCCATCTACAACTGGGCGTTCTTCAACACCGCCAGCACGTCTGACGCCGCGAAGCCGCTGAAGGATGCGAAGGTGCGGCAGGCGATGAACATGGCGGTCGACACAGCGACCATCATCAAGACCGTCCTCGGCGGGCACGCTCGGCAGCTCGCCGGCGGCATCACCGACCTCACCGACGGCTACACCGCGGACCTGAAGCCATTCGCGTTCGACCAGGCGAAGGCGAAGTCGCTGCTCACCGAGGCCGGCTACCCGAACGGCTTCTCGATCGACGCCGACATCTCGAACACCGCGAAACCCGACGTCGCGCAGGCGGTCATCGCCCAGCTCGGGCAGGTGGGCATCAAGGTCAACCTGAACGCGCTCCCGACCGACGTCTTCAACGACCGCTGGATCAAGAAGGGCCTCGACCCGCTCTACTTCGTGACGTGGAACACCTTCACGCACCCCGCGCTGCTCGATCTGCTCGCCGGCTGCAAGGGCTTCATCTCGAGCTTCTGCAACCAGGACGCGCAGAAGTTCCTCGATCAGGGCGGCACGACGCTCGACCAGGCCACGCAGACCACGGCGTATACGCAGGCCGCGAAGGTTCTGGCGACCGATCCGTTCGGCATCTACATCGACGCGGACAACGCGCTCTACGGCGTCAACAGCAAGGTCTCGGGCTGGAAGGCCCACGGCATCACCGTCGTCCTCGGCACGAACACGACGGCGGCAAAGTAACGACGTTCGGACGACC
>JALYLX010000096.1 GCA_030773995.1 Chloroflexota bacterium
TGTCGGGGCCCATCGCGGCCTCACGGGCCGCGGTCCCCTCAGCGGGAACGATGAGCGGGTTCAGCTTCATCTGGTCCTCGAGCCGCCCCTTGTACGCGCGGTCCCACGGGGCCTGGAGCAGGATGCCGAACCGCTTCTTCGGCTGCGGGAGCTGGCGCTGGAGCAGCAGGAGCGTGTCGCGGCCGGCATTCCAGATCGGCGCCCTTCGCGAAGACAGCACGGCGGAGAACTGCAGCGTCTCGAGCGCGCGCGCGGCATCGCTCACCAGATCGAGGTCGCCGCAGAACAGCACGCCACCGGCCTGGCGGCCGAGCACCACGGTCGCGCCGTCGCCGTCGTCGCCGACTCGGATGACACGCGCGTCCGGCCGCACGAGATCCCCGCTCTTCAGGACGAGATCCGCGCCGCCAGGGACGGAGCTCGCGTCGTCTTCGTGCGCCGCGATCTGGACCCCCAAGGCATCGCGGTAGCGTGCCGCGTCGGCGCCTTTGGCCCCGTTCGTGATGAGGAGCACCGAAGCCGGGCCGGCGCCGCGGATCAGCCGGAGCGCGCGCTCGCTGAACACGGGTGCGTCAATGAGCAAGTTACCCCGCAGGCTGTCGAAGACGATGTACTGGCGCTCGTCCTCGAGGGGCTCGTACAGCTCGAAGATCCACGAGCGAAGCTGGTGAATATCCATCAGGCGCGGCCATCGTAGAGCGCGGGCAGGACCAACGATCCGTTCAGACGGACGGCTTTCCGTTCGCGTTCCGCGCGCGCGATCGCCCGGTGGACGACGGCATCATCCCAATCGAACAGCCGTGTCAGCTGCTTCTCCGTCACCGCGCCGGCGAGCTCGAGGGTGCGCGCCAGAAGAGCAGCGGTCGCTTCGGCGGAGGACAGCCGCTCGGCCGCTTTCACGGCCTCGGGGTATCGCCGGACGAAGATGTCGTACGTGTAGTTGTAGTCCTCGCGACCCTCGCCGACCGCGCGCACGCGGGCCACGTACATGAGCCGCTGCACATCGTCGATCGCCTTCCCGTACGTCGTCCGGCCCTCCTTCGAGGTGATTCCCAGCTCGGCCCGCATGCGCTTCGTCTGCGTCTCGCCGTTCTGCGCCAGGAACTCGATGATCCGGCGCGCGACGTCGGACAGCCGGCCCGCGCGAACGTCGGCGACGTGATCGTCGACCTCGCCGGCACGCCCGAACGTCGCGTAGAACGTGGGCAGCAGCTTCATCGAGACGAACGTTGGCTTTCGCGACAGCAGCGTGCCGTAATACAGCTTCTTCTCCTCGGCGAGCTCGTCCTTCCAGCCCCACATCCAGCCCCACTTGCGACCTTCGTCGTTCGTCGAGAGATGGTCGAAGCATGCCGGGATGGGCGCATCGCCGGTGCGCAGGGTGAAGGCGAACGCGAACCCGAGCGTGTCGATCAGCTGCACGAGCTGGCCGGCGTTCCGAACGCGGTGCGCCCGATTGATCTTGTCGCGATGCTGTTGGACCGGATCCGGGGTCACCACCGTAGGCGGGTGATCATCAGGACAGAAAGAGCGCGACGAGGCCGCTGACGATGACGACGCGCATCGCGCGCGACGCGGACCGGGCCAGCTGGGCGTACTGGAGCCGCGCGGCGCTGTTCGCCGGAAGATCGTCGAAGTCCCGCGTCTGCGCGCGGAACGCGCGCGCCACCGACGATGCCCACGCGCTCGCGTACAGGGTGGCTGCGGCGAGCACGGCGAGCGCGACCCATCGCGCGATGAGCCGCGGGCCGATGTCCGTGTCCTCGAATGCGATGAGCTTCAACACGCTCGTCGCGACGAGGAGCAGAAGGGCGAGACCGGCCAGCTGGTCGTAGCGGCGGGACGGCGCGGCGAGCACGATCGCGCCACCCACGAGCACGGCGAGCGCGAGGTGATACAGGAACTGCAGGACGTCGAAATAGAGTGTTTCCACAGGCATCTGAGCGTACGTGAGGAATTTCCGACTCGCGCGGTCGGTTATCCTTGATGCCAATGGGGAGCTATCGCGACTACTTCTCCGAGCTGAAGAGGCACGTCAAGGAAGCGACGCCGCAGGAGGTCCAAGCACTCCTGAAGGGCGACGTGCAGCTGGGAGACGTACGCGAGAAGAACGAGTGGGACGAGGGCCACCTCCCGGGCGCCGCCTTCCTGCCGAAGAGCTATCTGGAGCAATGGGCCGAGGACCGCCTCCCGAGCAAGGACAAGCCGACGATCCTGTACTGCGCGGGCGGGGTCCGTTCGGTGATGGCCGCCGACGCGCTGCAGAAGCTCGGCTACACGAATGTCATCTCGATGTCCGGCGGCTTCAACCGCTGGAAGGACGCCGGCCTCCCGTGGACGAAGCCCGAGACGCTTGCACCCGAACAGGCGCAGCGCTACTCACGCCACCTGCTCATCCCGGAGATCGGCGAGCGCGGTCAGCTGAAGCTGCTGAAAAGCAAGGTGCTCCTCATCGGCGCGGGCGGACTTGGTTCACCGTCGGCGCTCTACCTCGCGGCGGCGGGCGTCGGGACGCTCGGCATCGTCGACTCGGACGTCGTCGACGCGACGAACCTGCAGCGGCAGATCCTCCACAACACCGAGCGCCTCGGCAGGTCCAAGGTCGAGTCAGCGCGCGAGACGATCACGGCGCTCAACCCCGATGTGAAGGTGAACGGCTACGAGGAGCGTCTCACGGCAGCGAACATCGACCGCATCATCGCCGGGTACGACGTGATCGTGGATGGAGCGGACAACTTCCCGACCCGGTATCTCGTCAACGACGCGTCGGTGAAGCACCGCATCCCTGTGGTCCACGGCAGCATCTACCGCTTCGAGGGCCAGGTCACGGTGTTCAAGCCATTTGAAGGACCGTGCTACCGCTGCCTCTTCCACCAGCCGCCGCCGCCCGAGTTCGCGCCGTCGTGCGCGGAAGCCGGCGTGCTCGGCGTGCTTCCCGGGATCGTTGGATCGATCCAGGCGAACGAGACGATCAAGCTCCTCCTCGGGATCGGCGAGCCGCTCATCGGCCGCTACCTGCTCTTTGATGCGCTCGACACGACATTCCGCGAGGTCAAGCTGCGCCGCGATCCAGAGTGCCCGGTCTGCGGCGAGCATCCGACGATCACGGAGTACATCGATTACGAGGGCTTCTGCGCGTCGCCCGCGGAATGGCAGACGGAGCATGCGGCGGCACTGAAGGGGACCGAACCAGCAACTCGCTGAGTCAGTATCCTCAACGAGATGCGCCGAACGCTCGCCACCCTCGTCGCGATCGCGATCGCCCTGGCCGCGTGCACGCCGGCCGTGACGACCGGCGCGTCGCCGGCGCCGCAGAAGACCGGCGACTTCAAGCAGTCAAAGCTCGACATCGCCTACTCCTTCATGTCCGACGCCTCGGTGCACAACCCGACCTCGAAGCAGCTCCTGACCGCCGCGCTTGACGCGATGAAGAAGGAGGCGAAGAGCAGCGGCGGCTCCGATGACGTCGTGACGCCGGACTTCTCTACCGACACGGAGACGAATCTCGGCGACTTCAAGAAGTTCGCGGCCGCCGCCGGTGCGCTCGCGGCAAAGAACTCGCAGCTCTCTGCCGACCGGCTGGGCCAGGTCGGCATCGTCGGGATGATCCAGGCCGATCCTGACTGCCACACCTACTACCTCGATGGCAAGGGCGGCGTCGTTCAGTCTCGGCCTGAGCAGCTGAAAGGGTCGGCGGTGCAGCTGCCAAGCGGCGGTACCTTCCTCCAACAGCAACCCGACCAGGCCGGCCTGCAGGCGAAGATGCTCGACGGTGGGATCGCGTACGTCACGTGGCACGGGTTCGAGATCAACGGCACCTACAGCGTGACCAGCGCAGTCAAGGCCGTGCTCGACAAAGCCGTCGCCGCGGGCGCGAAAGCATGGCTCTTCGATCTACGGGCGAACGTCGGCGGCAATGGCGCGGACACGATGTGGAGCTGGTTCCTCAATGGCGAGCCGACGCTCAAGGTGGCGGTGAAGAACGGGAACGCCGGAACGCAGACCGCGAACAAGGACCTGCGCCTCGGGCCGGCGTATCAGCTCCCGATCGCGATCATTCTCAACGACCGCGGCGGCTCGGCACCCGAAGTGTTCGCGGCGGGTCTCAAAGAGAACAAGCGCGCGACGATCGTCGGCGCCAAGTCGGCGGGCTGCCTGGGCTCTACGAGCAGCTCGCCGCTCGGCAGCGACGGTTCGCAGCTCTACGTCGTGCAGCAGGAGTTCGTCGGCGCGGTCACCGGGACGAAGTACAACAACAACGGCATCGAGCCAGAGGTGCCCGCGGACGACGCCTCGGCGGTCGCCGCGGCGACCAAGGTCCTTCTCGACAAGATCGCCGGCAAGTGAGCGCGCGCCTCCGCCGCGCGGCCCTCGGGCTTGCGCTCGTCGTGACCGCCTGCACCGCCCCCGCGCCGCCGGCGGCGTCGCCGTCGGGTCCCGAGAAGGTGACGATCACCGAGCGGACGGCAGCCGAGCTCGCCGGGGTGGTGACCGCCTGGGAGACCGCGATCGGCAAGAAGGACCTCGCCGGCTTCCAGGCGACGATCGACCTGACGCGCGCGGCATTCCGCCGTTGCCAGTCCGAGACGTTCGACACCGCGGCCCGTCAAGGCTTCACGCCGTTCGAGGTGAAGATCGCGAAGGTCGAGCCGTACCTCGACACGTACGCCCGGGCCTACGTCGGCGACGATGTGACCGGCTACTCGCGGATGTACTTCCGTCGCGAGGCCGGGAAGTGGATCCGCAGCGAGCCACTCGACTCCGAGCTCGGCGGCGACCAGACGAAGACGGTCAACGGGCTCCAGCTCAGCTACTACGGCATCGACAGCGACGTCATCGACACGTACGCGACATCGGGCAACGACGCGCGCGCGTTCCTGCTGAAACAAGCCGAGGGCCATACGGCGACCGGGCAGACCTTCGGGCTGCGCATCTTCCCGACACGCGGCGCCGCCGGACCGAACGTCGGGTGTAGTGTCGCGGGCTTTCATCTCACGAACGTGCCGACCGATCCGTTCATCCGGCTGTTCAGCAATGCGCTGTCGTTCAAGCCCGGACTCTCCGTGGTGACGGAATCGACGGCGAGCATCATCCGCCACGAGGGACTGCACTGGCTGCAGGACCAATTCATCGCCGGCATCACGGCGCGGATGCCGTTCTGGCTCACCGAAGGGTGGCCGGACTACGTCGGTCAGTCGCGCGGCCTCGCGGCGAAGAAGCGCGTCCTGTGCGACACGGCAACGCCCACCTACAAGCAGCTCGAGGACGGGGTGCTCCAGACGCCGGAGACGCCGCCCGAGCTCCCCGGGCAGTACTACTCGTTCGCGAACACGATGGTCGAGTACGTCTACAAGCTCGGCGGTCCGAGCGCGTATTGGGATCTCATGACCGCGTACAAGGCCGGCGTCGATGCCAAGGTGAATCTCCCCAAGGTCCTCGGCCTCGGGCCTGATGCGTTCTACGCGGGGTGGCTCCTCTGGGCGAAGCAGACCTACTGCTGAAAATGGCACCGGCCGACCGAGCCGTTGCCGGCCGACCGTACGGGATGCGGTACGGACCACCCTTTCGCTGACCCGCCTTTGGTACCTCTGGGCGGTTGTGGCTGACGCGGTGCGCTCGGTATGGTCCTCTCAGCACTCAGTGGAAAACGGGAAGGGGACCGAGCACGTGAGCGTGACCGTTGCACGCGTCGAAGCCCTGACCCTTGCCCCGACGATCGCCCTGGACGCGTTCGGGCCCGTTCCAGATGTCATCGACCGGGCGCGGAGCGGGGACCGTGCGGCGTTCGCGGAGCTCTACGACGCACACGTGGACAGCGTGTACCGGTATCTCCTGTACCGCGTCCGCGAGCCCAGCGACGCCGAGGACCTCTGTAGCGAGGTCTTCACGCGGGCGTTCGCGAATATCCACCGCTACCGCTGGCAGGGCAAGTCCTTCCTCGCTTGGCTGTACACGATCGCGCGCAACGCGGTCACCGACCGACGCCGTCGCGAGCGGCCGACCGTCGAGATCGACAGCGCCTTCGGCCTCGCGGAGGAGGGCCCCACGGCCCACGAGCGCGCGGTCCACGGTGAAGCCGTCGACGCGCTCCGCGGCGCGGTGCGCCACCTGACGACCGAACAGCAAGAGGTGCTCGTCCTGCGCTTCGTCGAGAACCGCTCGAGCCGCGAGGTCGCGAAGATGCTCGGCAAGAACGAAGGCGCGATCCGGGCCCTGCAGTTCCGCGCGCTCGGTCGGTTGCGCAAGCTGATGCGCGAGGATCCGGCTTAGGTAAGACCCGGCTAAGAGCCGGCGTCCGCGCGCGTTCTTCGCCCGTACACTCGGAACAACGATGATCCGCTTTCGCCCGGGCCTGATCCTCGTCGCCGCGCTCGTCGTGTCGTCCTGCTCGGCGATCCAGGAGCTTCCGATCCCGCGGGCCGAGACGAGCAATTTCGCGACGGCCGAAGCGGCCTTCAACATCCTCATCGAGCGGCACGTCGACAAGCCCACCTCGACCCAGCTCCTCAACGCGGCGCTCGACGCGGTGCAGACCCTCCTGGAGAAGATGGGTGACCCGTCGCAGACCGTGACGAAGCCGGCATTCACGGGCAGCCCGCAGTCCGACTTCGCGAAATTCGCGTCGACCCTCAACGACGTCCTCGCGGCGAACCCGAAAGAGGACGCGAAGCTCGTCGAGGAGCAGGCCACCGACGGAATGGCCCGGTCGATGAACGAGTGCCACACCTATTACCTCGATCCGTCACGCGCGAAGGGCTTCAACGCCCCGCCGCAGGAGTACTCGGGGATCGGCGCATCGATCACCTCGCCGGGGCCGAACGACCTGGTCGAGATCGCGCAGGTCTTCCCGAACAGCCCGGCCGAGAAAGCCGGCGTCAAGAAGGGCGACAAGGTCAAGACCGTGAACGGCGAGGACATGCTGGGCCTCACGTCGGAGGAGGTCGCCAACAAGATCAAGGGTCCCGAGGGCACGACCGTGAGCATCGTCTTCGTCCGCAATGGCGTCGACACGCCGATCTCGATCGTGCGCGGCAAGGTGATCGCACCACGGGTGATCGACCAGACCGATGACGGCAACGTCGGCTACATCTACGTCTCCCAGCTGAACGGCGACGTCTCGAATCAGGTGGCCCAGGCGGTGAAGCGGCAGAACGACGCCGGCGTGGTGGGCAGGGTGCTCGACCTGCGCGACGATCCGGGCGGCGACCTCTCGGCGGCCGTCGACATCGCGAGCATCTTCGTGAAGAACGCGACGCTCGTGTACCAGGTCGGCCGGGATGGGAATCGCACGCCGCTCCGCACGAACGACCGCATGTACGTGAGCGACGCGAAGCCGCTCGTCGTGCTCGTGAACAAGAACTCCGCATCCGGCGCCGAGATCATCGCCGCCGGCGTCCGGGCGAACGGCGCCGGCACCGTCATGGGCGCGCAGACCGCGGGCTGCGTCGGCATCGGGCAGCCCCGCGAGCTTCCCGACGGTGGCCTCCTCCTCGTGACGATCGCGCGGATGGAGGACGCCAAGACCGGCGAGCCCCTGAACGGACCGGGCAAGGGCATCGTGCCGGACAAGCAGGTGGCCGCGGATCAGAGCAGCGCGACCGACAACCAGCGCCTGGCCGCCGACGCGTTCATCCGGAGCGGCGGCAAGAGCTAGGAGCCCGCGGCCCCCAGCCCGACGAGCCCGGCGAGCAGCACGACCACCCCGAGGTACTGGTTCGGTGCGAGCCGTTCGCCCAGCACGCTGACCGCGAGGAGCGCCGGGATGATCGGGTACACGCCGCTTCCGGTGGCGACGATCGACGCGTAGCCGCCCTGCACGCCGAGCACGTAGAGGACGTTGGCGAGCGTGTCGAATGTTCCCGTGGCGAGGACGATCGCGACGATACGGATGTCGAGACGCGCGGGCAGCGCCCGGCGCATCGCGAGCAGGATCGCGAAGGTGACCGGCACGCTGACCAGCCGTTGCATGAGGATCATCGCGAGCCCGTCATGCTCCCGCGTCGCGTACGCCATCAGAGCGGCCCATCCGCCGAAGCCGATCATGGCGAGGATGGCGAGCCACACGCCACGTTTCGGACGGCTCAGGGCCGCCGCGACGCTGCGGCCGTCGGTACCGGTCATCACGATCCCGATCACCGTCACGATGATGGCGACCGTCTGCCCGCCGCTCAGGCGCTCGCCGAGGAACACCACGACCAGGAGCACGGTCACCGCGACGTAGGCGGCACCGATGGGGCTGACGATCGCGATCGGTCCCAGGGCGAGGGCCTTGTAGAACAGGATCAGGC
>JALYLX010000097.1 GCA_030773995.1 Chloroflexota bacterium
TCGCGGTCGTCCACGACGGCGACCTCGTCGGAGTCGTTGCCGAGCGGCAGGCCCAGGCCGCCGCCGCGATGCAGGCGCTCGAGGTCGACTGGCGGACGCCCGAGGCCGCCGGTCAAGCGACGACGTCGATCCCGATCTCGGAGGACGCCGTGGTCGAGGGCGCGCTTGCTGGCGCGGCCACGCGCGTCGCGGCGACGTACGCCATGCCGTACATCTCGAACGCGCCGATCGGACCGAGCGCGGCGGTCGCCGACGTACGCGCGGACGGCGTCACGATCTACGCCGGCACGCAGCGCCCGTTCGGCCTCCGCGACGAGGTCGCGGCGGCCATCGGTGTCCCAGTGGAGACGGTGCGCGTCATCCCGCAGATGCCGAGCGGTACGTACGGCCGCAACAGCCTCAGCGACGCCGGGATCGAGGCGGCGCGGCTCTCCAAGGCCTGCGGCCGGCCGGTGCTGCTCCAGTGGACCCGCGAGGAAGAGTTCGCCCAGGGGCCGGCGCGGCCGGCGTGCGCGCTCGAGATCGAGGCGGGCACCGATGCGGATGGACGCTTCCTCGCATGGCGCTACGACGAGCACACCAACGCGCACGGCTACGGTGGCGCACTCGACGTGCGGCGCGCGCCGTTCACGTCGGGCCGCAACGCGGTACCGCCGTACCGCATCGCGCACCTCGCGGTGACGCTGCACATCGAGCCCTCCGAGCTGCGGACCGCGTCGTTCCGCTCGCTCGCCGCAGCCGAGAACGTGTTCGCCATCGAATCGCTCGTCGACGAGATCGCGGCGGCCCGCGGCGAGGACCCGTTGGACCTGCGCCTGCGGAACACGGCCGACCCCCGGTTACGTGCCGTGCTCGAGACGGTCGCGAAGCGGAGCGGCTGGCGTGAACGGACGCGCGGCGAGGGCCATGGGTTCGGGCTCGCATGCACGCTCTACGCGCACGGCACATACGTCGCACAGGTCGCCGAGGTGACCGTCGCCCTCAACGGCCGGGTCCGGCTCGGCCGGTTCTGGTGCACCGTGGACCCGGGGCGTGTCATCGACGAGAACGGAGTGCGCAACCAGTCAGAGGGCGCGATCGTGCAGTCCGCCTCGTGGACGCTCCTCGAGGAGCTGAAGCAGCGCGGCGGCCGCGTCGCGACGACCGGCTGGGATACGTATCCGATCGCGACGTTCCGCGATGTGCCGACCGAGATCGACGTCCATGTCATGGGGACGGCCGGGGAGCCGCCGACCGGAGTGGGCGAGCCGCCCGGTGTCCCCGTCGCGGCCGCGATCGCGAACGCGGTGTTCGCCGCGTGCGGTGCGCGGGTGCGCGAGCTGCCGATCAGCGCCGACCGGGTGCGCGCCGCCCGAGGCTGATCAGGCCGGGCGGAGGATGTACAGACCGCCGTGATGGCGGTCGGTGACGAACACGGTCCCATCGGCGTCGACGAGCAGGTCATTCAGCTGGATCACCGCCTGACCGTGCGGCGCATCGGGCACGAAGCGCCCGATCTCCACTGGCGCGCGCGGGTCCGTGGTGTCGTAGACGCGCAGCCCTCCGCTGAAGTACGTCGCGTACACGATCGTGTCGCTCTGGAACGTGCCCGGACGGTTCTCGTGGAGGTTGTGCGGACCGAACCGCAGCCCATCGGTCGGGCGGTCCTCCGGCACTGGGAACAGCGCGAGCTCGCGCGGCGCGGTCTCGACCGAGATGTCCACCACGTGGATGTTCTTCGCCGCGCCGGTGCGATCGGGATCGATCGCCTCATCGGTCGCGATCACGAGCCCACGGTCGCGGAGTGGGAGCGCGGTGTGGGTGTACGGGTGGCCGCCGGCGCGATCGGTCCAATCGACCTGGCTGACGAGCGAGAGCCGGCCGTCGTCCACCGAAAGGATGACCACGCCCGCGTCGAACCAGCCGGCGTACGCGCGGTCATCGCGGACGATCGCGTGGTGGCAGCTCGGGTAGCGGCGCGGCGCGCGGATCCCGGGATCCGCATCGTCGCGACGCTGCTCCGGGAAGCACCATTCGTCGCGCAGCGCCGGCTGTTCGGGGTCGCTGAGATCGACCGAGATGAGCGACGCGCCGTGGATGCCCGGGCGGCCCCGCGCCGACGCGAAGACGAACCGTCCGCCGGTCCACCAGAGCCGGTGCACGCCGGAGCCGGCGACGTGCAGGAAGCCGATGCGCTTCGGCGACTCCGGACGCGATACGTCGTAGATCACGATGCCGGTGCTTTCGGGATCGCTGACGTCGTACGGGTAGCGCTCGTTGTTCACGAGCAGCAGCCCGTCGGCGTACTGGGTCTTGTGCGCGTGGGCCCGCGCCGGCGCAGGGATCTGGCTAACGACGCGCGGCCGCCGAAGATCTGAGACGTCGACGACGCTCGTGCCGACGCCGAAGTCGCCCATATGGCCGACATAGAGGACGTCGCCGTTCCTCATGATCTGCATCCCGTCGCCCTTGCCGCCCAGGTCGGTGTGTCCCACGAGCTCGAATCCGCGCGCGTCCAGAACAGGCGGCAGATCGGTCACGGCCGGCCGAGCGTACAGGCTCGACTTGACAGCCGGGCTGTTTGCGCAAACGATTTCCGACCGTGGGGCAGGACGGCGCACCTCGGCGGACCCGGTCGACGATCGTCGACGTCGCGAAAGCGGCGCAGGTCCACCCCTCCACCGTCTCGCGTGCATTGAGCCCGCAGCCGGGCAACGTCCTTCGTCCGGAGACGCGCGCACGCGTCGTGGCCGCGGCCGATCGCCTGGGTTACCGGCCCTCGGCGCTCGCGCGCAGCCTTCGCCTCCGCCGCACCCTCACCCTCGGCATGCTCGTGCCCGACATCGCGAACACGTTCCTCGCCGGGATCATCAAGGGTGCGGAGGAGGCCGCGCACGAGCGCGGCTACACGCTCGTCCTTTGCAACACCGCCGACCTGCCGGAGCGCGAGGCGACGTACATCCGCGTGCTCCGGGAGCGCGAGGTCGACGGGATCCTCGTCGCGTCCACCCGGCTGGCTGCCGCGACCGTCGACGCGCTCCGCGCGGATCGGTTCCCGTTCGTCCTGGTGAACCGCGGCGCGGGCGGTGCGGACGATCTGGCCGTGACGGTCGACAACGTCGGCCTGGCCGCCTCGGTCATCGATCATCTCGCCGCGCTCGGGCACCGGCGCATCGGCCACGTCGCGGGGCCTCGGACCACGACGACCGGAGCCGACCGCGCCGACGGCGCGCAGGCCGCGGGGCTGCGGCACGGTCTGCGGATCTCGGTGGTCGACGCGGAGGCCTGGTCCGAGCTCGGGGGCTACCGCGCGGCGCGGCAGCTGCTGCGCGACGGCGTTCCGACCGCCGTGTTCGGGGCCAACGACCTCATCGCGCTCGGCGTGCTGCGCGCGGCACGAGAGGAGAGCCTCGCCGTCCCCGAGGACCTCGCCCTCGTTGGTTTCAACGACATCGCCGAAGCCTCGCTCCTCGACCTCACGACGGTCCACGTGCCACAGGAGGAGATGGGCGCGCGGGCCGCGCGGCTGCTCATCGCGCGGCTCGAGGGCGAGCCGATCGCCGAGCCGCGGGTCGTGCTCGCCGCCGAGCTCGTGGTGCGTGGCTCGAGCGGCGCTGCGATCGCACGGAGGATCGCGTGACCGAACGCATCGTCGTCGAAGGGGCCAGCAAGCACTACGGCGCGGTGTCCGTGTTCGAGGATCTCGCCCTCTCGATCCGCGATGGCGAGACCGCCTGCATCCTCGGACCGTCGGGCTGCGGCAAGACGACGCTCCTGCGAGCGATGCACGGGCTCATCAACCTCGACGGCGGGCAGATCCTCGTCGACGGCACGCCGGTGTCGCGTCCGCGTCGAAACGTCGCGATGGTGTTCCAGCACTTCGGGCTGATGCCGTGGAAGCGCGTCCACGAGAACGTGGCCTACGGCGTCGAGCTGGCCGGCCTTCCGCCCGAGGAAGTGAAGGAGCGCGTCGCTCGGTTCATCGCGCTCGTTGGCCTTGAGGGATTCGAGCGGCACTACCCCTACCAGCTGTCGGGCGGCATGCAGCAGCGCGTCGGCCTCGCGCGCGCGCTCGCGCTCGAGCCCGATGTCCTGCTCATGGACGAGCCGTTCGGCTCGCTGGACGCGCAGACCCGCGAGATCCTGCAGGACGAGCTCCTGCGCATCTATCAGCGCGGCCACTCGGATGCCGCCGGGCGCAAGGCGCCGCCGGCGATGGTCTTCATCACGCACTCCATCGAGGAGTCGATCGCGCTCGGCGATCGCATCGTGGTGCTCAGCACCCGCCCGGCGACCGTTCGCGAGGTCCTTGCGGTCGACATCCCCCGGCCGCGCACGGTCGCCTCCGTCATTGCCCATCCTCGCTTCGTCGAGCTGCGTGATCGCTGCTGGCGGCTGCTGCGCGAGCGTGCGGCATGACCACGCGGCAAGCGGAGGCGCGCGTCGTGCCGGCCCGCCGCCGGCGGTCGTTCCTGCGCGCGCGGCCGGGTGACTGGACCGTCCGCATCGGTTCGATCGCGCTCTTCCTCCTGATCTGGGAGTTCCTCGCTCCGGGGTGGAACCCGTTGATCATCCGCCCGCCGTCGGCGATCGCTCGGGCGTTCGTCGAGCTCGTGCAGAGCGGAGAGCTGCAGAGCGCGCTGATGACGAGCATGCGGTCGTTCGTGGCCGGCCTGCTCATCGCGGTGGTCCTCGGCGTGTTCCTCGGGGTGGTCACCGGACGGTGGCGCTTCGCATATGACGCGCTAGATCCGCTCGTGAGCGCGGCCTACTCCGTCCCGGCCGTAGCGCTCGTTCCACTCATCGGCTTCATCTTCAAGTTCCAGGGCGACGCGCCGCGGGTCGCCGCCGTCGCGCTGTTCTGCGTGTTCCCGGTGCTCATCAACACGCAGCAAGGTGTGCGGAACGTCGACCGGGGCCTGTTGGAGGTGGCACGCGCGTTCAACACGAGCGAGCGGCGGCTCTGGACGGATGTGATCCTTCCATCGGCGGTGCCGTTCATGCTCGCGGGCATCCGGCTCGCCATCGGGCGTGGGCTGATCGGCATGATCGTCGCCGAGTTCTTCATCGGGCTGGTGGGCCTCGGCTACCTCATCGTCCAGTACGGCAACGTGTTCCGGATCGACCGGATGTTCGTCCCGGTCATCGTGGTGGCCGCAATGGGGGCCGTGTTCATGGGTCTCGTGCAGTGGATCGAGAGCCGCGTCGCGCCATGGCTGCGACGCGAGCAATAGGGAGGATGGTCATGCGGCGTCGACTCCTCGCGTTCGCGTTCATCCTGGTGCTGGTCACGACCGCGTGTAGCGGCGGCGGGACCGTCACGGCCTCGCCGTCGGCGACAGCGACGGCGGCGGCGAAGGCGGTCTGTCCGGCGGCGAAGATCACGATCGCGGTGCCGGTCACACCGCCGAACGTCGTGCACCTCACCCCGTACGTCGCCGACGCGTTCGGCTACTTCAAGGACGAGAACCTGACGGTCGAGCTCATCCGCTTCGAGGGCGGCGTCGGATCGCTCCGCGCGTCGGCCTCGGGCGGCATCACGCTGGCCGGCACGTCGAGCGAGCCGGTGATCGACGGCATCGCGAACGGCGCCGACGTGAAGATCGTCTACTCCTACGCGCCGAACGTCGACGTGTCGTTCGTCGTGGGGCCGGGTATCAAGACGCTCGCGGACCTCAAGGGCAAGAAGATGGGCGTCCAGGAGCCGGGCGGCTTCGCCGACGTCATGACCCGCATCGTCCTGAAGAAGGCCGGCATCGACCCGAAGGACGTCACGTTCATCCAGACCACGACCGCCGGCCGGGTGCAGCAGCTCACTGCCGGCGCGACCGACACCGCCGTCCTGCACATCGACCAGACGAAGACCGTGCAGAAGGCGAACCCGAGCATCACGACCCTCGTCAACATGTGGGAGATCCTGTCCGACTACCAGTACTCCGTGTACGTTGCGCCGACGCAGGCCATCAAGGACGACGCCGCGACGCTCGAGTGCACGATCCGCGCGCTCATGCGCGCGAACCGCGCCATGTACGACCCGGCGAACAAGCAGAAGGTGGTCGACCTCGCGGTCAAGGAAGGCAAGATCGACGCGACCATCGCCGCCGACACGTTCGATCTCCTCATCAAGGCCAAGGCCTGGCCGCAGAACGAGGGCGTGCCGAAGGCCAACGTCGAGGGCACGATCAAGAGCGAGAAGGACTTCGGCAAGATCACCGCGAACCTCACGTTCGACCAGGTCGCCGATCTGTCGATCGCCAAGAAGGTGGTCGAGCAGCTCGGGCGGAAGGCCGACTTCCCCTACTGATGCCGAAGCTCATCGACCTCACCCAACCCTGGGGCGACCGGATGCCGACATGGCCGCAATTCGAGGCCATCCAGGTGACCGACATCACGACGCACCACCGCGACGGCAAATCGACCGTGCTCGTCCGGACGAACATGCACACCGGAACGCACATCGACGCACCGAGCCACTACTGGCCGACGGGCAAGAGCCTCGGCGAGCTCCCGATCCAGGACCTGTACGGCACCGGCTTGGTGATCGACCTCAGGCCGATCACCAAGC
>JALYLX010000098.1 GCA_030773995.1 Chloroflexota bacterium
GTCTTCGGCGTCTCGGGGTGCGGCGCTGGCCTCGGCTCGAGAGGCTTGTCGATCGGCTCACCGCCCTCCGCGGGCTGCGGCGGCGGATGTTCGCCGGGCCGCGGCGGGAGGGGTCCCTGAGGGTTCAGCTAACGGTCCGTTGAGCCTGGGGTCGAGCCCTGGCCGGGCTTGCCGATGTCGCTCTGGCCGCCCGGCCCACCCTGCTTGCCGGTCTGGTCCTGACCCTTCTTGTCTTTGTCCATGTCCTTGTCCATGTCGCTCCCGGTGCCCTGACCCTGCTTCTCCTGCATGACGAAGCCTCCTTCTGTTTCGGCCCAGGCCGAACGAACCATCCGTGGCAGAGCCCGTGCCAGCGTCGGCGGGCAGCCCCGGTCAACCTTCACGCGTTACATCGCCGGAAAGAAAAGCACGCGTCACTCAGGAAGGACCAGCGGGCGAGTGCGCCGGCGCTTTCGCGTCGAGACGCGAGACGAGCGCGCGCACGCGCTTCTCGATGCCGTCACGAACCACTTGGAACGCGGCGAGCCGTTCGTCGTCGGTCCCTCGCGCAAGCACGGGATCCGGGAACTTCCAGCGGAGCTGCAGCGTCGCCTCGGGAGGGATCGGGCAATTCGCGTCGCACACCGTGACGCACACATCGAATGGGCCGGCGAGCTCGTCGATGGATTTGCTGCGCTGGTCGGAGATGTCGATGCCAACTTCGCGCATCGCGCGAATGGCGAGCGGATGTAGCTCGCGTGCGACGGTGCCCGCGCTCTCCGCGACAAAGCGGTCACCACCGACGGCGCGGAGGAACCCCTCGGCCATCTGCGACCGCGCGGAGTTGTGACCACAGAGGAAAACGACGCGGGTCATTCCTCCCTATCGTCCCACCATGCGATCTGGCCCGCTGCGCCACAAGTGGTTCGCGCTCTTCACGGCGACGATCACCTCGGGATCCATCGGCGACGAGATCATGCGCCTGGCGCTCCCGCTCCTCGTCCTCGATCTGACCCACGACATCGGCGCGGCGGCGACCCTCCGGGTGATCGAGACGATCCCGTACGTGCTCTTCGGAGCCTTCGCCGGTGCCCTCATCGATCGCTCCGAGAAACGGCGGCTCCTCGCCATCACGACGGTCCTCAGCTTCATGCTCACGGCGTTCATCCCCGTGTCGGTCGACCTCGGGTTCTTCTCGCTCGGCCTCCTCTACGCCGTGACCTTTCTGCTCGGCACGCTCGAGGTCATCTGGGGGATCACCGCCGACTTCAGCGTCGTGCCCGCGCTCGTCGAGCCGGAGGAGCTCACCGCCGCGAACGCCACGTACCTGACGGCCGACCGGGTGGCCCGCATCGTCGGCCCGGGCCTCGGCGGATTCGCAGTGGGCGCGCTGGCGTTCAGTGGCGCGTACGGCTCGGCGAACGCCCTGTGGCTGTCCGCGTTCCTGTACCTGCCGTCGCTCCTGGTGTTCCTCCGCATGCCGCCCCTCAACGACGTCGACCCCGCCTCGGTCGCGCCGCTCACGTTCGACAACGTGAGGAGCGAGGTCGGAGAAGGGTTCACCTTCATCTGGCGAAGCAGCGTCCTGCGGGCGCTGTTCGTCCTCATGTTCATCAGCAACCTCGGCAGCCAGGGCATGAACACGCTGCTCCTGTTCGTGCTTCGCGAGGAGTACAAGCTCGATGCCCTCACCATCGGGCTCGCCCTGTCGTTCACCGGCGTGATCCAGATCTTCGGATCGGCGTTCGCCCCGCGGCTGGCCCGCGGCCGGCCGCTCGGCCTCACGATGCTGATCGTCGTCACGCTCGCCGCATTCTCGAGCGGGGCCGCCGCCTTCGCCCGCACGTGGCCGACGATCGTGCTGGCGGTGACCGGCCGCCAGCTCGCGTGGAGCGCGCACATCGTCTACGCGTTCATCCCGCGCCAGCGCGAAGTGCCGGCCGGGTTGCGGGGGCGGGTGAACGGGGCATTCCGCACGCTCATCCTGATCAGCAACACCGCCTCGCCGGCGCTGCTCTCGACGATCGCGGCGGCGTACAGCACCTCGGTCGCGTTCGCCGCGGCTGGTGTCCTCGGGCTGGCGTCGGTCGCGGTGAGCGCGCTCGGGCCGCTCCGGAAGTACGACATCCGCGACGCGCCCGAAGAAGCGGCGGCGGTCGAATCCGCCGCCGAGTCGGAGCCGACACCTGCGGACTGAGCGGCTAGGCTTACCCACGTTCACCCAACTTTCGTGGCGGAGGTCTCGTGACCGGCACGCTCTGGCTGACCCTCGGCGAAGCGAGCCGCATCCTCGGCGTCGACCCCGACACCCTGCGGCGCTGGGCCGATCACGGCAAGGTCGATGTCCTCAAGACGCCGGGCGGACATCGCCGCTTCCTCCGCTCGTCGATCGAAGGGATGCTTCCCCGCCCGCGGCAGCCCGCGCGCCGATCGCTCACCGCGATGGGCGAGCCACCCGACCGCATCGCCGCGGAGTTCTTGAAGCGCGTGCGATCGGACATGGCCGAGCAGGATTGGCACTCCCGATTCGACGAGACGTCGCTCCGCTGGTTCCGCGAGCGCGGGATGCGGATGAGCGACCTGCTCATCGGCTATCTCGACGCCGTTCGCCGGCCTGGCCGCGACGAGTACCTGAAGCAGGCCGCGGCGCTGGGACACGAGTACGGCGTCGAGGCGAAGCGCCGCGCGCTTTCCCTCGGTGAGGCCACCCAGGCGTTCCTGTTCTTCCGGGCCCGCTTCCTCGCTGAGATCGCCAACGTCGCGCGGCGGCGGTCTCTCGAAGGTCGGCAGACGTCGGCGCTCTTCGAGGCGGCCGATCGCGCGCTCGACACGGTCATCCTCGCGCTCATCGACGGCCACCGCGCGACGTGAGCGACGCCAAGACGCTCGGCGACCGTGCGGTCCGCGCGATCGACGCGATGCGGACGGAGCTCATCGCGCTCTCGCTCTCGATCCACGGCGACCCCGAGATCGGCTACAAGGAGCACCGCTCGGCGGCAAAGCTCACCGACTTCCTCGCGGCCAACGGCTTCACGATCCAGCGTGGGTACAAGGGCGTCGAGACGGCGTACCGCGGCGACGCGTCCGGCAAGGGGAAGGGACCGACGGTCGCGATCCTCACCGAGTACGACGCGCTGCCTGACATCGGACACGCGTGCGGCCACAACCTCATTGCGATGATGGGGACCGGTGCCGCCATCGGTGTCCGCGCCGTTCTCGGCGAGCTGCCCGGCCGGCTCGCGGCCATCGGCACACCCGCTGAGGAGGGCGGCGGCGGGAAGGTCGCGCTCGTGCGCGCGGGCGGATTCAGCGACGTGGACGTCGCGATGATGTGCCACCCGTCATCGCGCACGCTCTCCGGCCGCACGTCGCTCGCGTCGAACCGGGTGGACGTCGAGTTCTACGGGAAGGCGGCGCACGCGGCGGCACAGCCGGATCGGGGCGTCAACGCGCTCGACGGGGTGATCCAGACGTTCAACAACGTGAACGCGATGCGACAGCAGCTGCGGCCGGAAGCGCGCGTCCACGGGATCATCACCAGCGGCGGGAGCGCGGCGAACATCATCCCGGACTACGCGATGGCGAAGTTCAGCGTTCGTGCGCTCGACCGCCGCTATCAGCAGGAAGTCCTCAAGCGATTCATCGCCTGCGCCGAGGGCGCCGCTGCCGCGACCGGCACGAAGCTCAAGGTCACGGTCCACGAGAACTCGGGCTACGAGAACATGGTCCCGTCGCAGCCGCTCGCCGAGCGGTGGGCCGCGCACATGCGCGCGATGGGTCAGCCGGTCCAGGCGACGCTCGATGACGAACGCATGGGGTCGACCGACATGGGGAACGTCAGTCAGATCCTCCCGTCGATCCACCCGTACATCGGGATCGCGCCCGAAGGCACGCCGGGCCACTCGACCGCGTTCCGCGACGCGGCCGCACTGCCCGAGGCCCACGAGGGCGCGCTGTTCGCGGCGAAGGCCCTGGCCCTCGTCGCGATCGATGCATTGACCGACGCGGCGCTGCTGGAGCGCGCCCGCGCCGATTTCGAGGAACGGCGCACGCAGGGCGTGGTCAAGGGGAAGGCCTGAGGGCCGTTCTCCAGGGCGCGTCGGGACCGGCGTCGATCACTGGACGTCGATCCGCTCCCGCGCCGCCGCGCCGTCGTGGTGGTCCTCTTCGATCCAGCGGTCCAGGAACGAGCGCAGGGCCAGGAGCTGCTCTCGCCAGGCGGCACGCATGTGGGTCCGCGTCTCATCCGGAACGACCGTCCGCATGATGCGGTCGAGCTGGTCGCTGACGCGCTCGACAGGTCGCTCCAACCGTGCGAGTCGCGCCTCGAGCTCTTTGATCCGCTCTTCCAGCCCGGTCTGGTCGGTCACGTCGCACCTCCAACGCCCGCTCGCGGCGGCATCCCGAACTGGATCTTCAGCGTCCGGTCCTCGAATTTGGCTCCCTGGGTCGGCGCGCTGAACAACAGCCGCGGGAGGATCAGATTGCGCCGAAATGTTCCCACATGCACGGTCAGCTCGTCCGCGTTGCGGGTCAGCGATACGTCGCTCTTCGCGGCGAAGGGCAGCTCGATCGCAAGGGTGAAGCCGCTCTGGGTCCGTTCGATCCGGTACGGTCGCCCCCGGTAGAAGGTACCTGCCGGATCTGCATCGGCGAACAGGGCAGAGGCGAGCCGATCGAGCATCTCGAGCCCGACGACCTCGCGGTCGAAGAAGGGGACCGTACGCACCGGCACCGGTGCGAACGACTCCTCGACCATCGGCAGGTAGCGCTGCTGGGCCTCCTGCCACGCGGCGAAATACGCGCCGGGATCAATGGGCAGCAGCCGGTTGACCACGGCGAGGTCGGTCGCGTAGCCGTACAGGTGGAAGTAGGTGAACGAGCGCTGCGCTTCCTTGATGACCATCTTCTCGAGATTGAGGACGATGCGCACCGACGTGCGGTCGGGGTCGATGAGCAGCTCGTGCAGATGCTCGAGCTGCCGGAAGAGCCGATCGCCGGCGGCGAAGACCGCGTCGCTCGGCATCGGCATCCCGATCATCCGTCGCACGATCGGGCCGGCGACCTTGGTCAGCTTCTGCTGGAGCGGAACGATGCGCTCGAGCCACCACTTCGAGGCCTCCGGCAGCGACAGGAGCCGCAGCGTCTCGCCGGTCGGCGCCGCATCGACGACGATCAGGTCGTACTTCCCGCTGTCGTGATGCTCGGCGATCCGCAGCAGGGCGGCCAGCTCGTCCATGCCGGGCAGGACGCTCATCTCCTCGGCGAGCACATCGTCGATGCCGCGCCATTGGAAGATCGTCTTGATGTAGTCCTGGATGGCGCCCCACGACTTCGCGACCTCGTGCATCACATCGGACTCGTGGGCCCACAGATTCGGTGCGACCTGGGTCGGCTCGGCGCCGAGCTCCCGGTCGAACGCATCGCCGAGGGAGTGCGCGAGGTCGGTGGAGATCACCATCGTCCGGACTCCGCGCTTGGCGCAGCGCAACGCGGTGGCCGCGGCCACGCTCGTCTTCCCGACGCCACCTTTGCCGGTGTAGAAGAGGATCCGGCGTCCCGGCGGCGAGACCACGCGGTCACACTACGCGCCGATGGATAGGCTGGATCCTGAGTGAGAACGAGCTGAGCTTCCCACGCGACGTCCGTCTCCTCATCGTCGTCCAGGTCCTCTGGGGCCTCGGCTTCGGGCTCGTCGGTCCACTCCAGCCGCTCTACCTGCAAACGCTCGGCGCGGATCCAGGACAGATCGGCCTCGTGTTCGGGATCGGGAACCTCGCAGGCGGGCTGCTCATCCTTCCGGCCGGCATGATCGCGGACCGCTACGGCCGCCGGCTCATCATCGTCGGCGGCGGCGTGTGCGGGACAGTCGGGACGCTCTCGCTCGTGCTCCTCGATCACTGGGAGTGGGCCATCGCGAGCTCGATCCTGTACTGGGCCGGCACCGTTGGGCTCCCGGTCTTCAGCGCGCACATCGCGGCCAGCGCGCCCCGCGCGATGCTCGGCCGGGCGATGGGAGCGGTGTACGGCGCTTTCTTCATCGGCTTCATCGTCGCGTCGCCGCTCGCGGGTACGCTGGCGGCGCGACTCGGGATGCGCACGGCGATCCTCGTCGGCGCGGCCTTCTTCGGCCTGTCGACCGTGACGACCATCGGGCTCGGTGCCGGCCGAGGCGCGCACCTGCTCGGTAGGGCGAAGTTCCCGCCGGCGTTCTGGGCACTCCTCGCCCTCGTGCCGATCGGATCCTTCGTCGCGGTGCTTCCGACACCGCTCCTGCCGGTGTACGTGCGCGAGGTCGCGGATTCTCCGCTCGAGCTCGTCGGTCTCTACGTCGCGTGCCTTGGCCTCGGATCGGCCGTGTTCTCCGTGGTCGCGGGCCGACTGGCGGATCGGTTCGGCCCCGCGCCCGCGGTGATCGCGAACGCGCTCGTGCTGACGCTCGGGTGCGCGATGGCGGCGCTCCTTGCCTCCAACGGGATGTTCGTCGCGATCGGCCTCGTCCTTGTTGGCGCGAACGTCGCGTCGAACCCGGTGCTCGCGGCGCTGCTCGAGCGCATCGTGCCACCCGCGCGCGCGGCGCTCGGCTACGCGACGTTCCAGCTCGTGTATGCGGCCGGCTTCGGCGCGGGCGGCATCGCCGCGGGCGCCCTCTACGACGCGGACCCGCACCTCCCGATGTTGGTGACCGTCGCGCTCGCGCTTCCCGTCGCCGCGATCGTCGCGCTCGTCGTCGCGCGCATCGCGCGGACGGACGCGCGAGCCGCTGCGCCCATAGAATCCCGCGGCACGACCTAGGGGGAGAGAACGATGGCGGTCGCGAAGCCCGTGCTGTACACGTTCCCGACGAGCGACGACGCGATGGCGCCGGAGTGGCCGGGCACGCCGATCGGCGCGAAGAACACGATCACCAGGCAGAAGGGCCGCACACCCGTGGCGAACAAGATCGTCGACGCGACGCCCGGGCTGTTCCGCCGTCTCCTGGCCAACTCCTTCCAGCACATCGCGACCTCGAAGGAGCCGGTGTATTCGCACGACGTCCTCATCCACGGACTTCGGGTCCGTGCGATCACGAACAGCGAGCACCTCATCGGGTACTGGCGTGACAACTGGTACTCGCCCGACGAGTGGACCCGCCTCACCGGCAAGACGCCGGCGGACACGCCCGACGTGCTCGTCATCGCGCTCGGTCGGATCCCCACGGAGCAGGAGGCCGCGTACTACTCGCGGCAGAACGACACCGTCGTCTTCTTCAACACGTCGTACTACGGCCAGCTGAAGAGCTGGGTCCTCGGCGCGGTCGGGCGCAAGCTCGCGGTCGAGTACGGCATCCATTCCATCCACGGCGCTGTGGTGACGAAGGATGGGAAGGGCCTCCTGTACATCGCGCCCACCGGGACCGGGAAGTCGACGTCCACCTACGGCGTCATGGAGTTCCCGAACACGCGGTTCCACTCCGACGACTGGGTCTACGTCCGCTACGCGTACCCGCTATCGACGGACGGGCGGAAGGTCTCGCCGGCACGCGTGGTCGTCGACGGCACGGACGTGGCGCGCGGCTGGCAGACATACCGCTGGCTCGAGGAGCACCCCCGCTCGAGCGCGACGGTCATCGGTCGGGCGCTCGACGACAGCGAGGTCACGACGACGGCGAACGAGCTGGACATCGACCACCCCGAGGCCTACGCGTACACCTCGGAGAAGGTCTTCTACCTGCGGTCGAATCTCGTCGAGAACTTCCCGCAAGCGGCCCACGACATGATCCGGTCGCGCCTCGAGAACGCGCCCGACGTGACGCCGGAGTTCATGACGCAGAACAAGGCGTCCATCGACGCGGTGTTCGGAAAGCTGAAGGGCACGCCGCCATTCGACAAGATGTCTGACGACGAGCTCAGGACGACGATCGGCCGGTTCTTCGCGTTCGAGAACACGCGGGCGATGCTCGACATCACGACCGTGTTCCCGAGGGAGCGCGTCTTCACCAACCCGATGGAGCCCGCGCGCATCAGCGCGGTCATGCTGTTGAAGCGGAACTTCGACGAGGACCTCGTCATCGAACGACTTTCGCTCGCGAAGTTCATGGCCCGGCTGCTCGTCGGCCGCACTCCTACCGGAACGAAGGAGATCGTCTACAACTCGTACCGCGCGGTCGACGACAAGAGCGAGCGCGCGTGGATCGACACGATCGAGGCCAAAGGTGTCGACACGATGTGGGACGAGTACCTGAAAGCGACGGACAAGCCGGTGACACTCGAGGAAGAGCTGGAGATGTTCCGGATGCTTCACAGATCGGCGAAGGCGTACGACGTGAACACGACCCTCCAGAAGGACCCCAAGATCACCGGGCGCATGGAGGCGGTGACGAAGACGATGCGGATCCTCGTGAAGGCGCTCGAGACCGACACGGACGACTTCCACTACGACATCACGTCGTACGAGAAGCTGCTGAGCTAGGCGGTCTTCGCGGGCTCCGTCGCGAGGGCGTACGCGAGCGCATCGTCGAGCGTCATCGCGAACCCTCGCTGCACCGCGGCCTGCCGCTCGCCAGGGATCGTCTCGGGCTGGGCGCGCGCCTCCGATAGGCCAAAGAGCGCGGTGAGGCCGACGCCGGTCTTCTTCGCGAGCGCGGCCCAGGCCCCCACGAGCACGTCGTGGCGGTCGAGGTCTCCGCTCGCTTTCGCGAGCTCGGCGAAGTTGCTGAGCATGAGAACGAGCCCGCTCATGTCCCCCGCGGCCGCCAGGAGCCCGGTCGAGTCGGTCCAGGCCTGGCGCGCCGCGTTCCGATCGTCGAGCTTCAGCGCGACGAGGCCGACCATATGAAGGTCCCACGCGAGGTCGAACTGGTTCGAGAGCGTGCGGTGTACCTGGAGCGCCTCGCCGATCGTCTTCCGCGCGAGCACCAGGTCCTCGCGCGAGTGGCCTGACCCGCCCGACAGTACGTTCGCTAACGCGAACGAGGCGCGGCCGACGCCGGCGGCGTCGCCAAGATCGCGGAAGATCGCGAGTGCCTCCTCCAGGAGCACCCGCCCGACGGCGACGTCCGTGTTCGGGATCGTGTACCCGAACGAGAGGTTGTACGCCGCGAGCGCCACCTCTTTCGGATCGCCAAGCTCCCGCGCGAGGTCGAGCGCCGCGCCATACTGCGCGAGCATCGCGACGGCATCACCCATCCAGTACACGAGCCCGCCGGTCGCCTCGAGCGCTCGCAGGCGAAGGGCCGGTGTCGCGCCGGGTACGGCGAGTGTCCGCTCCGCCCAGGTGCGCCCTTCTTGGAGGTACCCGCGGACCTGCCAGAACCGCCAGAGCGAGTAGACGAGGCGCGCGGCATCGTCCCCGCGGCCACCGACGATCGAGAACTCGAGCGCCGCGCGGAAATTGTCGTGCTCGAGCTCGACCCGATCCAGCCAGCGTTTTTGATCCTTCCCCTGGAGCTCGGGCTGGGCCAGCTCCGCAAGCCCGACGTACGCGGCCAGATGTCGCGCCCGCAGCTCGCGCTCCTCGCCCTGCGCCACGAGTCGCTCGAGCGCGTAGTCGCGGATCGTGA
>JALYLX010000099.1 GCA_030773995.1 Chloroflexota bacterium
GCGCGGTCGCGTTCGGCTCGCGGCCGCTGAAGCTCGATGCCGCGTACCTCCGCTCGCTCGAAGCGCGGATCGAGCGAGCGTCGGCCGGCCTGCGATTCGCCGACGCGCCCCAGCGGCTCAGCGCGCCGGCACAGCTGACCCTCGCCATCTAGCGCCGCGGCAGGCGCGTTGCAGGATGGTGGGCGTGAGCCGGCTGAAGGACTATGCCAAGAAGCGCAGCTTCGACAAGACGCCCGAGCCACGGGGAACGGTCGCCTCCCGCTCGCAGCGGCGATTCGTGATCCAGAAGCACCGCGCCTCCGCGCTGCATTACGACTTCCGGCTCGAGGCCGACGGCGTGCTGAAGTCGTGGGCCGTCCCGAAGGGGCCATCGTTGAACCCGGCCGACAAGCGGCTGGCGATGGCGGTCGAGGACCATCCCGTCGAATACGGCGGCTTCGAGGGGGTGATCCCTGAGGGCGAGTACGGCGGCGGCACGGTAATGCTGTGGGACACCGGGACGTACGAGCCGGACACGGACGATGTGGGCAAGGCGCTGCGCGCCGGCGAGCTGCGCTTCACGTTGCATGGCAAGAAGCTGCACGGTGGCTGGGTGCTGGTCCACACGGACGGCCGCAGGTGGCTCCTGATCAAGCGGAAGGATCCTTTCGCGTCGAAGACCGTCGAGATCACGGTCGAGAAGCCGCGCTCCGTGAAATCGCGACGGCTGCTCGCCAGCATCGCCCGTGACGACGGCGGCGATGTCGCGAAGGCCGCGACCGGCGATCCGTGAAGCTGATCCGGCCGATGCTCGCGACCCTCACGTCGGAGGTGCCCAGCGGAGCGCAGTGGACGTATGAGGAGAAGTACGACGGCATCCGCGCGCTCGCCTATCGCCGGAAGGGCAAGGTGCGCCTCTGGTCGCGGAACCTCCTCGATCTGACCGCCGGATTCCCCGACGTCGCAGCCGCGATCAGGGCGCTGCCGGGCCGCGACCTCGTCCTCGACGGCGAGCTCGTTGTGTTCGACACGAAGGGCGTCTCGCGGTTCCAGCTCCTGCAGCGACGAGGCGCCGGGGGGCGCATGGAGTACGCGGTCTTCGATCTCCTCGAACGCGATGGCACGCCGTTGATGAAACGCCCGTTGAAACAACGGCGAGTGCACCTTGAAGGGGTGGTTGGCACCGGTCGCGTGTTGCGCCTCGCGCGGCGGTTGGGGAAGAACGGGAAGGCGGCCTATAGCAAGGCAGAAACAAGAGAATGGGAGGGGATCATCGCCAAGGACGAGACGTCGACCTACCAGCCCGGTCTGCGCTCGCGCTCGTGGCTCAAGGTGAAGGTCCGGAAGCAATCGGAGTTCGTCATCGGCGGCTTCACCGCGCCCACCGGGTCGCGCACGCACCTCGGCGCGCTGCTCGTCGGGCTCTACGACGGTCTGGCGCTGCGCTACGCCGGCAAGGTCGGGAGTGGATACACGCGCGAGTCGCTCGCGGAGCTCGCCACGCTCCTTGCGCCTCTGCGCACGGAGAAGCTGCCGTTCGCCGACGCGCCTGAGCTGCGCAAGATGAAGGGCGCGACGTGGGTCAAGCTGAAGCTCGTCGCCCAGATCGCGTTCGCCGAATGGACCGCCGACGGCAAGCTCCGCCAGCCGGTATTCCTCGGCCTGCGGCGCGACAAGTCGCCTCGGGAGTGCCGCTGGGACGAGCGCGAGCGCTGATCCACGCCCGAACGCCGAGGCAAATGGGCCTGCCGGGTGGGCGTGGCACGCACCGTGCGCCTCACCCCGGTATGAACGACAAGCCAAAGACCGAAGATTTCGGGAAACCCGACCTCGAAGCCGAACGCGTCGTCGAGCAGCGGCAGGGGATCGTCGCGAAGAAGGGCCAGCTCAAGGACAGCGACCGGCCCGAGCCGAACGTCCCGCACCCCGAGGATCTCAGCATGATGGACAACCGGAAGACGAAGGGCCGCTAGACCTTCCTAGACTCGCCGGGTGGATGCACCCGGCCCGAACGTGCCGTTCCCCCCGATGGAGGCCGAGCTCGTCGACGGGCTGCCGTCCGGTGATCGATGGCGGTACGAGCCGAAGTGGGACGGGTTCCGCGGTGTGTTCGAGAACGATGGCGGGGAGCTCGCGCTCTGGAGCCGAAACGGCCGGCCGCTGTTGCGCTACTTCCCGGAGCTGCGCGCGGTCGGCCAGCTCCTGCCGCAGCACTCGGCCCTCGATGGCGAGATCGTCATCGAACGCGACGGCGCGCTGGATTTCGATGCGATGCAGATGCGCCTCCATCCGGCGGAATCCCGCATCCGGAAGCTATCGGTCGAAACTCCCGCCACCTTCATCGCGTTCGACATCCTCCTCTGGGATGGCGAGGCGATCCACGTCCGGCCGCTCGCGGAGCGACGCGTCGAGCTCGAACGGCGCGCGAGCGCGTTCACCCTCTCGCCCCAGACGACGGACCGCGCCCAGGCCGAGCGCTGGCTCGATCGGCTGGAAATGATCGGCCTCGACGGCGTCGTATGTAAGCGAGCGGATCTCGCGTACAAGCCCGGATCGCGCGAAGCCGTCGTGAAGGTGAAGCACCACAAGACGTGCGACTGCGTCATCGTCGGCTATCGGAAGAATGGGAACCGCGTCGCGAGCCTTCTGCTCGGCCTGTACGGCGATGACGGGACGCTCGATTTCGTCGGCCACACGTCGGGGATCTCCGGGGCCCTCCAGAAGGATCTGCAGAAGCGCTTGCCGCCGCTGGTCGAGACCGGCCACCTCGGTGAGGGTCGCATGCCGGGCGGCGAGAGCCGCTGGTCGCAGGGCAAGGACCTCGAGTGGGTCGAGGTGCGGCCGGAGATCGTCTGCGAGGTCCGCTACGACAAGATGGAGTCCGACCGGTTCCGTCACGGGACGCGGTTCTTGCGCTTCCGTCCCGACAAGGAGCCACGGCAGTGCACGTGGGAGCAGGTCCGGCCGGCCCGCAAGAGCGGCGATCCGACGATCTCCGGTCTCCTCGCGGCTCAGCGCTCACTCTCTCGTCCGGTTGGGGAACGTGCGTAGGTCGGCGTACCCTTCGCTTCGGTGAGTGGACGCAAACACAATGTCCTTGTCGTCGATGACCAGCAAGTGATCCGCGACACATTGCAGACGGCACTCGATGACGAAGGCTTCACCGTGGAGACCGCCGCGAACGGTCAGGAGGCACTCGACATCCTCGAGCGCTGGCAGCCCTGTGTCATCCTGCTCGATCTGATGATGCCGGTCATGGATGGCTGGGCCTTCCGCGCGGAGCAGAAGCGTTCCGGAAGCACCGTTCCGGTGGTCCTGCTCTCCGCCGCGGGAGAGCTCGCCACGCATCAGGTGGCCCTGGATGCTGCGGCGGTGATCGCGAAGCCATTCGACATCGACAGCGTGATCAGCACGATCGAAGGCGTGTGCTAGGCCTTCGCCGGCTTCAGCTTCAGTCGCTCGAATAGCGGAACGAGGCTCTTCGGAGCGCTCCACATCTCGGCCGTGAGATCGCCCACCTTCGCGATGCGCGCGGCCATCGTCTCCATCGTGAAGTCCGCGGCTTCGACATCGGCGACCTCATCCCACCGCAGCGGTGCCGACGCCCGCGCGTCCGGCGTGGGGCGGATCGAATAAGCGCACGCGATCGTGCGATCGCGGGCGTTCTGGCCGAAGTCGACGAACACGCCGGTGCGGTCGGCGACCTTCCAGGTGGTCGTGGCGATGTCCGGCACCCGGCGCTCGACCTCCTGGGCGAACGCCTTCGCGAACCGGCGCACCTCGGGGAACGGCAGCTCCGGGAGGATCGGCGCCAGGATGTGGATCCCGGTCGAGCCCGAGGTCTTCGGCCAGCTCGCGAGCCCGAGCTCGTCCATGACGTCCTTCACGGCGAGCGCGATGGTCCGCACGTGCGCCCACGGATCGCCGCCGCGGGGATCGAGGTCGATGAGGAGGTAGTCGGGACGCTCGACGTCCCCGATCCGGGAGGACCACGTGTGCAGATCGATGCAGCCGAGATTGGCGATCCACGCGAGCGCTGCAGCGTCGTTGACGACCGGAAAGTCGGCGGTCCGGCCGCTCGGGAACTGGATCGTGTACGTCTCGAGCCAGTCCGGATGCGGCACCGGCACGCGCTTCTGATAGAAGAAGTGGCCGTCGACGCCGTTCGGGTAGCGGAGCATCTGCATGACCCGCTGGCGTACGTGGGGCAGGACGGCCGGCGCGACGGCCACGTAGTAGTCGACGAGGTCGCCCTTCGTGAGACCACCCTTGGGGAAGAACACCTTGTCCCGGTTCGTGACGGTCACGTCCCGGCCGGCCACCTGCACGTATGCAGGATGACGCATCATGCCGCTGCGCGACGCACGGGAGGCTCGAGATGATCAGGCGCTTCGTCAACCGGACCTTGCTGGACAAGTGGGACTGGGGCGTCGGGATCGCGGACTTCTATTCATCGATCAGCCGGTTCGTCCTTCGGCCCACGTGGCTGCGGAGCTTCCTCCACGGCACCTGGCTCGGGCACCCCCTCCATCCGCTCCTGACGGACGTGCCGATCGGCGGCCTGACGGTCGCGCTCGTCCTCGACCTCCTGGGCATCTACGATGGCGCGAATTGGGCGACCCTGCTCGGGTTCGGCGGGTTGCTCCTCGCCGCACTCGCCGGATTCGTCGATCTGGACGAGACCGACGGCAAGACGCGGCAGTACGGTGGGATTCACGCGTCGCTGATGCTCGTCGCGGCGGCGTTCTACCTGTTCTCGCTGCTGGTGCGCTTCGGCGTCATGCCGGGCACGCCGTATCACTCGACGCTCACGGCAGCGCTCGGCTACCTGTTCATCGTGCTGGGCGGATACATCGGCGGGGATCTGGTGTTCACCTTCGGCAACATGGTCGATCGGCACGCCTGGCGATCAGGTGGGACGAAGTGGGCGGCCCTCGACGTGAGCGAGGTCCCCGAGCGCCAGCCGACGAAGGCGAGGGCCGGCGCGCAAACGCTCGTCCTCGTGCGGACCGGCGAAACGATCGCGGCCCTTCACGACACCTGCGCCCACGCGGGCTGTTCGCTCTCCGAGGGCACCGTCGTCGGCGACACCATCCAGTGCGGCTGCCACGGCTCGCGGTTCAAGCTTGCCGACGGGAGTGTCGTCGTCGGCCCGGCGACGTATGACCAGCCGTCGTTCGAGGTGCGCCGAGCGGATGGGAAGCTCGAGGCGCGCCGGGTCCGCTAGGGCTGTGAGGGAACGATCCGTACGATGCGGTCGTCGCCCGCGACAGGTGAGCCGCGGCCGTCGCGATTGCTCGTGGTGAGGTACAGCGCGCCGTCGGGTCCCTGCACCGCCGCCCGCAGGCGGCCGTACTTCCCCTTGAAGAGCAGATCCCGCTGCGTCGCAAGCGTCGGCGTGACGGTGAAGCGCCGCAACGAGGTGTCCTTCAGCGCCGCGACGAACAGGGAGCCGCTCCAGCTGCCCCACGTCGCGCCGGTGACGAACGCCGCGCCGGAGGTCGCGAACGTGACGTTCCCGGACGACCAGATCGGATCCCGCATGCCGCGCGCGGCTCCGCCGGTCTCGTGCACGACCGGCCAGCCATAGTTGACACCCGCCTCGATGAAGTTGATCTCATCATCATCGTTCTCGCCGTGCTCGACCTCGTAGACGTCGCTGCCGATGAATGCGATGCCCTGTGGATTGCGATTGCCCCACGTATACACCGCCGTGCGGCCGGCCGCGCCCTGGATGATCGGGTTGTCCGCCGGGATCGCGCCGTCCGGATCGACACGCAGGACCTTGCCGTTCAGGGAGTTGGGATCCTGCGCGAGCGACGAGGTGCCGGTCTCACCCATCGTCACCCAGAGGTGATCCGTCCCGTCGAACCGGATCCGGCAGCCGTCATGGTTGCCGCCCGAACGGATCCCGGTCTGGATGACGAAGCCGTCGAGGGTCCAGGACGTCCCGGTGAGCGCGTAACGGAGGACCTGGTTCACGGTCCCGCCGGCCTGCGGATCGTTGCGCGTCGCGCACACGTAGACGAACGAGTTCGTAGCGAACGACGGATCGACCGCAATGCCCATGAGGCCGCTTTCGCCGTTCTGCACGACGTTCGCGACCGCGAGGGTGGCGAGCTTGCGCGCGCCGGCGGCGCCGCTCTCGAAGACCTGGACAGTGCCGGCGCGCTCGGTCACGAGCATCCGGCCGTCTGGCGCGAAGGCGATGTCCCAGGGCGTGACGAGGTTCGCCTGCACGACCTCGTCGGCGAGCCGCGGGATGAACGTCGGGGCCGCCGGCGGTGGACCCGATGTGCTTGGGGCGATCGTCGCGGTCGCCCGGAGCGACCCGCTGGCCGGGATCGGGGTGGCCAGGCTGGTCGGGGCCGGCGACGAGCATGCCGCGAGCAACAGCACGGCGACCAGCAGACGTCCCAACCCATCCAGTATCCCCGTGCACGATTCCTGCTCGGCGGGCCGTCGTGGGAATAGGCGAGCGCGTGGGCGACGGCCCGATCCTGACCCGAGACGACGTCGCGCCCGCCCAACCGGGTTTCGAGGTGCAGTCGGTGCTCAACCCCGCCGCGGCGCGGCTCGACAACGGGGATGTGGTGCTGCTGCTGCGAGTCGCGGAGCGACCGCGGCGCGACACGGATCCGCCGCCCGATGCGCGGACGCTGGATCTTTCGGGACTGCATCCAAAGCTCGTACCGCTGCCGCCTGGGTTCACGAAAGATGCGGTCATTCCCATCGCCTTTCGCGACCCGGCTTCGGAGGCGCCGCGCTACGTCGCCGCGTATCTGCCCAAGGACCTGCCGGGCCTCGATACACGGGACCCCCGCGGCGTCACGTTCACGCATCCGACGACCGGACGGAAAACCACATTCCTCACCCAGATCTCGCACCTTCGGTGCGCGCGAAGCAGCGACGGACTGCGCTTTGTGGTCGACAGCGAGCCCGCGATCCGGCCGTCGACCGATCTCGAGGAATTCGGCTGCGAGGACGGTCGCGTGACCAGGATCGATGGACGTTGGTACGTGACGTACACGTCCGTCTCACGGGTCGGCATCACCTCGAGCCTCGCCACCACGAACGACTTCGCGACCTTCGAGAAGCACGGAGCCATGCTCCCGCCGGACCAGAAGGATCTCGCCCTCTTCCCCCAGATGAGGGACGGGCGGTTCATGGCCCTCACGCGGCCAATGCCCAGCTCCTTCGGCCACGTCCTTGGGATCTGGATCGCCATGCCCGATGGGTCGTTGCCGTGGGGCGCGCACAAACCGCTCGTCCTGCCGCGGGAGGGTAAATGGGATGAGCGTCACACCGGCGCCGGGACAGTCCCGTTCCTCTGCCGCGACGGATGGCTCGAGATCTATCACGGGGTCGACGCGAACCTGAACTACCGGCTCGGCGCGGTGCTGTTGGATCGCGCCGATCCGACCACGGTCCTCGCGCGGAGCAGTGAGCCGATCCTCAGCCCGGAACGGCCTTACGAGACCGAGGGCCTGTTCCCGGACGTCGTGTTCACCTGCGGCCACGTACCGCTCGACGATCGCGGTGAACGCATCCGCGTGTACTACGGCGCGGCCGACAGCGCCGTCGCGGCGGCCGATTTCACCGTCAGCGACATCCTCGACTCGATGGAGCCGCCAGACCCACGGTTCGGGCACGATCAGCGGAAGCCCTCCTAGGGCTCGCTGCCATGCCTTTGGTGTTCGGCTGCATCGCGCCCCATGGCGGCATCGCGATCGCCGAAGCCTGCGACCCGGATGATCGCGACATCGCGGCGGTGACCCGGCGCGGCATGGAGGAGCTCGGGAGACGTTTCGAGCGCGCCAAGGCCGAGGTCGCGATCGTCCTCACGCCCCACAACGTCCACGTCGACGGCTCGATGGCCGTGGTCACATCAGGCG
>JALYLX010000100.1 GCA_030773995.1 Chloroflexota bacterium
GCCATGGGTCGTCGATGACCGCGGCGGCCATGCCGCCGGCCACGAGAGCGGACGCGAGCTCCTCCACGTGCGGCGCCCGTTCGAGCTCGACCCGGCCGGGACCGGTGGTCCGCAGGTGCTCTCCATCGAGCGCCGCGCCGACGTAGATGACGCCCACCGCGACGCGCGCGTCGCCGAGGGTCGCGGTGAGCCGCTCGCGGTGCCCGAGGCCATTCTGGATGGTGAGCACCGTGCCGTTCTTCGCCAGGACGCGGCGCGCGGTCTCGGCCGCCCAGGCCGTGCCCTGCGATTTCGTCGCGACGATCGCGATGTCGATGGGGTCGCTAGGGCCGTCAAGCGGCGCCGTCGTCCGATCGATGCACATGACCGGAACGTGCCCGTCGAGGGTTCGGGCGACAAGGGTCCCGATCGCACCGAGGCCCAACACGGCGACCCGCATTCGGTGACGACGATAGGGCTCGCGGCCGGCCGCACGTTCGCTCCCACTGATCCGTCCGGCCGACCGCACGACCGACCGAGCGCCCACCGTGCCGGTGTATCGTCGCGCACCAGCGACAGCCAAGGAGGGGGAAATGGCGACCACGGCCCGACCGGGCGCGATGTCGGACGACATGGGGCTCATGCCCCAGAACCGAACCGTGCGCACGGTCGTCGTCTCTGGCGTTCTCGCGGCGATCCAGCTGGCGCTCGGCTTCACCGGCATCGGCTTCATCCCGCTGCCGACCGGCGTCAACGCGACGATCCTGCACATCCCCGCGATCCTCGCCGGGGTCATGGAAGGTCCGATCGCCGGCGCGGCGGTCGGATTCATCTTCGGACTGTTCAGCTTCCTTCGCGCGACCACGCCGCTCTTCCAGAACCCGATCATCGCGTTCGGCCCGCGAATCCTCATCGGTGTCGTCGCGTTCCTCGTGTACAAGGCGCTTCGTCCGGTGAACGAGGTCCTTGCACTCGTCGCGGCCGGTGTCCTCGGCACGCTCACGAACACGGCGCTCGTCCTGTCGCTCGCCGTGCTCCTCAAGGGTCCGAACGGCCAGTCGTACCTCCCCGCCGACGTGGCGTGGACGGTCGCCGGCACGAACGGCATCCCCGAGGCGATCGTGGGCGGCATCATCACCCTCGCGGTGGGCCTCGCGGTCCGCGGCGCGGGCCGTGCCCGCAAGTCGACCGTCTGATCGCGACTGACCTCGGACCCGGCGGAGATCACGTCGATCTCCGCCGGGCCATCGTGCGGGGGACTCCCTAAGTGCTCGACTACCCCGCCCTGTTCCGTCTCGATGGACGCCGCGCGCTGGTCGTCGGCGCGGGCAGCGGGATCGGAAAGACGAGCGCGGAGGCCCTCGCGGCGTTCGGCGCCCACGTCACCTGCGCCGACCTCGACCTCGCCGCGGCGGAACGGACCGCGGCGGCGATCGGTGGGGCGGGCGGGAACGGTGACGCGATCCACATCGACGTCCGCGACACGAAGACCGTGACCGCGGCTTTCGCGCGCGATCGCGCGATCGACGTGCTCGTGAGCACGCCGGGCATCAACGTCCGAAAGCCGATCCTGAAGATCACCGACGAGGAGTTCGATCGGGTCATCGACGTGAACCTCAAGGGCACCTTCCGGCTCATCCGCGCCGCCGGGGAGTCGATGGCCGAGCGCGGTAAGGGCAGCATCATCGCGTTCTCGAGCATCCGGTCCATGACCGTCGAGCCCGGTCAGGGCGTCTACGCGGCGACGAAGGCCGGGATCGTCCAGATGCTCCGCGCGCTCGCGGCGGAGCTCGGCCCTCGTGGCGTACGCGCGAACGCGATCGCGCCCGGCGTCGTCGAGACGCCGCTCACTGCGCCGATCAAACAGAACGCGGAGTGGTACGAGGCCTACGCCCGCAAGAGCATCCTCGGCCGCTGGGCCAAACCCGAAGAGCTCGCCGGCATGGTCGTCTTCCTCGCCTCGGATGCGAGCTCCTACGTTACCGGCGCCTGCATGTTCGTCGACGGAGGGTGGATCGCCGCGGACGGGCGGTTCCAGCCGCCGCTGTGACCGGGGCGGGCGAGCCGCTCATTCGCGTCGAGGCGGTCTCGGTCGCGTACCCGGTCCCCGGCGGCAGGGTGCAGGCCCTCACCGACGTATCGCTCGACGTCAACCGCGGTGAGTGGCTCACGATCATCGGCCACAACGGCTCAGGCAAGAGCACGCTCGCGAAGCTGTTCAACGGGCTCGTCATCCCAGGCCGCGGCGAGGTCACCGTCGACGGCCTCTCGACCCGGGACGACGAACAGCGGAAGCGGATCCGCCAGATCGTCGGGATGGTCTTTCAGGATCCCGAAAACCAGATCGTCGCGACGATCGTCGAGGAAGACGTGGCGTTCGGCCCGGAGAACCTCGGACTACCGCGGGCCGAGATCAGGGAGCGGGTCGCCGACGCGATGCGCCGCCTCGAGATCGAGGACCTTCGGCAGCGCGCGCCGCATCAGCTGTCCGGCGGCCAGAAGCAGCGCGTGGCGATCGCCGGCGTCCTGGCGATGCATCCCGCCGTGCTCGTGCTCGATGAGTCGACCGCGATGCTCGACCCCTCGGGCCGAGCCGATGTCCTCGAGGCGGCGCAACGGCTGCACCGCGACGGCGTCACGATCGTGGCGATCACGCACTTCATGAGCGAGGTGGTGCTGGCTGATCGCGTCGTCGTGCTCGCCGAAGGTCGCGTGGCGCTCGAGGCGGAGCCGCGGGCCCTCTTCGCCCAACCGGACCGCCTCCGCGAGCTCGAGCTCGACGTGCCGCAGGTCACCGAGATCGCGGCTCGTCTGCGCGCGCGCGGGATGGACGTCGGACTGGTGCCGCTCACGGTCACTGAGCTCGCGGACGCCTACGTGCGCATGCCGCGATGATCGAGAACGTCATCGAGGTCCACGACCTGTGGCACTGGTATCTCCGCGGGACGCCGCTCGAGTCCGTCGCCCTGCAAGGGGCATCGTTCACCCTCGCCGCCGGGGAGGTCGTCGGGATCATGGGCCACACCGGATCCGGCAAATCCACGCTCATACAGCATTTCAACGGCCTGCTCCGTCCGCACCGCGGATCCGTCCGGGTCTTCGGGAGCGACCTCGGCGACACACACGTCGATCCCCGTCCCCTTCGGCGACGGGTCGGCCTCGTGTTCCAGTTCCCCGAGCAGCAGCTGTTCGATCCGACCGTCGCCGACGACATCGCGTTCGGCCCGCGCAAGGTCGGCTGCGACCGCGCCGAGGTGCGCCGGCGCGTGACTGCGGCCATGAGCGCCGTCGGCCTGCCGTTCGAGGCGTTCAAGGACCGCTACACGTTCGGTCTCTCCGGCGGAGAGATGCGAAAGGTCGCGCTCGCGGGTGTGCTCGCGCTCGAACCTGAGGTGCTCGTGCTCGATGAGCCGACGGCCGGCCTCGACCCGCGCGCGCGCCGCGACCTCCTCAACGTCCTCCGCGGCCTGCACGACGAGCGCGGCACCGCGCTGGTCTTCGTGTCGCACAACATGGACGAGGTCGCTGAGCTCGTGACCCGGGTCGACGTGCTCGGGGACGGCAAGACCGTGCTCTCGGGTCCGGTTCGAGAGGTGTTCCGGCAGGAGCGCCGCCTGCGCGAGCTCGGGCTCGGCGTCCCTGCCGCGGCCGAGCTGGCCGGCGCGCTGCGCGAACGGGGTGTGGTCCTGCAGGATGACGTGCTGACCATTGACGATGCCGTGGAGGCGATGTGGACGAGTTCGAGTTCTCCCGCAGCGTAACCGTCGGGCAGTACATCCCAGGGACCTCGTTCATCCACCGCATGGACGGGCGCGCCAAGATCCTCGCGTTCATGATCATCATTGCCGCGGTCATCACCACGCCGTCGTACATCGGCAACGCGATCGCGTTCGCGGCGGTCCTCGTTCTCGTGCGACTGAGCGGCCTCCCGATCGGCTACCTCATCAGCGGCATCCGGCCGATCCTGCCGATCCTCGTCGTCTACACGATCTTCAACTTCCTGTTCCTCGGGAACTACGACCCGACCGGCTCCGCCGTGCTGTTCCGCACACCGGTCTCGCTCGGTCCGTGGCAGTTCGCGTTCACGGTGACGGACAACTCGATGCGCCAGACGATCCAGGGCGTCTTCCGGATCTTCGATCTCATCCTCCTTGGGAGTCTCCTGACGCTAACCACACCCATCACCGCGCTCTCGAAGGCGATCGAAGGGCTGCTCGCGCCGTTCCGGCGGATCAAGGTCCCGGGGCACGAGATCGCGATGATCATCGCCATCGCGTACCGGTTCATGCCGACGGTCGCCGAGGAGCTCGAGCGCCTGATGAAGGCGCAGGCGTCCCGGGGCGCGGACTTCGGCCGGCCGGGCCGGCTTCAGTTCATCCAGCGGACCAGGCAGCTCGTGCCGGTGACGGTGCCGCTGTTCGTGTCGGCGTTCCGGCGGGCCGAGGACCTCATCGTCGCGATGGAGTCGCGCTGCTACGTCGGCGGCGCCGGCCGGAGCGCCGTTGTGCATGACCGCTTCACGCGGCTCGAATGGATCTCCCTCGCCGTCGCGCTCGCCTTCACGATCGCCCTGTCGCGCACGCCGTTCCCGCTATGAGCGACGCCGAGCGGATCAGCGCGGCGGTGGACGCCCTGCGCGACGAGTGCATCGCATTCCTCGCCGAGCTGGTGCGGATCCCCACGGTGAACCCGCCGGGCGAGCGCTACGAGGACTGCGCCCGCCTCATCGGCGAGCGCCTGACGGCGCTCGGCTACGCGGTCCAGTACGTCCGCCCCCGGGCGGCGTACGACGGCCCCCCTCGAGTTAACGTCTTCGGCCGGCTGGAGGGCCGCCAGATGCGTCCGACGCTCCATTTCAACGGGCACTTCGACGTCGTCCCGCCCGGGGATCCCACGGCGTGGACGCACCAGCCGTTCGGCGGCGACGTCGCTGACGGACGGCTCTGGGGCCGTGGCACGGGTGATCAGAAGGCCGGCATCGCGGCCTCGATCTACGCGATCGAGGCCATTCGCCGCGCCGGGCTGGTGCTCCGCGGCAGCGTCGAGCAGAGCGCGACGGTCGACGAGGAGAGCGGCGGCTTCGCGGGCGTCGCGGAGCTGTGCGACCAGGGGCTCATCGGCGCAGGTCGAACCGACCACGTGATCATCACCGAGCCGCTCGATGTCGACCGCGTGTGCATTGGCCACCGCGGCGCGTACTGGGCGGAGGTCACCGCGCGGGGCGTGACCGCGCACGGCAGCATGCCGGAGCTCGGCCGCAACGCCGCGGAAGCCATGGCCCGGCTCATCACTCGGATCGAGCGCGAGCTCAAGCCGAGGCTCGCGGACCGCGTGACCGCGATGCCGGTCGAGCCACCCGCCGCGCGGCACGCGTCCATCAGCCTGAACGCCCTCCACGCCGGTCAGCCGATCGGCGTTGAGCAGACGCCTATGGTCCCCGATGTGTCCGTCGCGATCTTCGACCGTAGGTTCATTGCCGAGGAATCGAGCGGGGACGTGCGACGCGAGTTCGAGGCGATCGTCGCCGACGAGGCAGCGAGCGACAGTGACCTCCGCTGGTCCGTGCGCGAGCTCATGCTCGTCGAGCCGACCGCGACGCCGGCGGACGCGCCGGTGGCCCGCGCGGTGCGGGCCGCCGTGCAGCAGGTCCTTGGACGTCCGGCAACAGTCATCGCGAGCCCGGGCACGTACGACCAGAAGCACGTCGTGCGCCGCGGTGGGGTGATCGACTGCATCGCGTACGGGCCCGGCCGCCTTGAGACCGCGCATCGGCCCGACGAGTACGTCGACCTCGAGGATCTCGCGAACGCGACGAAGGTGATGGCGCTCGCGACGCTCGCGCTCCTCGGGGCGGCGTAGCCCCGGTCGACTAGGGCACGCGGCCGTCGAGGATCGTTCGCAGCGCGGCCGCGTCGATGTTCCCGCCCGAGACGACGCACACGACCTTCCCGCTCCCCGCGCGACCGGCGACCGCCGCCGCGACGGAGGCGGCGCCAGCCCCCTCGGCCACGACATGGTTGCGCTCGACGAGCGTCCGCACCGCGCCCGCGACCTCCTCGAGTGACGAAACGAGCGCGCCGTCGAGGAGCTCACGCGCGAGCGCGTACATCTCGGGGAAGACGCGCGGTCCGCCAATGCCGTCGACGAAGCTGCGGACATGCTCGATGCTCGTGGCCTCACCTTTCGCGAGCGACGCGGAAAGCGGGGCCGAGGTGGCGACCTCGGCCGCGAACACTTTCGCGTCCGGGCGGAGCGCGCGGAACGCCGACGCGATCCCGCCCGCGAGCCCGCCGCCGCCGAACGGGACGACGACCGCGTCGACGTCGGGGAGGTCTTCGAGGATCTCGAGCCCGATGGTGCCGTTGCCGGCCATGACCGCGTCGTCACTGAACGCGTGCACGAAGAGGCCGTCGACGCCCTCGCGACGGCGCGTACGGAACGTGTCGAACCACTCGTCGTGCGGTACCGCGACGATGCGGGCACCGAGCCGTTCGATCGCCGCGAGCTTGGTGGCCGGTGCGCCCTCGGGTACGACGACCGTGCAGGGGACCCCGAGGCGCCGGGCATTCCAGGCGACGCCCTGTGCCATGTTGCCGGCGCTGGCCGTCCACACACCGCGCGCGAGGTCCTCGGTCGTCGCGAGGGCCATGCGGTTGCTCGCGCCGCGAATCTTGAACGAGCCGATGGGTTGGAGGCACTCGAGCTTCAGGTAGATGTCCGCTGGCGTTCCGTCGACGTTCAGCCGGACCAGCGGCGTGCGGATCGCTGCACCGGCGATGCGTTCCCGGGCCGCGTTGATCTCGGAGAGCGGGATCATCGCTCCTCGAACACGAGGCGCAGGCCGAGCGCGATGAGCACGACGCCGACGGCACGGTCGAATACCCGACGCACTCGGGCCGCCGCCGCGGTGCGGCCGACCCTCCCGACGACGATCGCGTAGAGGTTCAGCCAGGCGAGCATGATCGCCTCGTAGCCCGCGAGCATCAGGGCAAAGCGAGCCGGTGGGTCGCCGGACTCGATGAATTGCGGCATCACCGCGACGAAGATGACCGCCGCCTTCGGGTTGAGCAGATTGTTCAGCGCGCCCTGGGCGAACGCCGCGCGGTGCGACGTCCCTGCCGGCGTCACATGAGCGGCGCCCCGACCAAGGAGGCTGCGCAGGCCCAGGTAGCAGAGGTACGCGCCCGCGAGCTTCAAGAGCGTGAACACGACGACCGACGCCTCCAGGATGACGGCGAGGCCGAGGATCGACGCGAACGCCCAGACCGCGCTGCCCGCCGCGACGCCGAGCGCGGTGAGCGACGCCGCGCGCGGGCCGGAGCGCAAGGCGTTCCGCACTACGAGCGCCGTGTCCGGTCCAGGCGTGACGATGAGCAGCGTCGAGACCGCGAGGTACGCGAGCAGTCGGGCGTCCACCCCTCAGTCGACTCCGATCGCGGTCGAGTTCTTCAGCGCGCCCACGCCCGCGCGGCGCTCGCCGCCGCGGATGAGGATCGCGCTCGGACGCGCGAAGTGCGTCGACGCGAACGTCTCCAGCCGCGGGACCACCGTGTGCCCCATCGCCGTCAGGGCGTCGCGCGTGGCCTGCGGGATCCGCGTGTCGACGAGTAGGTCGGCGGACTCGCAGTGGGTCCGCGGCGAATTGACCGCATCCTGGGGGGTCTGCGCCCAATCGACGATGTTGGTGACGACGTGGAGCATCGCGCTCATGATCCGCCGCCCGCCCGGCGCGCCGGTGCAGAGGAACGGTGTGCCGCCGCGAAGCAACACCATCGGCGCGATCGCGGAGAGGATCCGCGTACCACCGCCGATCGAGTTGGGCATGCCCGGTCGCGGATCGAACCATGTCATCACGTTCGCGAGCATGATCCCGGTTCCCGCCGCAACGACGCCGGAGCCGAACGCCCCACCCAGGGTCGTCGTGAGCGCGATCATCCGCCCCTCGCGGTCGACGACGTTCACGTGCGTCGTGCAGTCGGTCGACGGCGGGATGGGGGTCGCTGCGTCGTTCGGCGTCGCGCGCTTCGGGTCGATCGTCTTGCGCGCCTCGGCGGCGTGCTCGGCCGAAGCGAGACGGTCGTAGATCGCCGCTCCGACGACCTCCGGATCGGCGAGATACGTGAAGCGATCAGCGAACGCGCGCCGCTGCGCCTCCGCCATGAGGTGCAGCGCGGTCGCGGACAGCGCGTGGGTCTTCCCGAGATCGAACCCATCGAGGATCCGGAGCATCTCGACGACCGTGATCGCGCCCGATGCACCGGGCAGCGTGTGGAGCTGCAGCCCGCGGTAGTCGATCGCGAGGGACGGGCTCTCGTGCACACTGAACCGCTCGAAGTCGTCCTGGCTCAGGAGCCCGCCGTGGGCTCGGACGTCCCGCACGATCGCGCGACCGAGCTCACCCCGAAAGAGGGCATCGGGTCCGTCGGCGGCGATCGCGCGCAGGCTTTCGGCAAGATCGCGCTGGACGAGCCGATCGGCCGCCTCGAATCCCGTCGCCGCGCGGAGCGGCGCACCGCTGGGACGGAAGAAGATCGCGCGTGACGCCTCGATCGGCGCGAGACGGTCGTAGTAGAGCGCGAGCGAGAGTGAGAGGTTCCAGTCGACGTCCCAGCCGTCGGCCGCAAGCGCGATCGCCTCGCGCATGACGGTCGGACGGTCCATCGTTCCGTAGCGCTCGAGCGCGTGGCAGAGGCAACCGACGGCGCCCATCTGGCCGACCGAGCGATAGCCGACGTTCTGCGCGTCGCCTTTCGTCGCCGGCCAGCCGTACATGCCCGCGGCGCCGGCCGACTGGAGCTCGTACATGTCCGGCGTTGCGCGCACCGGCGCCGCGCCGCCGCCGTCGATGGTCGTGATGGTGCCGTCGGGCTGGCGGATGACGCACCAGGCGACGCCTCCCAGACCGCTCGTGGTCGGCTCGACCACCCCCATCGCGCACGCCGCCGCGATCGCGGCGTCGACTGCGTTCCCGCCTGCCTCGAGGATGCGCGCGCCAGCCTCGGCCGCGAGCGGATGCTCGGCGGTGACCATGCCGCCGTTCGAGGTCGCCTCGCTCTTCCGGATGTCAGGGACGCTTCGCGTCGCCATCGGAACGATGGTGGCAGACTCGCCAGCGTGACGTTGCCCGCGGGCTTCACGGTGGGGCATTGGACCGACCCGGTCGCGATGACCGGCTGCACGGTCATCCTGTGTGAAGGCGGTGCGACCGCCGGCGTCCACATGGGTGGCGGCGCGCCGGCCACCATCCAGACCGACATCATCGGTCCCGCTTCGGCGACGGGCATCCTCCACGGCGTGCTGCTGACCGGCGGTAGCGCGTTCGGCCTCGCCGCGTACGCCGGCGTGATGAAGTTCCTCGAAGAAAAGGGTGTGGGCATCGCGGTGCGGAACTGGCGGGTCCCACATGTCGCCGGCGCCGTCATCTTCGACCTGATGATCGGCGACGGCAACGTGCGACCGGACGCGAACGCAGGCTACGCGGCCTGCCGGATGGCAACAGCTGCGCCGGCCGAGGGCCTCGTGGGCGCGGGGACAGGAGCGACCGCGGCGAAGCTGAGCGGTGGATACAGGCCCGGCGGCCTGGGCGTCGTGACCGTTCATGCGGGCGCCGCCACGGTGACCGCCGTGATGGTGGTCAACGCCCTCGGTGACATCTGGGACGGTGAACGAAACGAGTGGGTCTACCGATCCGAGGCGCTGGAGCTCACGCGCCGGTCCGACAACACGACGATCGGTGCGGTCATCACCGACGCGAAGCTCGATCGCGACGCGACGCGACGCGTTGCGATGACCGCGCACGATGGGCTCGCCCGCGCGGTCCGTCCGGCGCATACCGACCGCGATGGCGACACGATCTTCGCCATGGCCGCCGGCCCGGTCGAGGTCGACCCGTTCTTCGTGCAGCGCGCCGCCGCGGAAGCGGTCGAGCGGGCCATCGTGCGCGCCGTGAGATCCGCCGGTGGGACAATGGAGGCATGAAAGACATCGTCGTCCTGGGCGGCGCGCGCACCGCCTTCGGCACCTACGGCGGCGCCCTGCGCGACACGTCCGCCACCGACCTCGGGGTCGTCGCGGCGAAGGGCGCGCTCGAGCGCTCGAAGGTCTCGCCCGACAAGATCGATCAGATCATCTTCGGCAACGTCATGCAGACGAGCGGCGACGCCGTCTACTTCGCCCGGCACATTGGCCTCAAGGCCGGCGCACCGATCGAGGCACCGGCGCTGACGATCAACCGACTCTGCGGCTCGGGCCTCCAAGCGATCCTTCTCGCCGCGCAGGAGATCCAGCTCGGCCAGGCCGACTTCGTCCTCGCCGGCGGCGCCGAGAACATGTCGATGGCCCCGCACATGATCCGCGGCGCGCGCTGGGGCCTCCCACTCGGCGAGCAGAAGCTCGAGGACTACCTCTGGGTCGCACTGGTCGACAGCTACAACGGCCTCGGCATGGCGAACACCGCTGAGAATCTCGGCCGGAAGTACGGTATCGGCAGGCCAGCCGCCGACGAGTTCGCGTACCGCAGCCACATGCTCGCGTCAAAGGCCCGCGAGTCGTGCCGGTTCAGCGAGGAGATCGTCCCGGTCGAGGTCAAGACGAAGAAGGGCGTGACCGTCATCGACAAGGACGAGCACATCCGCCCCGACACGACGCTCGAGGCGCTCGGCAAGCTCATCGCGCGCTTCGAGAAGGACGGTACGGTCACTGCCGGGAACGCGAGCGGCATCAACGACGGTGCGGCCGCGCTCGTCATCGCATCCGCGGAGGCCGCGGAGCAGGCCGGGCTCACGCCGATCGCGCGCATCGTCTCGGGCGGCGTCTGCGGGGTGGACCCGGACATCATGGGCATCGGCCCCGCGCCGTCGAGCCGCCAGGCGCTGAAGCGCGCCGGCTTGAAGATCGAGGACATGGATCTCGTCGAGATCAATGAGGCGTTCGCAACCCAGTATCTCGCGGTCGAGAAGGACCTCGGGCTCGATCGGGAGAAGACGAACGTGAACGGCGGGGCCATCGCCCTCGGCCATCCGCTCGGCGCATCGGGCGCGCGGCTCGCGCTCACGCTCATCACCGAGCTGCGGAAGCGCGGGGGCCGCTACGGTCTTGCGTCCCTTTGCATCGGCGGCGGTCAGGGGATCGCGGCGATCTTCGAGCGCATCTAGCTCGCGATGGCCGCGCCGCGCGTCGCGGTCGCGCCGCTCGCCGTGACACGCGCGGCTCCCGGCAAATGGAAGGTCCGCTGGCGCATCACGAACCAGGGCGACACGCTGCATCTGGTGCAGATCGCCGCACCGCACAGCACGTTCCGCTCGAGAGACCACGCGATCGACGTCGCTCTGGCACCGGGCGGGTCGTTCGATCCGCAGCTCGAGATCGCATGCGCAGAGCCCGCGGGTCAGGACATCGAGAACACGTTCCTCATCGTCACCGCCGAGTCCGGAGGCAAGACGTGGCGGATACTGGCCCGGATGCGGGTCCGCGTCGGTGGCGACGGCGTGCCGCATCCGACGACGGAACGGATCGACGTGCAGGAGGTCGGGTTCAGTGGACAACGATGACCGCTACGTCCTCGAACGGATGAACGGCTGACGCCGTAACTGAAGCCGAGGCTTCGAGGAGACCATGGGCATGGTCTCGAGCGCGTTGGACATGGAGCTGGCCGATCTGAGGAAGCAGCTCGGGCGCATCCACGCGCGCTGGAAGGACGACCCCGAGTACAAGGCCTTCCGCGCGACACTGCCGAAGCAGTGGCCGATGTGAGGTCGAACGATGCGATCGTGCCCTCGTGCGGTCTCTGCGCCGGCACGGGACTCCCAGCCGATGCCGGACGCTACGTGTGGGAGGACGAGCTCTGGCGTCTGTGGACCGTGATCCAAGGCTCGATCCCGGGTTTCTCGATCCTCATGCCGCAACGACACATCCCGCACGTGACCGATCTCGCGGAGATGGAAGCGGCGACGCTCGGTGATGTGCTGGCGCGGACGACGAAGGCGCTCCGCGACGCGACCGGCAGCCAGGTGGTCTACGTGTACGTGTTCGGCGAGGGCATCGCCCACCTGCACATCCACCTCGCGCCACATCGGCCCGACGACGCGTTGAACAGCGCCATGCTGCGTGGCCGGGTGACCGAGGAACGGCTGCCGAGCGGCGCGACGGTCATCAGGAGCCTGGACTTCCCCGAGCGACCGCTGGAGGAGCTCAGCCGGACCGCCGACGCGATCGCGAAGCTGCTCGCGGGGGCGTAGCCGCTACTGAAGCTTGAACTTCGGGACGTCGAGCTTGATCGGCGCCCGCCCACTCCAGTACTCGCGCTTCCCGGTCATCGCCTGGACGTGCCCGTCCCATTCGAAGTTGAACGCGTTAAGGCCGAGCTTCACCGCGACGCGCACGCGCCGCTGGGTCTCCTCGTCGAGCGCGAAGCGGCGGATCGCGTCGATCTGCCGGTCCCCGTGTCCGGTGTCCTGCTCAGCGTGCAGCTCGTACGTCGCGGCAGCGCGTTTCGAGAAGCCGTAGTGCTTCGTGAGCGCGTCGAACATCCCCGCGGCCGCGCCGTTCGGCCCGCCGTGCATCGCCTCGACGAAGCTCAAGAGTGAGATGCCTTCGAGCGCGCTCCGCCGCTGGCAGCCGCCAATGATCATCTCGATCGCGGCCATCGTGCCGGGCGCGGGCTCCGCTTGATCGGCGGCGGTCTTGTCCATGCCGGCCTCGTCGAGCATCTGGAGCATCACGTCGACGTGCGTCCGCTCGCCGCCGAGCTCCTCCATGAAGTTCTCCATGACGATCGGCATGAGGTCGTAGTTCTTCTCGGCCGCCACGTTCGTGACGATGTAGCCGAAGAACACGGGGTTCTGGCTCACCCGCAGGTAGTGCTGCATCTCGCCAAGCACGATCTGCTCGCGCGTCCAGCGGTGCTCGACCACGCCTTTGAACCACGGGTGCTCGCGCATCTCGAGCTCGTGGGCGTAGCCCCAGAGCTCCTCGATGAACTTCTCCGGCTCCATGGCCGCCACGCTAATCCGCCTCGCTCGCGGCGGCATGCGTCCCGACGGATGCGCGCGCGGCGCGCTGCCGGGCACCTTCGCGGGTCACGATGAACGCGACCGCGGCGACGATGATCGCGGCGCCGATGACGATTGACGGCGTGATCGGCTCAGCCAGGACGAACGCACCGAGGAGCACGGCGACGACCGGGTTGACGTACGCGTACGTCGCCACGAGCGACACCGGCGCGTTCTGGAGCAGCCAGCTGTACGCGGTGAACGCGACGAGCGAGCCGAACACGACGAGGTACGCCATCGCGAGCAGCGAATTGGCCGACCACGTCGCCGGCTCGAGATGCGCGAGCTCCCCCATCGCCGCGCCCGCGACGACCAGGACAATGCCGCCTGCGAGCTGCTGGATGCCCGTCGAAAGCAGGGCATCGCCGGGCATGCGCAGCCGCGGCGCGAGGAACGTCCCGAGGGCCCACGAGATCGTCGCGACGAGAAGGAGGAGGAGGCCGCTCAGGTCGGCGCCGCCGCTCGAGCCGCGCGGCACGACGAGGAACGCGACGCCGGCGAACCCGACGGCCACACCAACGAACGTCGATGCGTTGATCCGGTCTCCCGCGAGCCTGCGGAAGATGACGATCCAGAGCGGCACGGAGGCGATGATCAGCGCGGTGAGACCCGATGGCACGGTGCGCTCCGCAAGCACGACGAAGCCATTCCCACCGACGATCAGCAGCAGACCGACCGTGGCCGCTGCGATGAGCTGCTCGCGACCGGCGCGCAGGCCGCGGCGGATCGCGATGACGCCGAGGAGCACGAGACCGGCGATGCAGAAGCGCAGTCCTGCAGAGAAGAGCGGCGGCAGGGTCTGCACCGCGATCGCGATCGCGAGATAGGTTGAGCCCCAGATCACGTAGACCGCGGCAAGAGCGAACCAGATCGCGAGCGGCGATGCGCCGCGGGTCGTCGGCATCAACAGGGATGCTATCGGTCGATGACCGTTGGCGACCATAAGCTGCGACGCATGTGGGCACGCGACGGGTTCTGCATTCTTCGTCGCTCCGCGACAATCTTCTCCCGCTGATGTCGTAGCCTGTCACCCAGGACACGTGTACGGGCCCACCGCGTCGCGCGACGGTCGGTTCGAGCCGCCATCGGCTCGCTCATCGGCCTTGTGAGAAGCCGAGCGGAAAAGGCACGCGCGGAGCGCGAAGAATGGACTTCAGCCGCGTCGTGACGGACGACGCCACGTTCGCGTGGCTCTGCGACGTCTTCGTGCTCCCGGCATACCGCGGACGCGGCCTCGCGACGTGGCTCGTCGAGACCGTCGTGCGCCATCCGGACCTGCAGGTGCAACGAACGTTCAGCCTGGCCACGCGCGATGCGCACGGGCTCTACGCGAAGTTCGACTGGCAGCCGGTCGAAGCGGGGCGCTTCATGCGGATCACGCGCCCGTATACCTAGACTCGGCCGAGTGGACTACGACCTCTCCCCCGAACAAGAAGAGATCCGCAAGCTCGCGCGGGATTTCGCGGACAAGGAGATCGCGCCGGGCGCACGCGAACGCGATCGAAGTGAGACCTTCCCCGCCGAGATCCTGAAGAAGATGGCGCCCCTTGGTCTGCTGGGTGGCCCTGTGCCGGAGGAATACGGCGGCCACGGCCTCGACTACATTTCGCACGCCCTCGTCACCGAGGAGATCGGCCGCGCCGACTCGTCGGTCCGCACGACGCTGTCGGTCCAGATCTCGCTCGTCGAGCTCACCATCCTCAAGTGGGGTACCGAAGCGCAGAAGCAGCAGTACCTCCCGGCCCTCTGCAACGGGGCGATCCTTGGCTGCTTCGGCCTGACCGAGCCCGAGGTCGGCAGCGACGCGACGAAGCTCCGCACGAGCGCGAGGCGCGACGGCAGCGACTGGATCCTCCGCGGCCGGAAGATGTGGATCAGCAACGGCAGCGTGAGCGGGCTCGCGCTCGTCTTCGCCCAGACCGATCCGAACCTCGGACACAAGGGCATCGTTGCGTTCCTCCTCGAGCGCGACAAGCAGAAGTACGGGAGTCAAGCGATCCATGGGAAGCTCGGGCTGCGGTCGAGCGATTCGTCGGAGCTCATCCTCGACGACGTCCGCGTCCCCGACGCGAACCGTCTCGGCGCGGTCGGCGACGGCTTCAAGATCGCTATGAGCGCGCTCGACTCCGGGCGTTACTCGGTGGCCGCCGGGGCGGTCGGCGTCGCGCAGGCCTGCATCGACGCGGCGGTCGCGTACGCGACGCAGCGGAAGGCGTTCGGCAAGCCGATCGCCGGACACCAGCTCGTCGCGGAGCTGATCAGCGACATGGTCGTGGAGACCGAGGCCGCGCGACTGCTGGTGTGGCGCGCGGGCGACCTGAAGAACAAGGGGCGCCCGAACACCCGCGAGACGAGCATCGCGAAGCTCTACGCGACCGAGGCCGCACAACGCGCCGCCGACAGCGCGATCCAGATCCACGGCGGGTACGGCTTCTCGGACGAGTTCCCGGTCGAACGGTATTGGCGTGACGCGCGAGTCAACCGCCTCTACGAAGGCACGACCCAGATCCAGAAGCTCATCATCAGCCGCTTCGCGACCGGCATCGACGCCATTTCGTGAGCATGCGCTGGGACAACGAGGCCGAGCGCACCCTCCGCACGCTCGCGGACATGGTCCCGGCGACCCTGCGCGAGCTCGCGACCGGCGCCGCGCGCGATGAGAGCGAGCTGGTCGCGTCCGATCGCGCGGGCGACGAGGTTAGCGTCGAGGACGTGGTGCGCGGCTGGATCCGCACGACACCGCCCGAGCAACGGAATGGCCTTGTGGCCGTCATCGACGAGCTCGGCTTCGACGTCGAGCTGTTCGCCGACGACCTTCAGTCCGACGAGGGCTGGACCGACGCGGATGAGGGGGAGCCCGAGCCCGACGGGATGTGAGTTCGCTCGCGGCGCGCGAGCGCCTCCCCGATCGTGTCCGGCGCCGCGGCCATCGCGAGCGTGAAGGTCGTCCGGGCATCGTCGAGGGCGCCGAGCTCGCGGAGCGCGACACCGCCGAGATAGCCGAGGAAGGCGCGCTCGTCGTCGGCCAGCAAGATGTAGCGGTCCTCCGCGTCGCGTAGCCGCGCGCGCACGGCAACCGCATCGTGAGAATGCGCGGCTGCGATGGCCTGCAGCGTCGCGGCCATCGCCGCGCGCGGCGGCGTGTCGGACGGCAGCGCAGCGGCGAGCTCCGCCCCGCGGGGGCGGTCGCCACCGAGCGCCACGAGCTCGGCCCATGCGAGGGCCAGCGCGACATCCGGATCGTTCGGCCGCAGCGCGGCCGCGCGGCGCGCGTCGCCCGCCTTGTTGAGCGCCGCGTAGCTGGCGACCAGCGTCACGAC
>JALYLX010000101.1 GCA_030773995.1 Chloroflexota bacterium
CTGCATCTCCATCCGCAGCAGCGCATAGCCGCTCCGTCCGATCCCTTCGAGCGCCTGTCGGTACAGCCGTTCGGCCTCCTCGGGCGCTCCTTCGGCGGCGTACACCGCCGCAAGCGCGGCGGTGCTCGTGGCGACCGTGTAGACGTCGTTGGCATTGACCTCCGCGCGTGCGGTCTCAGCCTGGCGACGCGCCTCGGGGATCTCGCCCAAGCTGACGAGCGTCTTGACCAGCCCCGTCCGCATTTCCGCGCGGAAACCTTGCGAGGGCGGGCCCGAAAACCGGTCGATCGCGCGTTCGTGCGCCTCGCGGGCCTGCCGGAACTCGCCGGCCGCATCGAGTGCAATGCCGAGGGCCCCGTAGTTATTGCCGATGGGCTTCAGCGCCCCGGCATCGATCGCGGCAGCCACGGCTTCCTTCGCGATGGTCACCGCTACGTCGATCTCGCCGCGCCACAGAGCGGTGAAGACCACGCCGGGCAGCGAGAGGGCCCGCTGCAGCGACGATCCGCCTGATGTGGCCCGTTCGTTCGCCCGCACGGCGTATTCGACGGCCTCGACGAAGGCGCCGCGAAAGGCAGCGTTCGTGCCAAGCCACCCGAGGACCGCGCCCAGGGGCCCCTCGGCACCGGTCGCCTCGATGTGCTGGAGCGCTTCGAGGAGCGCGTGACGCTGCGCGACGAGGTCTCCGTTGACCCACCATGGCCACGCCGAGCGGAGCAGGGCGTCGGCGATCGCGTCTGCATCGCCGATCGCGCGGGCGGTCGCGATCGCTTCCTGATCCAGCGCCGTGGCGGCGGCGAAGTCCTTGTCGGAGACGTCGAACGACAGCACGTGCAGGAGCTCGACGAGTACCACCGTCGGCGGCAACGCGCGCAGCTCGGTGACGAGCGTGGCGATCTCGTCCAGCACCTCCTGCGACGCCTCGATGGTCATGCGTGCGTGAGCGGCGCGGCCGCGCGTCACAAGACGCTCCCCCGGCGGCAGGTCGATGGTCTCCCCGATCGTCACGGCTCGGCGGAAGAAGGCGACCGCGGCGCGGAAATCGCCCCGCCGTTTCGCCTTCGTCCCAGCCTCCCTCAAGCGGGTGAACGCGCGATCCCCGAGCGCTTGCAGGCCGCTCTCGCCCAGCTCGCGCGCCAGCAGGAACGCCTGCTCGGCGTGGTACGCGACGATGTCGGCGTACTCGTCCACGCGCGCCCCCGCGACCTGCTCGAGCCAGCGGGCGAACGCGTCGTGGGCGCGTGAGCGTTCGGTCTTCGGGATCGTGTCATAGGCGACGTCGCGGATGAGGATGTGCTTGAAGGTCCACGCACGGCCGCCACCGAGGCCGCGTTCGTCGAGCTCGCTGACCAGGTCCCGCCGCGCAGCCTCCTGGAGCAGCTGCTCGACCTGCTCGTCGATCGGCCCTTGGGCGAGGATCGCGTCGGGCCAGAAGACCTTTCCGACCACCGCCGCCCGCTGGAGCGCGTGCTTCACCGTCGCCGGCGTGGTGTCCAGCCTGGCCGCGATCAGGCCCTGCAGCGTCGCGGGCACCACGAGCGTGTCCAGCGACTTCCGGGCGACGAACCGGCCGTCGACCTTCGTCACGTGTCCGCCGTCAAGCAGCATGCGGAGGAATTCTTCGACGTACAGCGGATTGCCCTCCGAGCGCGTGATCACCTGCTGCCGGAGCTCTTCGGGGAGGGCATCGATGGACAGCAGCTCACCGATCAAGCGTGCCGATTCGTCGGCACTCAGCGGCTCGAGCCGGATCGCCGACGAGTTCATGAGCCCGCCACCCCACGTGGCCCGCAGCTCGCGCAGGTCGGGACGGGCCATGCACAGCAGGAAGAGCGGCGCTCGCGACCATTCGGCGAGGTGCTCGATGAGATCCAGCAACGCAGCCTCGGCCCAGTGGATGTCGTCGAATACCAGGGTCAGCGGCTGAGTCGCAGCGCGCCGCTCGAGATAGCGGCGGAGGCCCCAGCGGAGCTCCTGCTGCATCGTCTCGGCGGGCACTTCCGGAAGGACGTCCTCGCGACTCGCTGTTCCGGCGAGCACGCTCAGACGCCGGGCGACCGCCTCGGCATCCTCGGATGCCTCCGCGAAGCTCGCGAGCACGGCGGATCGGAGCTTCTGGGTCGCTTCCTCGTGTGAGTCCACCGCGGTTATCCCGGTGTCCGCACGGAGGATCTCGACGACCGGCCACAACGTGATGCCCTCGCCGTACGGCAAGCAGCGGCCCCGCCGCACCCGGTCCGGACCGATGGCCTCGGCGAACTCCGCCACGAGCCGGGACTTCCCGACGCCCGCGCTGCCGAAGATCGTGACGAGCGCGGCGCGCCGCTCGCTCGCGAGCTTGCGATGCGAATCGACCAGCAGCCGCAGCTCGTCGTCCCGGCCGATGAGCGGCGCCCGCAGGCCGGCGATCCCGCGGTGCTGCGCCGGCAGGGTGGACGCGAGCTCGGCGGCGGGCCACACGCTGAGCCTGCCGATGCCCTTCGCCTCGATCTCGCGGGTCGCGCCGTAGCGCACGGCACCTTCGGTGAGTTGTTGCGTGAGCGCGCCGACAAGGATCTCGTTCGGTGCGGCCGCCGCCTGGAGTCGGGCGCCCGCGTTCACCGCGTCGCCGGTGACGAGCGTCTCTCCGGCGTCCCCGGTGACGACCTGACCGCTGTTGACGCCGATGCGCAGCTCGAGCGCGAACCGGCCGGTCGCGTTCAGCGCGGCGATCCGATCGCGCAACGCGAAAGCCGCGCGGACCGCGCGGTCGGCGTCGTCATCGTGGGTCTGGGGGATCCCGAACACCGCCATGACCGCGTCGCCGATGAACTTCTCCACCGTTCCGCCATGGGTCTCGAGGACCTGCCGGACCTCGCTGAACGCGCGCGACAGGGTGCGGCGGACGACCTCGGGATCGTGGCTCGCGCCGATCGCGGTCGAGCCCACGATGTCAGCGAACAACACCGTGACCAGCTTGCGCTCCTCGGTCATGGCGCGAGTCTACTGACGCGTGTGCCGCTCCTTAGACTGAGCGCATGACCGACGCATTCATCTGCGCGTACGTGCGCACGCCATTCGGCCGCTACGCGGGCGCGCTCGCGGGACTCCGGCCCGACGCGATGGCCGCGCATGTCCTGCGAACGGTCGCCGAGCGGAGCGGGATCGACCCTGCGGCGATCGACGACGTGATCCTCGGCAACGCGAACCAGGCCGGCGAGGACAACCGCAACGTCGCCCGGATGGCGACCCTGCTCGCAGGCTTCCCCGTGGACGTGCCCGCGCAAACGGTGAATCGCCTCTGCGGCTCGAGCCTCCAGGCGCTCAACAGCGCGGCCGAGGCGATCTGGAGCGAGCAGGGCGACCTCTTCATCGCCGGCGGCGTCGAGAGCATGACCCGCTCGCCGATCGTCACCCTCAAGCCGGAGATGGCCTACCCGCGCGGCACCCCCGAGTCCGCCGACAGCACCCTGGGCTGGCGGTTCGCGCATCCGCAGCTGGTCGCCGACGGGCACACCGTCACCCTCGGCCAGACCGCGGAGAACGTGGCGCAGCGACGGAAGGTGTCGCGCGCCGATCAGGACTGCCTCGCGCTCCTCAGCCAGCAGAAGGCCGCGCGGGCGACGGAGAACGGTGTCCTTGCGGAGGAGATCGTCGCAACGCCGGTCCCGCGAACGAACCGAGGGATCTCCACCGTGGAGGTGATCCACATGGACGAGCATCCGCGGCCTGGTAGCACGCTCGAGGCGCTCGCGAAGCTGAAGCCGGCCTTCGCCGCGGATGGCAGCGTCACCGCCGGGAATAGCTCCGGGATCAACGACGGGGCGTCGGCGCTGGTGGTCGCGTCAGGCGAGCGCGCGCGATCGCTCGGGTTGAAGCCGATCGCGCGGGTCGTGAGCACCGGCGTCGCCGGCGTGCGGCCGGATGAGATGGGCCTCGGTCCCATTCCGGCGTCACGCAAGGCGCTGCAGCGCGCCCATCTCGACGTGAAGGACATGGATGTCGTCGAGCTGAACGAGGCATTCGCGAGCCAGGTCATCGCATCGTGCGTCGAGCTCGGTATCGACTGGCGGGACGAGCGAAGGCTCAATCCGAACGGCGGCGCGATCGCGATCGGCCATCCGCTCGGCGCGAGCGGCGCGCGCCTCGCGGGGACGGCCGCGCTGCAGCTGCGGCGGGCGAACAGTCGCTACGCCCTCGCGACGATGTGCATCGGCGTCGGTCAGGGGATCGCGACGGTCTTGGAGCGCGCCGGGGACTGACGGCCGCGCGACGCGGTGAGCCGGCGGAATCCGACGATGGCGAGCACGGCCGCGGTGATCCAGGCGAGCGCGCTCAGCACTGGTTGCGCGAGGTCGGTGCCGGCGAGCAGGCCGTGCGCGAACGCGGCGACGAACGCGACGTACGACAGCCGATGGATCGCGAGCCAGCCCTGCTGCGTGAGCGACGATCGCAGCCACGTCGAGATGAGCACCACCACGATGAGCTGCAGGCTGATCGTGCCGAGGCCGATCGCGAGCGATCCGTACGACACGAGGAACGGGATGATCAGGTCAGCGAACCCGATCTTCGCGTATGGGTCGAGCATCAGGGCGATCACGTGGGCGATCGCGAGCGGGAGCCAGAGGACGCTCACAAGGTCATGGACCGCGCGCAGGCCGCGGTTGTGCGAGAGCCAGGCGAGCGCGCCCGACCGAAGGGCCATGCCCGACAGCACGGAGAGGACGAGCGCGACGAGCGCGGCCGTGCCCGTCGAGCGGGCGACGATCCAGATGAGATCGATCATCGGCTAGCTGTGGTGGGTGGTCGTGACCGGCCGGGCCGTCGTGGTCGCGACGCCGCGGCTCAGCTGGAGGCGTCCGGTGGTCGCGCTCGTGGTCGTCGTCGTCGCGGCCGCAGGTGCCGCGGTCGCGGCGGCAGCCGGCTGGAGCGGGGCGGTGGCGTTGTGCAGGTGGCCCCCCGCGTACGCGGTCATGCCCGACAGGCTGAGCATGGTGATGCCCACAGCGAGCGCCCGGAGAGCGTTCACGGAGCTGACCAGCGGGGACCGCTTGGGCTGCTTCATGGGTCGTAGTCGACCACGGACGGGCTCGCCGAGCATGAATCTCGGCTAAGAGCGCCCTAATCGATCTCGCCGGATGCGTGGCGGACGGCCGTCGCGAGCAGATCCCGGGTGATGACGTCGCGCATCGTGGAAATGTCCGGCGCGAGCGTCCGGTCGGCCTCGAGCGTCGGCACGTGCTCCCGGACGACCCGGCGGGCCGCCTCGAGCGCGGCGGAGCTCGTCATCCCGAGGAGATCGAGACCCTGCACCGCGCAGAGTGATTCGATCGCGAGGACGTCACGGGTATTCGTGACGACGGCGGCGAGCTTGTGCGCCGCGTGCACGCCCATGCTGACGTGGTCCTCCATGTCCGCTGACGTCGGGATTGACTCGACCGACGCGGGCATCGCCCGCAACCGGTTCTCCGCGACGAGGGCCGCGGCGGTGTACTGCGCGACCATGAACCCGGAGTGCCGTCCCGGGTCGGGTGAGAGGAACGCCGGCAGCCCGCTGGTGCGGCCGTTCGTCATCCGGTCGATGCGGCTCTCACTGATGTCCGCGAGCTCCGCGACGGCGATCGTCGCGACATCGAGCGCGATGGCGACAGGTTGGCCATGGAAGTTGCCGCCGCTCACGATCCGCTTCTCCTCGGCGAAGACGAGCGGGTTGTCGGTGACGCTGTTGATCTCGATCTCGAGGACGCGGCGGGTGTAGGCGAGGGCGTCGCGCGACGCGCCGTGGACCTGCGGCATGCAGCGAATGGAGTAGGGGTCCTGCACGCGCGGATCGCCCAAACGGTGCGAGGCGATGATCGGGCTGCCGTGGACGAGCCGCCGGAGGTTCGCGGCGACGACCGCCTGACCGGGGTGCGGCCGCTCGGCGTGGAGCGATGCGTCCCACGCGGCGTCGGTCGCGCGGAGTGCCTCTGCCGAGAGCGCGCCGATTATGTCGGCGGACGTGTACAGCACCTCGGCGTCGTGCAGCGCGAGGCAGCCGATCGCGGTCATCACCTGCGTGCCGTTGATGAGCGCGAGCGCCTCCTTGGGTCCGAGCTCCAACGGCTTCAGGTCCGCGCGCTTCAATGCCTCGGTGCCGGTCATCCGCTTTCCGTTGAACATCGCCTCGCCCTCGCCGACCAAGACGAGTGCCGCGTGCGCGAGCGGCGCGAGGTCGCCGGACGCGCCGACGCTCCCGTGCATCGGGATCACTGGATGGACGCTGCGATTCAGCAGATCGAGGAGCAGGTCGATGATCTCCGGTCGGACGCCCGACCGGCCGACGGCGAGGGTGTTCGCGCGAAGCAGGAGGATCGCGCGGGTCACATCGGCGGGCAGCGGCTCGCCGACGCCCGCCGCGTGGCTGCGCAGGAGGTTCAGCTGGAGCTTCGCGAGATCGCCGCGCTGGATCCGCACCTGCGACAGATCGCCGAACCCGGTGTTCACTCCGTAGATCGGAGTGTCGCCGTCGGCGAGCTCGGCGACGAGCCTCGCACTCGCGCGAACGAGCTGCTCGGAGGCGCGGTCGAGCGCGACCGGCGTCTCGCGGCGCGCGACGCCCACGACGTCGGAGATCGTCAGGCTCGTGCCGTCGATGCGGAGCGTGGCCACTACCGGAGCCCGTCGAGGTTGTCGCGATACCAGGCGCCCAGCTCGACGTAGTGCGCGGCCGCGCTCACCGTCCAGCGCTCGTCCTCGGGACGCGCCTCGCGGACGACCCTGGCCGGGATCCCGACGACCAGCGAGTGTGGTGGAACCGTCATCTTCTCGCGCACGACCGCGCCTGCGCCGACGATCGACCCGGTCCCAACGACGCAGCCGCCGACGAGCACGGACGCCTGCCCGATGAGGACGTTGCTCTCGATGACGCTCGAGTGGACGAGTGCGTTGTGCCCGATGGTGACGTCCTCGCCGACGATGGTCGGCTCGTGCTCATCCGTATGGATCGTCGTGTTGTCCTGCACGTTCGAGCGCGCGCCGATCTCGATGCGGTCCATGTCGCCGCGAAGCACGGTCCCGAACCAGACCGACGCATGCTCGTGGAGCGTCACGTCGCCAATGAGCACCGCGGTCGGCGCGACGAACGCGGTCGGATGTACGCGCGGCGACTTTCCCTTGAACGCGTACAGCGGCACGCACGTACGATATTCGCGTGATCATCATCATGCGGAAGGGCGCGACGAAGGAACAGATCGACCACGTCGTCGATCGCCTCCGTGAGCGCGGTTACGGCGCCAATCTGTCGGGCAGCGAGGTCAGCGTCATCGGCGCGATCGGAGTCCTCGACGATGACAAGGCCAGGCTGGCCGAGCAGCTCCAATCTCTGCCCGCCGTGGATCGCGTCGTGCCGGTGCTCAAACGGTTCAAGCTCGCGTCACGCGAGTTCCAACCCGATCCGACGGTCGTGCGCGTGGACGGGCTCGCCATCGGCGGCGGCTCGATGGTGGTCATGGCCGGCCCGTGCTCGGTCGAGAGCGAGCAACAGCTCTTGTCGACGGCTCACGCCGTGAAGGCGCACGGCGCGAACGTCCTGCGCGGCGGCGCGTTCAAGCCGCGGACGTCGCCGTACGACTTCCAGGGCCTGGGCCGCGAAGGCCTCGAGCTCCTCGCACGGGCGAAGCGCGAGACGGGCATGCCGATCGTCTCCGAGGTCCTCGACCCGCATGACGTCGCGCTCTGCGCGACGTACGTCGACATCCTCCAGATCGGAGCACGCAATATGCAGAACTACGCGCTCCTTCGGGAGGTCGGCCGCTCCGGCCATCCGGTGCTGCTGAAGCGCGGTGGGATGTATCCAACGATCGAAAACTGGCTGCTGTGCGCGGAGTACATCCTCCGCGAAGGGAACAAGAACGTGATGCTGTGCGAGCGCGGCCTACCGGTAGGGGGTGGCGAGACCGCGACCCGCAATGTCCTCGACGTCTCGGCCGTCGCGGTCATTCACGAGCTGTCGCATCTGCCGGTCATCGTCGACCCGAGCCATGGCACCGGAAAGGCCTCGTACGTCCCGCCGCTCGCGCGCGCCGCCGTCGCGGCGGGCGCCGACGGATTGATCATCGAAGTCCATCCGGATCCCGAGCGCGCACTGTCGGACGGTCCGCAGTCATTGACCTTTGATCAGTTCGGCACGCTCATGCGGGGCCTCGACGCGCTGCGGCCGAACGCGACTAGCTCTCCGGCCGCTCTCCCGGCTGCATCGCGATGACCACTTTGTAGCCGAACCCCCGCGCCGTCTCGATGGAGACCTCGGTCACGCCGCCGTCCTGGAGCTTCTTGCGCAGGCGTCCCACGTGCACATCCACAAGCCGCGTGTCGCTGCCGGGCTCGTAACCCCACACCCCTGTCAGGAGGTCATCACGGGTGAAGACGCGACCCGGCTCGCCCGAGAGGGTTTTGAGAAGTTTGAACTCGGTCGGGGTGAGCGGCAACGCGGTGTCGCCGCGGATCGCCTGCACGCTGCCGAGGTCGATGATGAACGATCCGAAGCGCATCTGGCGGCGATCACGATCGGCGATCGAGGCGTGCGAACGACGACGGAGCAGCGCTTCAACTCGCGCGACGAGCTCGTTGTTGTCGAACGGCTTGCCCATGTAGTCGTCGGCGCCGATGCGCAGACCGACAACACGATCCGGCGGATCGCTCTTCGCCGACACGAAGAGGATCGGGACATCAGTCTCCTTTCGAAGCTGGAGGCAGAGGCTGATCCCGTCGACGCTCGGCATCATCACATCGAGGCTCACGAGGTCGGGGCGGAAGCTGTTGAAGATGTCGAGCGCCTGCCGCGAGTCCGTGACGACCCGTACCGTGAATCCCTCTTCGCGCAGCACCGTGCCAAGAAGGTCCGCGATGTCCGATTCGTCATCGACGATCAAGATGCGCGCGTCATGGCTGACGCTGCGCTCCGCAGTCTGGCCGGGGTTGGCGATCGCCATCGAAGGAGAGCGTGGGCATTATCGGTGCCAGACGTAACGATCGTGAAATGCGCGTTCTAACCGAGCGCCGTGTTCACCGCCACCAACCGCTCGGTGACCCAGTCGGCCTGCGCGCCGATGACGTCGGGCCACGGTGCGAAGAAGTACCGGTCGGTCTCGGCCTCGATGCGCTCACGCAACGCGGCGCCCTTGGGCGTGATCGCGAGCTCTCGGCCGGCGGTCAAGAGCCCGTCAGCACGGAGCCGTTCGAGCCCGGCTCGCACGTCTTCGGGACGCTGGCTCCCGACCTTGGCGACGAGGTCGTCGTCGGTCGAAGCTTCCTTGTTCCAGATCCCGGTGAACAAGTGCATCGCCGGGCCGGTCATGCCGGCGTCCCGCCAGGCCTGCGTGTGGCAGTCGTCGCGCACCTGCCAGAGCCCGTAGATCGCGGCGTCGAGCCGGGCCATCGCCGAGGACGGCTCTTTCCAGCGGTACCGCGCGCCGCGCGGCGTGTGCTCGCGTGTCTTCGGCGCCGGTGCGGTCGCCGCGGCCGCGAGCGCCGACTCCAGCAGCCCGGCGAGTCGCTCGAGGTCGCCCGCGTCGATCGGCGACAACGAGGCGTAGTGCGCTTCCATCGCCTGCCGCATCTCGCGCAGCGCCAGCGTGCCCTTCTCCGTGAGCGACCAGCGGCCATCGCGCCAGACCAGGAGACCGACCGATTCCCCGGCGGCGGCCACCGTGCGCACCTGCGCGTCGGTCGTGCGATAGGCACTGTTGCCCACGTCCTGCGGCGACGCGCCCCGGGGATCCTGGATGCCAAGGTCGATCGCGAAGAAGTACGACGGCCGGTCGAGGCCGAGCTTCTCCATCGCCCGCAGCGGGAAGTCGCTCTTCGCGCGGCGCCGCTGCAGGAACTGGGGAAGGAGCGGTACGAGCGCCAGCGGGTACGGCTCGCGCACGATGTCCTCCCCCGAGACTCAACAGGTTCAACGGGCTCAGCGGGCGCAACGACGAGACGTTCTGCTTCGCGGCGTCCTCCACGCAGTATGGCGTCTCGGGCACGAGCTCGAGCCGCTCGACCGGGATCCGTCTCCCGCACACGACGCAGGTCCCGTACGTGCCGCCGTCCAGCCGGCCCGAGGGCATCCTCGACGAGCCGGAGCCGGGCCTCGAACAGCAGCTCGGTGCTGAGGTCGAGCTCCCGCATCTCGGTGCCGCTGGCCGCGTCCGCGGGATGCTGGTCGACGAGCGCGATCTCGCCGCCCGAATCGCGCTGCGGCTCGAGCAGCCGCGCTCGGATCGGCTCGAGCGACGCCGTCAGCTCGTCGCGGGTTGCGCTGCAGGAGGTCGCGAAAGTGCCCTGCTCCATCGGCCGTCCGGCTGACGCAGAATTCGGGCCATGACACCCGAGGATGCGCAGGGTCGCCCTGACCTCCATCTGCTCGACGTACGCGAGCCCGAGGAGTGGCAGGCCGGACACATCGCCGGGTCACAGCACATTCCCCTCGGGCAGCTGCGGGAGCGCCTTGGCGAAGTCCCGAAGGACGGGACGATCCTCACGGTCTGCCGGCACGGGAACCGGAGCGACGCGGCGGCCCGCGGCCTGCGGACCCTCGGGTACACCGTCGAGAACCTCGAGGGCGGCGTCACCGCCTGGACGCGGGCCGGGCTGCCCCTCGAGGCGGAGGGGGGCGACCCTGGCCGGGTGATCTGATGCGCCAGCCCACTGCGGAGCGCCCGTTCGACGACAAGGTCTGGCTGAAGGCGCACCTCGATGACGAGCGGAAAGAGGCGAACCTGCTGGCCGAAGTGCGTGAGGTCGTCTTTGGCCTCCAGGACGGCGTCACCAGCATCCTCGCGGTCGTGAGCGTGGTCGCGGCCGCGTCGAGCGATACGTACACGGTGCTCATCAGCGGGATCGCGGCGACGCTCGCCGAGGTCTTCTCCATGGGTGCCGGCGAATACATGTCGTCCAAGAGCCAGCGCGAGATCTTCAATGCCCAGATCGCGGCCGAGCGCGCCGAGGTCGACGAGCGTCCGGGCGAGGCCGAAGCGGAGGTCGCGTTCATGTTCGAGCGCGAGGGACTGCCGGACGACGCGTCACGACGCATCGCCGCGGAGATCGCGCGCGATCCGAACGTGCTCCTTCGCACGATGGTGGAGAAGGAGCTCGGCCTGACGGTCGAGGAGGGCGGTTCGGCGCTGCAGGGCGCACTCATCCTGGCCGGGGCGTTCTTCGCCGCCGCGCTCGTGCCCCTCGCCCCGTACTTCTTCCTTCCGGTGCGATCGGGCCTCTGGGTGTCGGTCGGGCTGTCGGCCATCGTCATGTTCGGGGTCGGCGTCTGGAAGTCGCGGCTCACAAAACGCAACCCGATCGTCTCCGGGCTCGAGATCCTGGTGCTCGTCGCCGGGGCCGCGATCGCGGGCTCGTTCTTCGGTTCGATCCTGCCGGGCCTCCTCGGCGTCGCGGGCATTCGCTAGGCGGCACATCGTATGCACCTTCGGCTTGCGCCCCAGAGGAGGTACGTCCATGGCCGACAAGGAAGCCACACCCCGCGCGTCCGATGACCTCGCGACCGCCGAGCGGAAGAGCAAGACCGTCGACGAGCGCATCCCGGAACGCGAGGCCACCGACAGCGTTCCCGAGATCGCCCTTCCGGGTAGCGCCGGCGCGTACGTGCCCCAGGGTGGCATCGGACGGGAGGGCCCGCCCGGCACGGACATCTCTGGCCCTGGCGAGGCGGCCCTCGAAAAAGAACGGAAAGCGCAGGTAACGTCCACCTCGCACGGCTGATAAGCAAGCGCCGGGTGAGACCTAGCATGGACACCATGCGCATCGCATTCGTCTCCACCTCCATCCCCCGCCGGTGCGGGATCGCGACCTTCACCGCCGACGTCATGGCCGCAGTGAAGGCGGCCGACCCGACGGTCCGTTGCTCGGTCGTCGCGATCGACGAGCCGAACAGCGCCCGGGCTTACGGCCCCGACGTCAAGGCCCGCATCCGCCAGCGCGATGCGGAGTCGTACCGGGCCGCGGCCGCGCTCCTGAATGCCTCGAACGTCGACATCGTGAACGTCCAGCACGAATTCGGGCTGTACGGAGTCTGGAAGGACGGCGTCTACGAGGACCACCTCCGGCCGTTCCTGCTCGAGCTCCGCAAGCCCGTCACGGTGACGCTCCACAGCGTGCCGCCGAGCCCGTCGCCGTCGATGCGCGACGCCGTGCGGCTCATCGCCGCGCGCAGCGACGAGGTCATCGTCATGGCGCACACCGCCGCGCGCCTGCTCGTGTCGGACTACGGCATCACCAAGGTGCCCGTCGTCATCCCGCACGGGATGCCCGCCATCGAGCCGACTGGCCGCCATCGTCTCAAGACGAAGCTCGGCATGGAGGGCCGCACGATCATCTCGACGTTCGGCCTCGTCGATCCACGAAAGGGTCTGGAGTACGTGATCGGCGCGATGCCGGCGATCGTCGAGCGGCGCCCCGACGCGCTCTACCTCATCGTCGGGCAGACCCATCCGGAGCTCCTCAAGCAGCAGGGGGAGACGTACCGCAACACGCTGGAGCTCGCGGCCGAAGAGCTCGGCATGAGGGATCACATCGCGTTCGTGAACGAGTACCTCACCCAGCGCGACATCGTGGGCTACCTGCTCGCGAGCGATGTCTACGTGACGCCGTATCTCGACCCGAACCAGATCACGAGCGGGACGCTGGCGTACGCGCTCGGGGCGGGGAAGGCGATCGTGTCGACGCCGTACCTGCACGCGATCGAAGCGCTCGCCGATGATCGCGGCATCATCGTGCCGTTCCGCGATGCCGCTGCGATCGCGGCCGCGGTCGGGCGGATCCTGGAGGATCCCGAGCTGAAGCAGCGGCTCGAACGACGCGCATACGACTACGGCCGCGAGACGGCGTGGCCGGCGGTCGGCCGGCGCGTGCTTGCCCTCAGCCAGCACGTTCTCGATCCCCAGAAGCACGGTCCGCTCGTCGCCGTTTGAGCGTCGCCGAACGCGCGGCGGGCGCGAAACAGCCGGATATGGGCCGGCGGCTCGCGGAGAATCCGCTCCTCAGCTCGCATGACGTCACGCCTTCCCAGGCGTCGCTCGAGGTCGTGTCCGTCTTCAACGCCGCGACGGCGGTGCTCGACGGCGAAGTCATCCTCCTGCTCCGCGTCGCCGAGCGACCACGCAGCGACATCGAACTGCCGCCTGATGCCCTCACGCTCGACTTCACCGGTCCCCACCCGATCCTGCGTCCGCTGCCGCGTCACTACCGCAAAGAGGACGTCATCGGTATGGCGTTCATGGACGCGAGCGTGCACCCGGCGCGGGTGAAGGTGGCGTACATCCCGACCGATCTCCCCGGCCTGGACCTTCGAGACCCGCGCGGCATCCGGTACCGCAACTCGACCGGCTCGATGCGCATGGTGAACGAGGGCTACCAGGACTACCTGGCCCAGGTGTCCCACCTCCGCGTGGCGCGCTCGAAGGACGGCGTGCATTTCACGGTCGAACCCGAGGTCGCGATCGGCCCGGACAACGGGCTCGAGGAGTACGGCGTCGAGGACCCGCGGATCACATTCATCGACGGTACGTTCCACGTGACCTACGTGTCGGTCTCGCGATGGGGCATCACCACGAGCCTGGCCACGACGAGCGACTTCCGGACCTTCGATCGCCAGGGCGTCATCTTCCTGCCCGACCACAAGGACGTGGTGCTCTTTCCCGAGAAGGTCGGCGGAAAGTACGTTGCGCTCACGCGGCCGATGCCGCAGTCGTTCGCCCGCGTCTTCGGAATTTGGATCGCGTTCTCGGATGACAAGCTGTCGTGGGGTGGTCACCTGCCGCTTGCGCTGCCGCGCTGGGGGATGTGGGACGAGCTGCGGACCGGCGCCTCAGCCGTGCCGTTCAGGACCGAGCGGGGCTGGCTCGAGCTCTACCACGGCGTCGACCGCGAGACGACCTACGCGATGGGTGCCGTCCTTCTGGACATCGACGATCCGCGCCGGGCCATCGCACGTTCGCCCGCGCCGATCCTGACGCCCACCGAGATCTACGAAACGATGGGGCTCTTCAACGACACCGTCTTCTCCTGCGGCGTCGTGCCGCTCGACGATCGAGGGGAGCGCATTCGGATGTACTACGGAGCCGCGGACTCCGTCGTGGCCGCTGCGGACTTCGACGTGCGGGAGATCCTCGACAGCCTCGAGCCGTGCTGAACCGGCTCGTCTCGCTCGCGCGCTACCTCGAGGTCCCGGGCCCACCCGTCCTCGGGCTCGCCATCTACGCCGACGAGCGGGGCGCCGCGTTCGCCGC
>JALYLX010000102.1 GCA_030773995.1 Chloroflexota bacterium
GTTCGCGATGACGCTCGCCTCGTCCTGGAACCGGGCCTGGACAAGGTTGTTAGAGACGTACTGGGCCACGAACACGATCACCAGGGCCGCGAGCAGGCTGACGGCCGCCGTGCGCACCACGAGGGTCCGCAGCAGGCTCGGCGGCGCGAGGCGTCGCAACATCAGCTAGTCGTGACCGATCGGGTTCATTCGCCTAGTCGCCGGAGATGATCTTCTGGCCCTCAGGACTCTTGATGAAGTCCACGAGCGCCTTGATCGCCGGCTTGACCTTCGCGGGGTCCGCGTTGGTGGTCATGTAGCTGGGCTTCGAGATCTTCCAGGCCCCGCTCGCGAGGTTCGCCAGGGTCGGCTGCACCCCGTCCATGCCGACGAGCTTCATGCTCGCGTCTTTCAGGTTCTTGCTGTTGAGCGTGACCGTCCCGATCGAGCCCTTGAAGGCGCCGATCGCCTTGATCGTGTCGGCGGACTCGAAGATCTCCTGGACGTCGGCCGGGTACTTGGGCACGGTCGACCCGAAGACGAACGCCTCGATCGTCGTGCGCGTGGAGCTCGCGGCCTCACGGACAAAGGCCTTGACCGGACCGGTCGTGCTGCCGACCTCCGACCAATCCTTGATCGTGGCGGTGTACATCTTCGCGACCTGGTCCTTGCTCAGGTTCGTGACCGGATTTGCGGCATTGACCGCCATGGCGCTTCCGGTGAAGCCGATCGCTGTGAGCGTGACCTTCGCCTCGGTCGTCCGCAGCTCGCGGCCGATGTAGCCGAAGTCGACGTCACCGGTATTCACGTTCACGATGCTCGTCTCCGTGTCGATATCGGTCAGCTTGAAGTTCACTCCCGGGTGCAGCTGTGAGAACCGCGTGACGAGGGCCGTCATCGCCGGGTTGGCGCCGTTCGCGCCCGACGCCACGTACTCGCCAGCCAGCGGGTCTTTCGTCTTCACGGGCGTGGGTAGGACGTTGCCCGCTGCGCCGCCGCACGCGCCGAGCACCACGATGGCCGCGATCAGGATCCCAACTCCCCGTCCCCAATGCCGGATCTCCAAAGCTCGCCTCCAACCAATTACTTGCCAATTAGTCGCGCTGACCGTCAGATGCTCCGTCAGGCGGTGTACTCCGGCATCCCTCAATGGGGGGAAGCAGGGGGCGAAAGCGCCCCATTTGCGTACAGATCGCGTATCAGCGGAGTACGTGGAACGCCGCGGATCGCTAGAATTTGGTCTCCGGGCGATCAACTCCCGACGCGGAGACGCTGGTGTAATGGCAGCACAAGAGGTTGTGGACCTCTTTGTCGGGGTTCGAAACCCCGGCGTCTCCAGCAGGGCGGGGCGCTACTCGCGGGGCGGCGAGTACTCCGAGACGCTCACCAGGAACGGCCGCGTCCGGCCGGACTGGACGGTCAGCGGCTCGGCCAGTCCCGGCTTGGCGAACACCGGCACCCGCAGGCCGTGCAGACGCTCGATCCGGCGCTCCCACTTCGTGCCGCACACCGGACAGGCGAACGGTCCGTCCGGCATCGCCACGCCATGCTTGAGGAGGATCTTCGCGCAGCACCGCTCGACGTTCGGCTCGTGGCCGTCCTTGGCCGCGAGGTACGGGAACGCCGACTCCGGGCCCTTCCGCTCGCGGCGAACGAAAGCCCGGCCGTCGGCACGGACGAACTCGTCAGCCACGGTCTTCTGCCAGGCCGTCGCGTCCTCGGGACAGCTGAAGCGCGCGCCATTCGCGTAGAAGCCACCCCACTCGATGATCCAGTCCTCACAGCAATCTGCGAGGATCACGCGATCCATCGGAGCACCGCCTTCTGCGCGTGCAGCCGGTTCTCGGCCTGGTCGAACACCGCGCTTTGCGGCCCGTCGATCACATCGTCGGTGATCTCCTCGCCGCGGTGAGCGGGCAGGTCATGCAGGACGATCGCGTCCGGCTTCGCCTTCGCCAGGAGGTCTCGGTTCACCTGGAACCCCTGGAACGCGCGCCTGCGCCGCTCGTACTCCTGCTCCTGGCCCATGCTCGTCCACACGTCGGTGTACACGACGTCCGCATCATTCACGGCCGCGATCGGATCGGGGAGGTAGGTGATCCGCGCGCCGGTCGATCGCGCGAGCGACTCGGCGAGCTCCCGGTAGCGCGGGAGCGGCTCGAAGCCGGCGGGCGTCGCGACGCGCAGGGTCATCCCGGTGTTGGCGGCACCGAGCATGAACGAATGGGCGACGTTGTTGCCGTCACCGACGTACGCCGCGACGACGTCGCGGAGCGCGCCCTTCTGCTCGCGGATCGTGAAGATGTCCGCGAGGCCCTGGCACGGGTGCGAGAGGTCCGTGAGGCCGTTGATGACCGGGACCGACGAGTACTTCGCGAATTCCTCGAGCGTCTCGTGCGCGAAGGTGCGGAGCACGACGACGTCGACGTAGCGGCTCACCACGCGAGCGACGTCCGACACGCTCTCCCGGCGGCCGAGACCCACCTCCTGCGGCGACAGGTAGGAGCTGTGGCCGCCGAGGTCCCGCATCGCGATATCGAAGCTGAGCCGCGTCCGGAGGCTCGGCTTCTCGAAGATCATCGCCAGGGCCCGCCCGTGCAGCGGTGCACCGTCGGGCACGGGCTCCCGCTTCAGCGCTTCGGCATCATCAAGGAGCGCGGTCATCTCCGCCGGGGTGAGGTCGGCGATCGAGAGGAAGTGGCGCACGCGCGTGGCCACCGTCGTCATCGGACGGCCCGCAGTCGCTGTTCCACCCCGCGAATCTTGTCAGAAATGCAGACGGCCGCGCCGTATGCAACGGTCGCTCGCCTCGACTGCTCACCCTGAAGGGTGAGGCGATCGGGGCCCGCGCTCCGCATCATCCTGCCTCGTGCAGCTGCGCAAGATGATCTCCGCCGCCCGCTCCGCCGCCCCGTGGCTGGGACTGACGGCGCTCATCGGCCTCGTCGATCACGTCACGCCGGCGACCTACGCGTTCGCGTCGATGTACTTCATCCCGATCTTCCCCGCCGCATGGCGGTCGCGCACCGTCGGCCTCGTGGTCGCGATCGCCTCGAGCTTCGTCTGGATCTACAGCGACTACACCCAGCGGCCGGTGACCGACATCGACGCCCAGCTGTGGAACTACTCGACCCGGATCATCGTCTTCGTGCTCGCGGTGTTCCTCGCCTCGACCCTCCAGCGGGAGCAGCACCGCATCTCCGATCTCGACCGGCAGCGCCGCAGCCTGCTGACCCTCCTCGAGCACGAGGTGCCCGGCCCGCTCCGCGAGCTTGCGATGGAGCTCCACGACCTTGTCGGCGTCGCGCCGCAGGTCACCGAGCGCCTCGCGAAGCGCGCCGAACAGCTCGTATTCCTGTCCGACGACCTCGCGTCGCTCGGCCAGCTCGAAGCGAGCGGGCTCCACCTCGCGAAGCGCACGACCAACGTCGTCGACATGGTCCACGAGCTCCGCGCGGGGGCATCCGACCGGCAGCACGTCGTGCTCACGGTCCCGGTGGCGCCGGTGCGCGTGCACGCCGACCCGGACCGGCTCCGTCAGGCGCTCGACGCGATGTTCCGCGAGGTGAGCGCCACCTCCGATTCGGTGAGCGTCGATTGCCACGCCGAGAACGGCTCGGTGTCGATCTCGATCGGCGGCGCGACCATGACCGTCCCATCCGGCGCAGCGACTCCGGTGCGCGGCGACGATCCCGCAGCCGGCGCCCGGACGCAGCTCGCGCGCGTCCTTGTCGCGGCCCACGGCGGGACACTGTTCGGTGCCCGCGAGCCGATGGGCCGCGGCCAGCGTCTCATCGCCCGCATTCCCTTGTAAGAACCCACAAACGCATCATGGCCCGAGCAACGCTCGGACCATGAACGTTCGCGGATCAGTCGCGGACTACTGGCAGCCAGGGAACTTGAACGGGAAGAGGCGCGTGCTCCAGTTGAAGGAGCCGCTCGCCTTCAGATACTCGGTCGTGTACCAGAACGTGCAGTCGTCGGTCGGATCGAGCGTCATGCTGCTGTAGTCGCCCCACCGGTGGAGCGACCCGGTCTGCGAACCGCCCCCGGTCTGGATAGTGGCCTCGGCGCGGAGGGTGTTCAACGGATCCCCCACGACCTGACCGGTGTAGCGAATGCCGGGCGAGATCGACGCGCTCGAAGCGCTGTAGCCGATCGCAAGATCTCCGAGCTTGTCCATCGCCGCGCTCCCCATCCAGCGGTAGGTCGAGTCGGGCGCGTAGCTCGACGCCTGATACAGCGTGAAGGTCTGTGTGCCGGGGCTGCGCAGCTCGTACCACCGCGGGGCCGCGGTGCCGCTCCCCGTCACGGCGTGGGTGACGACAAGCGACTCGTGGTCGCCGAAGTTCCGGTAGGCCAGGCGGTACATGAGTCGGTCGGCGAGCGAGTCCAGCTGGTTGCTCGTGCCCGCCTGCGGAACGCACGCGCCGCCGTTGCACGCGGTCGAGAACGCCGGCACCGCAAGCGAGCTCGACGTCAGCGTGGAGCTCGCCGCGTTGGCGAAGCTGACGTGGAACTTCCAGAGGTTGAGCGTGTTCGTCCCGAAGTTCGCGAAGACGTTCGGGGCGCCGGACGGGGGCAGGGCCGTCGTCAGATGCGCCCCGGTGGCCCCATCAAGGTCCGACGGGAGGAGACTCGCGACGCTGTTGCTCAGGTTGAAGCACTGGCCATTGGCCGACGTGCCCGCGAGCATCGCCGCACGATCGAACGCGCACGCCGCGGCGCCGCTGAAGTTGACCCCGGCGAAGAAGCGGTTGAACGACATGTAGTACGCGTCGGGCCAGACGCCCACCTTTGGATAGTCCGGGAAGTAGCTGCCGAAGCTGTACGCGTACTGGGTCCAGGTGCTGGCGATGATGTCATCAGTCGACGACACCGCGACGCACTGGAAGTACGGCGGCCCGCCGGTCACCGAGAACTGCGTCGCGAACCAACGCCTGGCCTGCGCGTCGAACTTGATGATCGGATCACCATCGTTGTTCCTGTTGCAGTTCCCCGCGGTGAAACCCGTCCAGAAGGAGTTGCCCGGCGTCGGGCCCTGGAGGACCGCGCCGGTCGCCTTGTCGAAGACCGCGTAGTCGAGGTTCACCCATTGCACGACCTGGGTCGTGCCGACCGATGCGTTCGTGTCCGGCGGCGCGCAGCACGGCCGGTACGAACCGAGGCCAACGCCAACGCCGTCGAAGCTCGGCCCAGCGGTCGTGCCGAGGGCTGCCGGCGCTGCCGTCTGCAGCGCGCCGTCTGCGGTCCCGCCGCCGCCGCCGCCGCCAGGCTTTCCATGGCCGCCTTTCGCCAAGAGCAGCGGCTGCTCGCGCGTCGCCTCACCGCGGTGGTCGCTGCCCGGGCTGTGCGCGATCGATGGCCCGACACCCTGGGCGACGGGCGTGAGCACCACGAGCTCTTGATCCCGAGGTCCGGGCGCCGCTTCGACCGAGCCCGACGAGACGAGCATGCTGATCGCGACGACGAGCGCGACCGTGAGTGGACGCCGAGATGCACGGAACACGAGTTCTCCTTCTCTTCCCCCGACGCCTGACGATCGGATCGGCGGAAATGCTCGGTCATCGCCGGCCCGCTGTCGATACCGATCTCTTGTCGATCGGTTGCGGAACCGACGCATTCCGGCCCAAATGCGAGCGGGGGCCCGCTCGGCATGCCGGTTGCGCGTCTGTCAGGGCGTGCGTCGTCACATCCCGTCGTGGGCCACCCAGTTCGCCGTCGGCATGGCCCTGGTCCTCATCGCGATCGGGATCTTCGCCGCGCTCCTCGGCGCGGCTGTCCGCGGGCCCACGGCGTTCTTCGACGAGCTCGGGAAGACCGTCGCTCGGCTTGGGCCGCAGGTACAGCCGGACATCCGCGACGACGGCCAGCTGAAAGCGGTGATCAGGGCGATGCCTGACGGCAAGATCCAGGTCGGCTCGATCGTTGAAGAGAAGGACGAGGTCGTCTTCACCGTCACCGCGCCGCGCTCGGCGGTCAAGGCCGCGGTCAAGCCGGGCGACCAGCTCCGGATCGCGCGCGATGGCGGCGTCGAGATCGTGCCGACCGGGATCCCGGGCCTCCTCGATGAGCTGCAACGGAACATCGAGGATCTGAAAAAACGGTTCTTCGGCGGCGGGCCGTAGCCGCGCCTCCACCGTAGGCGGGCAAACAAATGGGCAAACAAAAGGAGCGCCTTTCGGCGCCCCAATTGGCCGGTGTGAAGACTCCCTCTAGCTGGCGCGCTTGAGGGACGCGCGGTGGGAACGGACCGCGGCGTTCTGCCGGGCGACGAGCTCGCCGCGCCACGCCTTGCGGCGGTCTAGAGCCTCGCCATATCCGTGGTCGTAGGAGCGGACCGCGAGGAATCCGACCACGACGATCCCGAGTGCTGTGCCGAGCATCATTCCGAGCGCGAAAATGAGCATTCCCGTCTGCCTTTCCGCCCAATGTGAGCGCGGTCCGTAGTCCGGATGACCGAATTGCACGGGACGTGCCACCATTGCGGCACCGGTGGACGCCCAGCTCGCGGTCGCGGCTCGAGACGTCCAGAAACGTTTCGGTTCGGTAACGGCGCTCGACGGACTGAGCCTTTCGATCAGTACGGGCGAGATCTACGGCCTTCTTGGCCCGAACGGCTCAGGGAAGACGACGTTCATCCGGACCGTCGCTGGGCTCGTGCGCCCCGACGCGGGCGAGGTGACGGTCCTGGGTACCGCGCCCCGCGCCGCGGTGGGGAGCGGCGAGGTCGGGTACATGACCCAGGCCGCGGCGCTGTACGGCGAGCTGTCGGTGGCGGAGAACCTCCGGTTCTTCGCCGCGCTCGAGGGCGTGACCGATGTCGACGCCAAGGTCGAAGACGCGCTGCGGCGCGTCGATCTGCAGGGTCGCCGGGACTCGGCGGTGAACACGCTGTCGGGCGGTATGCGAACGCGCGTCTCGCTCGCCACGACACTGCTGCACCAGCCGCGGCTGCTGCTGCTGGACGAGCCGACGGTCGGCGTCGACCCGGCACTCCGGCGCGAATTCTGGGAGCACTTCCGCTCTCTGGCCGGAACGGGCGTGACGATCCTCGTCTCGAGCCACGTGATGGACGAAGCCTCGCGGTGCGATCGGCTCGGGCTCATCCGCGCCGGCAAGGTCCTCGCCGAGGGAACGGCGCGCGAGCTGATCGCGCGCGCCGGCACGAGTGACCTCGAGGGCGCCTTCGTCGCGCTGTCGGCGGCACCGGCGTGAGCCCGCGGCGCGTCGGCGCGGTCGCCCGCCGCATCGTCTTGCAGTTCCGCCGTGACCGGCGCTCGCTCGGCCTGCTCTTCGTGGCTCCGATCGTCGTGCTCACGCTCGTCGGCGCACTGTGGGGCTCATCCACGACGAGCACGGTCCGCGTCGTGTCGGTCGGCGACGTCGAGCCGGGGCTCTTCGAGGCGCTGCGCGGGACCGAGATCGAGCTCACCGCGCTGGATCGCGATGCGGCGATCGAGGCGCTGAAGGGCGGGCGCGCCGACGCGATGATCGAGTTCGCGGATAACACGGCAACGGTCACGGTGGAAGGCTCGGACCCGACCCGTACCGCGGCGATCGTCGGGCAGGTCGAGGCGGCGCTCACCCATCTCATCCTCGACGTGCCGCTCACCTCGTTGGTGAAGGTGACATACCTATACGGCGGACCGGGCTACACGCTGCTCGATTACCTCGCACCCGTGCTCATCGCCGTCTTCGCGTTCTTCTTCATCTTCCTGCTCTCGACGGTGTCGTTCCTCCGCGAGCGGACGAGCGGGACGCTCGAGCGGCTCCTCGCGACCCCGCTTACCCGCGGTGAGCTCGTCCTCGGCTACCTCGGCGGCTTCGCGCTGTTCGCGCTCCTCCAGGCGCTGGTCATCCTCGCCTTCACGGTCTTCGTGCTGAAGGTCCAGTACCGCGGCAACCTCGCGACGATCTTCGTCGTCGAGGCGGTGCTCGTGGTGGGCGCGGTCTCGCTCGGGCTCGCGATCTCGGCGTTCGCGCGGAACGAGCTCCAGGCCGTGCAGTTCGTGCCACTCGTCCTCGTCCCACAGATCTTCCTGTCGGGGCTGCTCGTCCCGGTGGACCAGCTGAGTGACGTGTTGCGCGCGCTCTCGACGGTCATGCCGCTCACCTACGCGAACGAGGCCTTGCGGTCGGTCATGGTCAAGGGGTTCGCGCTCACCGACCCGCTCATCCTTCGGGACATCGGGATCCTGGCGGCGTTCGCGCTCCTCATGGCGCTCGCGGCGGTCGCGTCGATCCGGCGGGAAGTGGCGTAGCCGGGGACCGGTCGACTTCGTATCGTTCCGCGTGGCGACCAAAGGAGGCGTTATGCGACTCAGCCTGATGCCGAAGAAGAGCATCTTCTTCACCCTCTTCAGTCAGCACGCCCAGAACGCGCTCGAGGCGGCCCAGGCCCTCGAGAAGCTCGTGACGGACTTCACCTCGATCGAGGACAAGGTCCGCGATATCCACGCCATCGAGCACTACGGGGACAAGCTCACCCATCAGATCATCCAGGAGCTCAACGGCACGTTCGTCACCCCGCTCGATCGCGAGGACATCGTCGGGTTGGCCTCGAAGCTCGATGACGTCACCGATGTCTGCTGGGACACCGCGGAGATGATCAGCCTCTACAAGGTCACGAGCATCCGGCCGGCCGCCATCCGTCAAGCCCACACGCTCGTGCAGGCCGCGACCGACGTGGTCGCGTTGCTCCAGAACCTGGAAAAGCTCAAGGGCCTCGAGCCACACTGGATCAAGATCCACACCCTCGAGAATGAGGGCGACGCCGTGTTCCGCGAGGCGGTGGCCGACCTCTTCGCCCGGTCGACGGACCCCGTCGAGATCATCAAGTGGAAGGACATCCACGGGCTCATCGAGGTGGCGATCGACCGCTGCGAGGACGTCGCGAACATCGTCGAGATGATCGTGGTGAAGCACAGCTGATGGAGATGGGCGCCGCGATCGTCATCGCGGTCGTTCTTCTCGGACTTGTCTTCGAATTTGTCAACGGCTTCCACGATGCCGCGAACGCCATCGCCACCGTCGTCGCGACCCGTGTGCTCACGCCGCTCCAGGCGCTCCTCATGGCCGGCTCGCTGAACCTCGCCGGCGCGCTCGCCGGCACCGCCGTCGCGGCGACCGTCGCGAAGGGCATCGTCGACAGCACCCGGGTGACGCAGGATCTCGTCCTCGCCGCGCTCGTCGCCGCGATCATCTGGGACCTCATCACGTTCTATGCCGCGCTGCCGACGTCGTCGAGCCACGCGCTGATCTTCGGGATGATCGGGTCGGCCGTCTCCGTCTACGGCTGGGACGTGATCATCGTCCCGGGCGTGCAGAAGACGAGCGCCGCGATCGTCGTCTCGCCTACGACGACGTTCCTGGTCGGATATCTCCTCATGCTCGGCCTGTACTGGGCGTTCCGCGGCGCGACGGCGTCGGCGGTGCAGCGGTTCTTTGGGAAGGCGCAGATCGCGTCGAGCGCTTGGATGGCGTTCACCCACGGCGGGAACGACGGACAGAAGACGATGGGCATCATCTACCTCGCCCTTGTTGGTGGCGGCTATCTCACGCAGAAGGACGCGATCCCCGATTGGGTGAAGGTCGCCTGTGCGATCGCGATCGGTCTGGGCACCGGCATCGGTGGCTTCCGGATCATCAAGACGATGGGCATGCGGATCACGCTGCTCAAGCCGATCAACGGCTTCGCCGCCGAGACCACCGCCGGAGCGGTCATCGAGATCGCAACGCGGCTGGGGATCCCCATCTCCACAACGCACGCGATCTCCGGTGCGATCCTCGGCGTCGGCGCAACGCGCCGGCTGTCGGCCGTGCGCTGGGGCATCGCTGGACGGATCGTGACCGCTTGGGTGCTGACCATCCCGGCCTGTTTCGTCCTCGGGTGGCTCGTCACGCTGCTTATCCACGCCATCGGGATCCACGTCTGAGGCTGCGCCCGCGGAGCAGGAGCACCCCGAACGCGCCGAGTGACGGAGCCGCGCCCGAGGAGACCGAACGGAACCGCCTGCGGACCCTGCTCGCGGAGCTGACCGACTCGATCGTCCTCGCCGACCGCGACGACGTGGTCCGGCTGGCGAATCCGGCGGCGGCACGGCTTCTCGGCGCGGAAGTCCTCGTCGGCCGGCGCCTGGTCGAGGTCGTACGCGACCACGAGATGCTCGAGGCGATCGACGCCGCGCGCCAGGGTGAAGAGACGGTCCGCGAGATGGAGCGCGATGGCGGGCGACGGGTGCTGCGGATCGCTACGAAGCCACTGCCGGCCGGCGACCTCCTGCTCACGGTGCACGACCTAAGCGCGGTGCGGCGGCTCGAGACACAGCGGCGCGACTTCGTCGCGAACGTGTCGCACGAGCTGCGCACGCCGCTGTCCGCGCTCAAGGCGATGGTCGAGACGCTGCGCGGAGGCGCGATGGGCGACCGCGAAGCGGCGGATGACTTCCTGGGTCGGATCGACCGTGAGGTCGACGGCTTGACCGAGCTCGTGGGCGATCTCCTCGCCTTGACGCGCATGGAGTCCGAGGACGACGCTCTCGAGCTGCAGGATGTCGACGCGGCCGATCTCGTGCGCCAGGCGGCATCACGGCTCGAGCCGCTCGCGACGCGGGCCCAGATCCGCCTCGCGACCGCGACCGACGCGAGCGGCGCGCGCGTTCGGGTCGATCCGGCGCGCATGGCGCAGGTCTTCGCCAACCTGGTGCACAACGCGATCAAGTTCACGCCGGCTGGCGGCACGGTCACGCTCGGGACGACCGCGACGCCATCAGACGTCGCGCTCTGGGTGCGCGACACGGGAGCGGGCATCGACCCTGCGGATCTCGAGCGCATCTTCGAACGGTTCTTCAAGTCCGACCCGTCGCGCGCGACGGGCGGCACGGGACTCGGGCTGGCCATCGCGAAGCACGCGGTGCAGGCGCATGGCGGGACGATCGGCGCGGCGAGCGGAGGCCGCGGCCAGGGCACGACGTTCACGGTGACGCTGCCGCGCGCCGGGTAGGCTCGGCGTGTGCGCAGCATCCTCGTCGTGGATGACGAGACGAACCTCCGCCACACGCTCGCGTACGCCCTGCGGCAGGAGGGCTACGAGGTCCTGACCGCCGAGGACGGCGAGGCAGCGCTCGAGAGCTTCAAGGCGAATGCGCCGGAGCTCGTCATCCTCGATGTCATGCTCCCGAAGCTCGACGGCCTCGAGGTCTGTCGGCGCATCCGCCGTCAGAGCGACGTGCCGATCCTCATGCTGACCGCGCGCGACTCGGAGCTCGACCGCGTCGTCGGGCTCGAGATCGGCGCGGACGACTACCTGGTGAAGCCGTTCTCGATGCGCGAGCTCGTCGCCCGGGTGCGCGCCATGCTCCGGCGCGCCTCACGCGTCGCCGAGCCGCCGTCGGTCGAGGTGCTCGACCTGCCCGGCCTCCGGCTGGACGTGCCGAAGCGCCGCGTCACCGCGGATGGCCGCGAGGTCACGCTCACCGCAAAGGAGTTCGATCTCCTCGCGTACCTGGCCGGACGGCCGGGCCAGGTCCTGTCCCGCGACCAGATCGTCGCCGGCGTGTGGGGTGTCGACTTCTCCGGCGATCCGCGTACGGTCGACACACACGTGAAGACGCTCCGCGAGCGTCTCGGCGACGACGCCGACCATCCCCGGTGGCTCGAGACCGTGCGTGGGGTCGGCTACCGCATGCGGGAGCGGCCCGCCGGCTGAGCCGCGACCTCACTTCACCGCCCCTTCACAGGGCGCTCATCTCGTCCACCCTCCCACCACGCACCGGTGCCCGACGCTGTGATCAAGAGAAGTGATCGAAGGGGCAAACGTGATGCGTTCCCTCTGGCGTTCCAGCGCAGCGTTCCTCGCGGTCGCGGTCATCACCGCCGCGTGCGGCGGGAGCGGTCAACCGGCAGCGACCTCAGCCGGAACCGGCACTGCGGCGAATCCGTGCGGCATCCCGGTGACGGGTACGTGCGCCTCCGAGGCCCAGTCGCTCAGCGGCGCGGGCGCGACCTTCCCGGCGGTCATCTACACGAAGTGGATCGATGAGTACAACAAGCTCACCGGCGTCCAAGTGAACTACCAGGCCATCGGCTCCGGCGGCGGGATCAAGGGGATCACCGATAAGACCGTCGACTTCGGGGCCACCGACAACGCGATGACCGACCAGCAGCTCGCCGACGCGAAGAGCCCGATCCTCCACCTCCCGGCGGTGATGGGTGGGATCGTCGCGACCTACAACGTCGCCGGCGTGACGTCGCTCAAGCTCACGGGAGAGACGCTCTCCGGGATCTTCCTCGGCGACATCAAGAAGTGGAACGACCCGAGGCTCGCGGCCGACAATCCGGGAATCAATTTTCCGGCTGCGGACATCGTGACCGTTCACCGCTCCGACGGATCAGGCACCACTGCGGTCTTCACGGACTACCTCGCGAAGGTCAACGCGACCTGGAAGTCCAAGGTCGGAGCCGGCCAGACGGTCGAATGGCCGGGCGGCGTCGGCGGCAAGGGCAACGACGGCGTGGCCGGCGCGGTGAAGTCCACCCCGAACTCGATCGGCTACGTCGAGCTCATCTACGCCCTCCAGCAGAAGCTCGGCGCCGCGACGCTGAAGAACAGCGCCGGAAAGTTCATCGACGCGAACCTCGACTCGGTGAGCAAAGCCGCCGTCGGGGTCACGCTCCCCGATGACCTCCGCACCTCGCTCACGAACTCGAGCAACGCCGACGCGTACTCGATCGTTGCGATGACCTACCTCCTGTCGTACAAGGACGTGGCCGACAAGGGCAAAGCCCTCGCGATGGCTCGATACTTCTGGTGGGGCACCCACGAGGGCCAGGCGTTCGCGAAGGACCTCGGCTACGCACCGCTCCCGGCCGACGTGCTGGCAAAGGTCGAAGCGAAGATCAGGTCGATCACCTCTGGCGGCCAGGCCGTCCTCCCCGCACAGTAACCAACACGTGACCTCGCGGACCGCCGATCGGACCTTCGCCGCGAGCGTGACGGCACTGGCGCTAATGGTGCCACTCACGCTCGCGGGCATCACGCTGCTCATCGTCCTCGACTCGCTGCCGTCGCTGCAGCGCTTCGGTCTCGACTTCCTCGTGACGAGCCGCTGGGACCCCGTCCACGCGATCTTCGGCGCGGGGGCGTACCTCTTCGGGACGCTGGTCACGACCGCGATCGCGATCGTCCTCGCGACGCCGATCGCTGTCGGCGCAGCGATCTTCCTCACCGAGTACGCGCCGCGGGTCATCCGCGGCCCGCTCTCGTTCCTGATCGAGCTCCTCGCGTACATCCCGAGCATCGTGTACGGGCTCTGGGGGCTGTTCGTGCTGGTCCCGCTGTTCCGCTCCGAGATCGACCCGTTCCTCCAACGGACCGTCGGTCAGGTGCCCGTCATCGGCGCGTTGTTCAGCGGATCGATCGTGGGCACCGACCTCCTCATGGGCGGAGTGATCCTCGCGGTCATGGTGCTACCGCTCCTTGTCGCGGTGATCCGCGAAGTGCTTCTCGCCGTGCCGCCGGCGCAGCGCGAGGGGATGATCGGGCTCGGCGCGACCCGCTGGGAGGCGATCGCCGGCGCGGTGCTCCCCTACGCCCGGACCGGGATCATCGGCGCGGTCGTGCTGGGGGTGGCCCGCGCGTTCGGCGAAACGATGGCCGTCACGCTGGTGGCGGGCAACAGCTCGACGACCATCGGGCCGTCGCTCTTCACACCCGGATACACGATGGCCTCGGCCATCGCGAACCAATTCACCGAGGCGAGCGACCCGCTGCATTTCAGCGCGCTCGTCGAGATCTCGCTCGTGCTGCTCGTCGTCGCGCTCGTGATCAACACCGCGGCGCGGCTCCTCATCCGGCGCGTCGCGTCGGGTCCACAAGGGCTGGTGATATGAGCGCCGCTGTCTCGACCCGCGTCATGCCGCGCGTGCCCGAGCGCCACGCGGTGAGCGCTCGCCGACGGGCGCGCGAGCGGACGATGCAGGTGCTTGTGAGCGCGGCGGCGTTCGGCGCCGCCACGCTGCTCGTGATCATCCTCGGCTACGTGATCGTGCGCGGCGCGCCCGCGCTCAACATGGCCTTCTTCACCGAGCGGCCGCTCCCGTTCGGCGTCGAAGGGGGCGGCGTCGGTCCGGCGGTCGTCGGCACCGTGATCCTCTCGGTGCTCGCGGGCGTGCTCGCCATCCCCATCGGCATCGCGAGCGCGATCTTCGTGACCGAGTTCCGCTCCGGGCGTCTCGCGCCGGCGGTGCGATTTGCCGCCGAGCTCATCGCCGGCCTGCCATCGATCGTGGTCGGCGTGTTCGTGTGGGCGTTCCTCGTGCGCGGCATCATCGGCAACTACGCCGCCGTGGCCGGCGCCATCGCGCTCGCGATCATCATGGTCCCGATCGTCGCGCGCACCGTCGAAGAGGTGCTGCGGCTCGTGCCACAGTCCCTACGCGAGGCCGGCCTCGCGCTCGGCGCGCCCCACTGGCGAGTTGTCATCTCGATCGTCGTCCCGACGGCTCGCACGGGTATCGCGACCGCGGTCGTCCTCGCGGTCGCGCGCGCCGCCGGCGAGACCGCGCCGCTCCTCCTCACTGCGCTCGGCAACCTGTTCTTCAGCACCGACCTGCTGAAGCCGATCTCGGCCCTTCCCATCCAGATCTACCAGTACGCGGCGTCGCCGTACGACGACTGGCACACCAAGGCGTGGGGCTCGTCGCTCGTGCTCGTGGGTGTCATCGCGCTGCTCAGCCTGACCCTGCGGCTGGCGATCCGGCGGGGTGCGCGATGATTCGCACGATGGAACGCCAGCCCGGGGCTCGCCCGGTGATCGAGCCGGTGCCGACCGGCGACGCTGCGAAGCGGGAGGCGGCGGTCCGCATCGAGGACCTCTCGGCCTGGTACGGCGCGACCCAAGCGGTCGGCGACGTCAGCCTCGAGCTGCCGCGTGGCGCGGTCACCGCGATCATCGGCCCGTCCGGCTGCGGCAAGTCGACCCTCCTGCGCTGCCTGAACCGGATGCACGAGACGACGCCCGGGGCTCGCGTCGCCGGCCAGGTGTTCCTCGACTCGCTGGACATCTACTGGACGGGCGTCGACGCGGTCGAGGTCCGCAGCATGGTCGGCATGGTGTTCCAGAAGCCGAACCCGTTCCCGATGATGTCGATCTACGACAACGTCGCGGCAGGCCCGCGGCTGCGCGGGTGGAACATGGACCGTAAGAAGATGGATGAGCTCGTCGAGCGCAACCTTCGCCGCGCCGCCCTGTGGGACGAAGTGAAGGACCGCATGGGCAGGTCCGGCGCCGCCCTCTCCGGCGGCCAACAGCAGCGGCTCTGCATCGCGCGGGCGCTCGCGACGGACCCCGCGGTGCTCCTCATGGACGAGCCGGCCTCGGCGTTGGACCCGATCGCGACGTACAAGATCGAGGAGCTCGTCCGCGAGCTGTCGAGCGAGGTGACGATCGTGATCGTGACCCACAACATGCAACAGGCCTCGCGGGTGTCCCAACGGACCGCGTTCATGCTCGCGGGCGATGACGGCGTCGGCCGGCTCGTCGAGTACGGCCGGACGGACGACATCTTCACGAACCCGCGTGAGCCGCGGACCGAGGCGTACATCACCGGGCGGTTCGGGTAATGGCGGCCCTCCACCAGCGCGCGGGCCTCGATCAGGGACTCGAGCAGCTCCGCCGTGACCTGCGGCGCCTCGCGAGCATGGTCGACGTCGCGATCGAAAAGAGCGTCGCGTCCCTCAAGCGCCTGGACCGAGCGGAGGCCGAGCGCGTGATCGCCGCCGACAAAGCCATCAACGACCTCCGGTACGCGATCGAGGACGCGTCGATCCACATCATCGCGATGCAGCAGCCGATCGCCGGCGACCTCCGTTTCGTCATCGCGGTCCTCATGGTGACGAGCGAGCTCGAGCGCATGGGCGACTACTGCGTCGGCATCGCGAAGATCACGAAGCTCCACGGTGATCGGCCGCTCCTCAAGCCGCTCATCGACATCCCGCGCATGGCCGAGGCGGTCCGCGGGATGCTCCGCGGCTCGGTCGACGCGCTCATCACGAAGAACGCGTTCCTCGCGGAGGCGATCGCGGCGCAGGACGACGAGATCGACCGCCTGTACGACCAGATCTATCGCGAGCTGCTCACGTACATGCTGAACGATCCGACGACCATCGACCGCGCGACGTGGCTCCTGTGGGCCGCGCACAACCTCGAGCGGATGGGCGACCGGGTGCAGAACATCTGCGAGCGGACGATCTACGAGGCGACCGGCGTGCTGAAGGAGTTCGGCGGGCGCAGCCTTGAGGACGAGGCGCGCCAGAACGACGCCTAGCCAGGCCCAGCCCTACGTCCATCCCCAGCACGCAGGATCCTCACCGTCGGTCGACAGACAGCGCACGTTGGTCGGCGACGATGGCGGCGTGGTCCTGATGCGGGTACGCCGCGTCGAAGCGGTCTCGCCGAGCGTGCGCGTGGGCTCGCGCGTGCCCGCGGGCGAACCGCTTGGCGTCGACTGGCTCGTCGGCCTCCGGACCGACGATCATCTCAGCGTACGGTCACCCGGACTTCACCCGACCCTCACACGGTCTGCCTAGCCTTGGTGGCGTGGTCAAGATCGAACGTGAGCGCAAGTACCGACTCAGTGAAGGCGGTGTATCCGAGCTGCGCCACCGCCTGGTGGCGTTCGGCGACTGGCTGTCCCGCGAAGCCGAGGCGGACGTCTTCTTCGATCATCCGCGGATCCGTCTCGCGGAGAGCGACCAGCGGCTCCGGCTGCGCTTCCACGGCGAGGACGGATCCCGCGAGCTGACCTTCAAGGGCCCACGCCGGTTCGACCGCGGCGACAAGCTGCGCCTCGAGGTCTCGACCGCGCTCGGCGGTGGGCAGATCGAAGAGATCCTCGCCCACCTCGGCTTCACGCGGTTCCAGCAATTCGTGAAGCTGCGCGAGACCTACCGCCTCGGCAACGCGATCGTGCGGCTCGATGAGCTCCAGCCGGTCGGCTGGTTCTGCGAGCTGGAAGCGCTCGCCGACGACGTGAGTCTCGACAGTGTCGCGGCAGGACTGCGACTCGATCCGGCGACGCTCGAGTCGCGCTCGTACCCGGAGCTCATCGACGAGGCTGCCGAGCATGCGACCAGCATCGCGAGCTAGGCAACGCCGGAGAGCTCCGGCAATTTGAACAGCTCATCCAGCGAGCCGATGACGTGGTCCGGGACGGCCTCGCCGGTCGCCTGACCCACCGCCGAGCGATCGGTCAGCCCGGTCGTGATGAGCACCCCGACCGCGCCGATCCGGTGCGCGGCGACGATGTCGTACTCGGGCGCGTCACCGACGACGATGACCGGCCCCGGATCGGCGCCGGAACGGCGGAGCGCCTCCTGGAACAGGAACGGCTCCGGCTTCCCGATGCAGATCGACTCGCGGCCGCTCGCCACCTCGAGTGCCTTCGCGATGCTCCCCGCGCCGGGCAGCAGCCGGCCTTCGACCGGATACGCGCGGTCCTTGTTGGAGGCGATGAACCGCGCGCCGCCGAGGAGCGCGCGCTGCGCTTCGGCTAGCCGCGCGTATGTGAGGTGGAGATCGAGACCGACGACCACCGTGTCGGGCAACGGTGGCAGCACGAGGTGCGTCAGGTACTCGCGCATCGCGGCGGGGTTCATGCCGTCCGCCGCGGCCTCGGGCGGCGGGTGGGCCCCGGGCAGGTCATCGGCCCGGCGGACGCCGATGTCGACCGCCCGAATCTCGTCGCGCAGCCCGTTCGCGCCCACGACGAAGACGTCCTTCGGCTTGGGGTCGAGCCGCCCGAGGTAATGCGCGGTCGCGTAGGCGCTGGTGATCACGTGCTCGAGGTCGCCGCCGAGGCCGAGCGTCGTCAGCCGCGTGACGTACTCGGCGCGCGACGCCGTGGAGTTGTTCGTGGCGAAGAAGACCTGCCAGCCCGCCCCGCGGAGCCGCGCGAGCGCCTCGCGGGCGTACGGCATGACGACGTTGCCGCGGTACAGGACGCCGTCCATGTCGAAGATCGCGACGGCCACTGGTTATAACGCCGCTTTGTACAAGGCCTCGATGTCGGGCTGTGCCGTGGCCCGCGGGTTCACCAGGATGTTCCCGGAGAGCATCGCGTCCTTCGCCATGTTCGGGATGAGGCTCTCGTCCATGCCGAGCGGCCCGAGCCGCGAGGGGATGCCGATCGTCTCGTTCAGCGCGAACACATGCGCGACGGCGGCCTTCGCGTCCTTCGTGGCGCCCATCGTCTCGCCGACGGTGGCGTAGCGGTCCGGCGCCGCGCTCCGGTTGAAGTCCATGACGTGCGGCAGGAGTGCCGCGACGGCGGTGCCGTGAGCGACGTGGCACCAGCCACCGAGCGGGAGGGCCATCGCGTGGACGTTCCCGAGCCGGGTGTTGCTGAACGCAAGGCTCGCCGTGACGACCGCGCGCATCATCGCCTCGCGCGCGTCGATGTCCTTGCCGTCCTTCACCGCGCGCGGCAGGGCCCACGCGGCATCGCGAATGGCCTCGAGCGCGAGCAGCTCCGTCATTCGGTACGCATTCTTCGAGGTGAACGACTCGATCGCGTGCACCAACGTGTCCATCCCGGTGATCGCCGTGAGGAACGGCGGTAGGCCGGTGGTGAGCTCGGGGTCCTCGAGAGCGAACAATGCCGTCGCGTTGGGGCTGATGATCACGAGCTTCTTGTGCTGCTCGGGGTCGGCGATGACCGAGTTGATCGTGATCTCGGCCCCCGTACCCGCCGTCGTCGGGATCGCCACCACGGGGGCGGCCATCTTCGGGACCTTGTCGATGCCGATGTAGTCGAGGACCGTGCCGCCATTCGTCAGCAGCACGGCGGCCATCTTCGCCGTGTCGATGGACGAGCCGCCCCCGATGGCCACGAAGCTGTCGGCGCCGGCTTCCTTCGCGCGCTCGTACGCGCGCTGGACCTCGGCGACGCCCGGGTCGGGGACGACCTGGTCGTAGATCTCGTACGGGATCTTCGCCTCGCGAAGCTTCTCCTCGAGCGGCGCCACGAGCCCGGCCTTGATGACCCCGGGATCGGTGACGATGAGGACCTTCTTGGCGCCGACCTGGCGGAGCGGCTCGGCGAGCGTCAGCGCGACCCCGCGGCCGAACTGGATGCGCGTGGGGATACGGAACACGTCGATGCGCCCGGGCACGGCGCGAGCGTAGCCTCGCCGCGTGACCGACGCCACGCCACTCCTCGAGCTCGGGCTCGGGCAGATCGGCGAGTTCAGCTTCGTCGTCCTCGGGCTCGGCGTTGCGGCGGGCGCGATCAGCAACGGGGTGTTCAGCCCGGTGCTCGCGTCCGCGGCGTGTCCGACTAAGGCTTGGGCGTGCCCTCCGTGTCGATCGCGCTGCCGGCGTCCGGCGGCGTGCCCCGCTTCACGGTCTTCTTGCCGCGGGACCGGTACGCGCGCCAGACGCGACCGGTCACGGCGTCGCGATGGTCGGAGCCCTCGACGTAGTCGTCGACGCGCGCGAGCACGATGGCGGTGATGGCCGCGAGCGCCAGCCGCCAGAAGGTGAAGAAGAGGAGGCGAAGACATCCGCCAAGACAACAGCCCACGGTCGGGACTCTAGCGAGAGCCGTGCCATCGCGACGGCGCCCGGTCAGGCGAAGAAGCGGCGCAGCTCCCGCGCGACGCGTTCCGGGTCGGCGCCCTTGCCGGTCATCGGATCGTCGGTGTTACCCGACGCGGCGTGACCGAGGCGGGCGAGCTCGACGCGCTCGGCCCGCGGAAGGACTCGTTCGAGGGCGTCGACCGAGGCCGTGAGGTACGCCGGGCTCTTGGTGCCACCGAGCAGGAGCAGGTCGGCACGGATGTCGCCGACGCGCTCGAGAACGTCCTGCGACTGCAGGACGAGCTGGAAGTCGTAGTGCAGCGTCGGGGCGAGCATCCGCACGGTGACGTCGCCCGGCGCCGCCTTCCGGTCCTCCGCGGCAAGCATGTTCCCGGTCATTCGCTCGAGCAGCCAACGCGGGATGAGATCGAGGATCGGCGGGCCGAGGCGCGCGGCCTTCATCCCGGTGATGAGCGCCGCGGCCACCTTGCCCTGGGCGATCTCGTCATCGAAGCGCCGCATGAGCGCAGCCGATGTCGAGCCGTCGATCGGAAGCGGCGGCTCGAAGATGACGGCCTTTCGGATGGCCGGCAGTACCTGCGCAGCGTGCAGCCAGATGAGCGCGCCCGAGCTCACGCCCGAACACGTAGCGCGCGCCGGTCTCGGCGAGGAGGGCGTCCATGTCCTCGATGTCGGTCGAGACGCTGTACCGCGCGGGGTACGGACCGCTCATGCCGCGCCCGCGCCGGTCAGGCAGGTACACGGTGAAGGACTCGGCGAGCGCTTCGGCCAGCTGCAGGTGGCTGCCCGAAGACTCCATCGCGCCGTGCAGCACGATGAGCCCGGGCCCCTCGCCGAGCCGGCGGTAGCCGATCGTGGTGCCGTCCTTCGAGACCACCGCGCCGGTGGCGACACGCGCGGGCGCGGCGGCGATCGACTGCGCCACGATCAGGCCGCCACGGTCTGCTGAGTCGACTCCGCGCGGGTGACGCGACGCGGCGCGCGGGCGAACAGCGAGAGGATCGCGGCGGCGATGATGATAGCGATCGGCAGGCCCATGCTCGGACGCATCGCGTCGACGAAGGCGTGGGTAAAGACCGCGTGGCCGAGCTGCGCGAGCTGGTCGGCGACCTGCTGCGGGATGCCCGGCGGCAGCTGGAGCGACGCGCCGTTCTGGCCTGCTCCGACCTCGAGTCCCTGCCGTGCCGCGTTGGAGAAACCGTCGACGAACGGCTGCTGGAACGGCGCCGGGAGCTGCGTGGAGTACGTGGCGGCCTCCGACTTGAGTGAGAGCGCGAGCTGGTTCTGCAGGACGGCCCCGATCGCGGCGCTCGCGACGACCGTGCCGAGCTCCTGCATCGTGTTCAGGACGCCGGACGCGGTGCCGGCGAGCTCCGGCTTGAGGTCACGCGTAGCGAGGTCGTAGACCGGCGTCCACACGCCGGACATGCCGATCCCCATGAGGATCAAACCGGGCAGCAGCGCCCAGCGGCCGCCGTCCGCGCTGACGGTCCAGGCGATGAACCCAAGGGCGATGGTGAAGAGCGTGAGCCCCACGAACAGGAACGGCTTCGGTCCGATCTTCTGCACCTGGCTCGCGACGAAGCCCGAGGCGACCATCATCGCGAGCGGCATCGGCGCGATCGTGAGCCCTGCAGTGAACGCATCGAAGCCGAGGACCGACTGGAAGTAGATGGTGAGCGGGAGGAAGACGCCGAGGATGGCGAAGCCCATCGCCATGAGCACGAAGACCATCAGCGTGAAGTTGCGATTCTCGAAGACCGCGAACGGGAGCAGCGGCTCGCGGTCCTGGACGCCCCGCTCGTAGAACATGAACGCGACGAGCAGGACGATGCCGGCGGCGATGATCTCCGGGATCGTGATGACGCCGGTCACGGTGCCCCAGTCGAACCGCTGGCCCTCGATGAGGCCGTAGACGACGAGGAGCAGGCCGGCGCTCGCGAGCGCGACACCGACAAGGTCGAGCCGGTGGCTCTTGCCGAGGCGGAGGTCCGGAACGAAGACGAGGGCGGCCGCGATGAGCGCGACGCCGACGGGAATGTTCACGTAGAAGATCCAGCGCCAGCCGAGGTTCGAGACGATCAGACCGCCGAGGGTCGGTCCAAGGACGACCGCGAGACCCGCGAGGATGCCGAACACAGCGAACACGCCCGCGCGCTTCTCCGGCGCGAACAAGCTCGTGATCATCGGCAGGCCCTGGGGCGCGATGAGCGCGGCACCGAGACCCTGGGCGGCTCGGGCGAGGATGAGCTGCGTCGGATCCTGGGCGAGACCGCTGAGCGCGGACGCCACGGTGAACGTGCCGACGCCCGCGACGAAAAGCGCCCGCGGACCGAACATGTCCCCGAGCCGCGCCGACGTGATCAGGAGGACGGCATACACGAGGCTATAGGCGTTGAGCATCCAGAGGATGCCGTCGAGCGGCGCCTTCAGGTCGTCCACGATGCTCGGGATCGCGATGTTCACGATCGTCAGGTCGAGCAGGGTCATGAACAGCCCGACGCTGAAGACCATGAGCACCAGCCAGGGGTTCTTGCTGGTCGTCTGTGACGCCATGTCCGTCTCCCTCGTTCCTGCGCTAGACTCGCTTCTGTGCGCGGCTCATTATCTGCACCATGCAGATAATGTATATATCAAGCGATACGGAGCTGCAATTGGCGAAGCGATCGCGCAGCGAGCTCATGCAGGCGATCAGGAGCGGGTTTCAGCAGACCAGCGGGCAATCCGTGCTGCTGAGCCAGATCATCGCGGACAAGGTCGGGCTCTCCCCGAGCGACCTCGAATGCCTGGGGTTCCTCGAGGATGCCGGGCCGATGAGCGCGGGACGCCTCGCCGAGCTCACCGGCCTCACCAGTGGCGCCGTGACGCGGATGATCGACCGGCTCGAGCGCAGGCGGTACGTGCGGCGGCGCAGTGACCCCGATGACCGCCGGAAGGTGCTCGTGGAGCTCGTGCCCGGACGCGCGAGGGAGTTCGAGCGCTTCTACGGCCCGATGGCCCGGGGCGCTACGGAGTACCTCGCGCGCTACAGCGATCCGGAGCTCGCGCTGATCGCCGAGCTGTTGGAGCACATGACGGCGTTTGGCCGGGCACAGACCGAGCGCATCCAGGCGCTGCCGGACAAGCCGAAGCGCAAGGCGATCAACGTCAAGGGCCGGATCCTCGGACAGAAGGTGCGCATCAGGATCTAGGCCGTGACCGGGTTCTGCACCACTGGCAGCGTGTGGATCGCCCGTGGCACGAGGAGCACCGACGCGCGCTGGGGCCGGCCGATGTGCTCGTACGCGATGTCGAGGGCCTCCTCGACGTCCACCGCCGCGCGAAGCTTCGCCAGGCGCACGATCTCCGGGGCTTCGGACGCCGCGACGACGATCTGGCAGTGCTGCAAGGTGAGCGCGACCATCACGGCGCGCTGCTCGCCGCCGGCGAAGTGACGCCGCGCGGCCTCGACGACCGCCGCCGGCGATTCCGCGGACTCCAGCGCATGCAGGAACCGCTGCTCCCCCGCTCCTTCGCCCGCGCCCTCGTCGAGCTTCGCCGGAAGGATGATCGAGCCGCCCTCGCGCACGACCGGCGTCGGCGCGAACCGCAGGTAGGTCGCGGCGCGCGAGGCCTGGTACAGGTTCACGTCCTTGGGCGCGCCGACGCCCGCGATCGCGATGTCGTACTGCTTCGCGATCGGTCGCGTGTAGATCGCCGCGGCCTTGGCCACGAGGTCGGTGAGGACGGCGTCCGGATCGCCGGAGGCGACCGCGACGACGCGCTCGCGGTCGTCGGTCACGACGTTGATGCAGAACCGCAGTCCGGCGCGTCGCGCGATCTCGCGCACCGTCTCGTGGAACGGGTTGCCGTCGATACGGCCGAGCCGGACGCCAGGGTCCTCGAGGAACCGCATCCCGTGGGTCGCCGTGATGACCGGCTCGCCGCAGCAGCCGATCGCGACGGTCTTGCGGCCGCCGGAGTAGCCGGCGTACTGGTGCGGCTCGACGATCCCCGTGGCGATGACGAGGTCGGCGTCCTTCACGAGCTTCTGGGTGAAGCCCGGCACGCCGTACGGGGGGATCGATCCGAGGTCGGCCCACAACGCGGGGTCGCGGCCATTCGAGTCGACCACGCTGACCCGTCTCGTCACCGCGTCGCCCAGCTTCTCCGTCTTTTCGGCGTCGGTCGTCGGCCGATGGAGCCCGACTGCGACCAGGATGGTGATGTCCCCGTCGGCGATCCCGCCCGCGTTCAGCTCCTCGAGGAGCGGCGGCACGAGGACGTCGTCGGGGCACGCCCGGGTGAGGTCGGTGACGGCGATGACCGCGCGCGGCCGACGCGATCCTGCAGCGCGCGCCGCGTCCGCGGCGAGATCGCGCAGCCGCTTCGATCCGAGCGGCGCGGCGAGGCTCGCGCGCGCGGCCGCGGCCAGATCGCCGACCGGCGTCGCGGGCGCGGACTCGACCACGTCCACGTCGAACCACGGCTGGACCATGAACTCCAGTTCCTCGTGGCCGTACGGGACGCGAAGCATGCGTTCGCCGCCCGGGGGTGCCTTCTGCAACCCCCGCAGCCTACCTGTCTAGAAATGCACTCCGAGCAGCCGCAGCACGATGAGAATGACGACGATGACGAGGAGCGTGTGGATCCAACCGCCTCCCGCCAGCAGGCCGCCATCGCTCACGACGGTGCCACCGCGTGAGCCGTAGAAACGGCCTCGGCCGAAATAGCCGAACAGCCAAAGCAGCAGGATGACAACGATGAGAAGCTCGAGCAGGCCCATGGGCACCTCCGTGCGGCCGCGCTGTCGATGAGCAACCGCTTCACCGATTGGGTAAGCACGGCCGATGCCGTGCGCTCGACGACCAAAAAACTGGAGAAGCTCGCCGCCCTGGGCGCGTATTTCCAGCGCCTCGAGGACGCCGACCTGGCGATCGCGGCGCGACTCTTCGCGGGCGTCCCATTCCCGAGGACCGACGAGCGCGTGCTCTCCGTCGGCTGGCGCGCGCTCCTCGATGCGGTCATGGCGCGCAGCGGCGCGACGGGCGACGACGTCGAGGCGTCCTACCAGCGGCATGCCGATCTCGGCGACGTCGCCGCCGAGGTGACCGAGCGCTCGGCCACACCGCCGAAGCCACCGCCCCTGACGCTCGGAGATGTCGCCGACGCGTTCGACGGCATCGCCGCGACGAGAGGCGTCGCGCCGAAGGCCGAGCTCCTCGACGCGCTCCTCGCCCGCGCGACCGCGGCGGAGGTCCGCTACCTCGTGAAGGTGATGAGCGGCGAGCCGCGTATCGGCCTGCGTGAGGGCCTCCTCGAGGACGCGATCGCCCGCGCGTTCGGCCGCGACCGCGAAGCGGTCGGACGCGCGCACATGCTCGGCGGTGACATCGGCGTGACCGCGATGCGGGCGAAGAACGGCACGCTCGACGATGCGCGGTTCGACCACTTCGCCCCGATCGGAATGATGCTCGCGACACCGGTCCTCGACCTCGTCGAAGTCGAGAAGCGATTCCCACCTCCGTACGTGGTCGAGGACAAGTACGACGGCGTGCGGGCCCAGGTGCACAAGGAAGGCGACCGGGTCGAGCTGTACTCGCGGACATTCGACCGGGTCACGAGCCGGTTCCCCGAGCTCATCCCAGTGCTTCGCGCGATCCCCGGCACGTTCGTGCTCGACGCCGAGGTCCTCGCGTTCGACCCGACGGGGCGGGCCATCCCGTTCACCCGATTCCAGACGCGTCTCGGGCGCAAGGTCGTGAGCGACGAGCTGCTACGCGACCTGCCGGCCACGCTGGTCATCTTCGACATCCTCGAGCGCGATGGCCGTTCGCTTCTCGACGTCCCGCTCACCGAGCGGCAGACCGTGCTCGCCACGCTGCCACTCCAACTGCCGCTGGTGTTCGCGCGATCGGCGGAGATCGACGCGACCGGTCCTGCGCTCGTCGCGGCCCTCGACGCCGAATTCGCGGCGGCGCGCAAGCGTGGGAACGAGGGGCTCATGGTGAAGGACCCGCGGTCGCCCTACCGGCCGGGACGGCGCGGCATGGAGTGGCTGAAGGTGAAACGCGCGCTCCGGACGCTCGACGTCGTAGTGACGGCCGTCGAGTGGGGCCACGGCAAGCGCCGCGACGTCCTCTCTGACTACACGTTCGCGGTCCGTGACGGCGACCGCTACCTGAACGTGGGCAAGGCGTATTCGGGATTGACCGACAAGGAGATCACGGAGATGACCGAGTACTTCAAGGCCAACACCCTGAAGGATCTCGGTCGCGTCCGGCTCGTCGTCCCCGACACCGTGATCGAGGTTGCCTTCGACCAGGCGCAGCGGAGCGCCCGCCACAAGTCCGGGTACGCGCTGCGGTTCCCGCGCATCGTGCGCCTGCGGCCGGACAAGCCGGTCAGCGAGATCGACACTCTGGAGACGGTGCGGGCCATCGCCGAGCCCGATACTGGCGTCGGATGACGACACGGGGCGTCCCCGGGTGACCGCGTCCGAGCGACGCAAGGCCGGCCGACGGGCCGCCGATTCGATCACGGGTGTCGCGTTCGAGGATGCGTTCGTCGCGCTTACTGACGGCATCCTCATCACTGACGGCGAGGGAAAGATCCTGTCGGCGAATCCGGCGGCGTTCCGGCTGCTCGGCGAGGACACGCTCGTCGGCAAGCCGTTCGAAGATCTGCTGCTCGTCTCGGGTGCCGTCACGGTGCAGGATGCCGACGGCCACGCCATCCGGCGGGCGTGGTTCCCACGCGAGGAACGGATGGGGGTGCTCGAGCTGGTGTCGACCGCGCTCGCGGGCTCGTCACCGCGGGCGACGATTCACACCGTCCGGGACGTCACGGCCAGCGCGGAGCTCCTCCGGCTGAAGGAAGAGTTCCTGTTGGACGTAGCGCACGAGCTCCGCACGCCGATCTCGGCCCTGACCGCCTCGCTCGATCTCGTACATCAAGACGCCATCTCGATGCCGCGCGAGGAGCTCCGGGCGATGGTCGGCACGCTCCGCCGGAGCGCGCTGCGGCTCGAGCACCTGGTCGAGAACCTCCTGGACGCGGGCAGCATCGAAGCGGGCACGTTCGAGGTCCGTGCCGTGCCGACGAGCATCAAGGCGATCCTCGAGGAGAGCCTCGTGTTCGTGCGTTCGTTCTTCGACTCGAAGGGCCAGCAGCTCGTGACGCACTTCGGGCGCGCGACCGATCGCGTGGTGTGCGATCCCCGCCGCACCGGCCAGGTCCTCTCCAACCTCCTCGGCAACGCCGGGAAGTACGGCACCGAGCGGTCGGAGATCACGCTGCGCACGGAGTCCGCCGCAGGGTTCGTGCGAGTCACCATCCACAACGACGGGCCGGCGATCCCCCCGGAGGAGCTCACGCGCCTGTTCCAGCGGTTCTTCCGCTCACGGTCGGTTCGCGGCGAGGCGGGCGGCCTGGGCCTCGGGCTCACGATCTGCCGCGCGATCGTCCAGGCGCAGGGTGGCGAGATCGGCGTCGACAGCGCGCCCGACCGCGGTACGTCGGTACACTTCACGCTTCCGAAGGCCCGAGAGCTCGCGCAGGAGGCTGGATCAGCGTGAAATTGCTGGTCGTCGACGACGACCGCGATCTCGTGGAGCTCCTCGACTACGCGTTGCGCCGCGAGGGCTACGAGGTCGTCCGGGCGTATGACGGTGAAGCCGCGCTCGAGACGCTGAACCGCGAGCGGCCCGATCTTGTGGTGCTGGACATCAATCTGCCGAAGCTCGCCGGGTTCGTGGTGCTCGAACGGATCCGTCACGTCGACGAGCATGTCGCGGTGCTCCTCCTGTCCGCGCGCCAGGACGAATCGGACATCCTTCGCGGCCTGCAGCTCGGCGCCGACGACTACATCACGAAACCGTTCAGGCCGAAGGAGCTCGTCGCGCGGGTGAAGGCCATCCTCCGGCGGTCGGTGCACACCCGTGGACGACCGGCGCCGTCGGTGTACAAGACGGGCGACATCGTGCTCGATGAAGCGACCCACGAGGTGCGGACCGGCGAAGTGCCGGTGCACCTGTCACCGACGGAGTTCAAGCTGCTTCGCCACTTCATGGCGAACCCCGGCCGCGTCCTCACGCAGGAGGAGATCCTCGAGGGCGTATGGGGCTACGACGCGGACGTGGGTGGGGATCTCGTGAAGCTGAACGTCAGCCGGTTGCGCCGCAAGCTCGGCGCGGACGGCCACACCCGCGAGGTGATCCAGACCGTGCCGGGCGTGGGCTACCTCTTCAAAGGCGCGGAAGGTGGCGTGCAGCGCGAGGAAGCCCGGCCGCGTTAGCCGCTACTGCGGCCGTTCGCTCACAGAGATGGGGACGTCGTGCGTGAGCGTGCAGCCGCTCACGACGGGCTTCGCCGATGGAGCGGTGTGGGTCGCGAGCCAAGACCAAGGGACGGTGACCCGGCTCCGCCTCACGCGGTGAGCGGTGCTGTGACCAGCGAGCGGCCGCGCCGCTGCGTGACCGCTCCCGAGTACCTGGGCGTAGCCCCTCCGGGTCTCCGATGGTCAGCACGGTGTCTGCCCGCGATCAATCCATTCAGTCCGCTCTTGACGGGGCGAGCGCCCGCGCTACTACTTCCACAGTGGCTCGGCGATCGAGCCACCGGTGCCGGCCGATCGGTCAGCCGGGACCTGCGGGAAGGGGAGAGTTAGATGCGCGCGATCAAGGGCGCCGTCACGGCGGCCGTGCTCTGCCTGGCGGTCGCGTCGCAACCGGCCAACGCCGCACGGCCTTCTGCTTCGGCCTACGCGAGCTCTCCGGCGCCCATAACCAGTGTCGGATCGCGCATCGACAACTCCCACCCCATCCCGGCATCCAATGCCGGTCCTTCAGCGGGATTGCCGTATCGCGCCCTCGACACGGCCATCTTCGCGCAGGCCAAGGCCGACGCCGCGCGGCGAGCCGCAGGATCGGGAGGGCCCGGGAGCTACGCCCGCGGCGACTTCTCCATCAGCGTGAGCCCGCCGGGCCGGACAGTGGTCCAGGGCTCGACCACCACCTACACGGTCAGCACGTTTGTCACGTCCGGAGTGGCGCGAACCGTCAATCTCTCTGCCTCCGGGTTGTCCGCGGGCGCGAGCGCGAGCTTCGCTCCCGCCTCGGTCCTGGCGGGCCAGAGCTCCACGCTCACCGTGTCGACGACCGCGACGGCCGCCACCGGAATTTTCGCCTTCACGATCACCGGCCAGTACAGCTCTCCACCGGCGTCGCACACCGCGGCGGCCAGCCTGACGGTGGCCGCAGGGGCGGCGCTCGATGACTTCTCGATCAACGCAACTCCGTCGAGTCAGACGGTGCTCCAGGGCTCGAGCACCACGTACACCGTCATCACCCAGGTCACCTCCGGGTCGGCCCAGAACGTGAGCCTGTCGGTTAGCGGAGTCCCGTCAGGCGCGACCGCCGCGTTCGCTCCCGCGTCGGTCACCGCCGGCGGTAGTGCGATCCTGACGGTGACGACAACGACGACGACCGCCACCGGGCCGTTCGCGCTCACGATCACTGGCGTCTCCTCCACGGCGACGCACACGACCGGGGTCTCGCTCGCCGTCACGGTAGCGTCCACGTCCGGCCCGACCATCGGCGTCAGCTGGAACGGGCAGGCGGAGGCCGATCTCGCGCCGCCGGATCCCACGGGCGCGATCGGGCCGAATAGCTACATCGAGCTGATCAATCTTCGCTACGGGATCTACGGACGTGACGCGAGCGTGATCAATCAGGGCGACCTGGGCGCGCTCACGCTCTTCCCTGTTGGCGAGCTCAGCGATCCGCAGATCGTTTGGGACCCGACCGCGCAGCGCTACTACTACCTCGTGCTCGACTTCTACAGCTCGGCCTACGCCTTTGGGTACAGCAAGAGCGCGGACCCGCGCTCGTCCACCGACTTCTGCCATTACTCCATCGGCGCCTTTTACAACAGCACGTATCTGCCGGACTACCCGAAGATGGCGGTCACCCAGGACTTCGTCCTCGTTGGCACGAACGTGTTCCTGCTCGCCGCGTTCTACACCGGCTCGGACGTCGACTGGTTCCAGAAGCCGACCGATCCGGTGTGCCCGGCGCAGCTCGGTGCCGGCGGGATCTTCTCGAACCTGAAGAACGCCAACGGCTCGCAGACCTCTACACCTGAACCCGCGGTGAGCGCCGACCTGACCTCCGGCGGCTGGATCCTGGGATCGGCGGACGTCGGCACCGGCAGCGCGAGCTACCTCACGGTCTTCAAGGTGACCAAGAACGCGCAGGGCTACGCCGCGATCGGCGCGCCGAGCGCGGTGGCCGTGGGGTCGTACCAGATGCCGGCGAACGCGCCGCAAGGCGGCACGACGCAGCTCCTGGACACCATGGATACGCGACTCACGCACGCCGTCGCCGGCTACGACCCCCGCATCGGAGCGACGGCGATCTGGACCGCGCACGCCGTGTTCGGCGGCGCGGGGTCGGAGGACCGGTGGTATGAGATCAGCGCGTCGGGCACGCCGGCGCTCTCGCAGACCGGGACGGTCAGCGACACCGGCCTCTATGTGTTCAACGGAGCGATCTCGCCCGATCGCGCGTCCGACGACGCGACCGATGTCTCCGCGCTCACCGGGCGCAACATGGTCATTGGATTCAACACCTCATCCGCGAGCACCTATGCGGCGATCCAGATGGTGTCCAAGCGCGCGACCGGCGCGCAGTCGAGCGCCGTCCTCGTGAAGGAATCCCTGGGACCGAACGTCGACTTCTCGTGCGGCAGTAGCCTCCCCAATGTTTGCCGCTGGGGCGACTACGGCGGCGCCACGCCGGATCCGCTCACGAGCGCAGGCGGACAGGTCTGGCTCTCTGCTGAGTGGAACAACCCCGCGACGGACGGTTCGACGCCGGTGTGGCAGACCTGGAGCTGGTCCGCGAGACCCTGAGCCGACCTCTGGGTGAGATCCCCGTCGAGGCGAGGAATTCGAGCACTCGACTCAGGATCTCTCGATGCGTCAAGCAGCACACGTGTCCGGCGCCGCGGATCGAGACCAGTTCGGCGTTGCTAGGGGGCCGGGGCTAGATCCCGGCTTCAGTGAGCCTGCGGCGCGTCGCCTCGAGGTCGGCGGCGTTGCTGTACACGGGATACACCGCGAAGCCCGAGGCCTTCGAGATCGCGTCGACGGCGGCGCTGTTCGGCGTCGGGAGCGCCACCGTGAGGACCTGGCCCTCGATGCCCACGACGAGCGCGTTCCACTCCGCCGCGAGCGCGCGTGGAAGCAGTGTTTGCAGCTCCGGTGAGGCAAGCCGCGCCGGCTCAGCGAGATACGGCGCGGGCGGCGGGCTGGCCGCGCGTACGTGCAGCGATCCGCGCGGACCCTCGGCAAAGCTGTGCTCCCACACGCGGATGCCGCCACCGGCCTGCTTCGCTTTGTACATGGCGGTATCCGCGAACTCGATGAGCGCCGGCGCGTCCGCGGACGGGCGAGGGAATGTCGCGATGCCGATCGACAATCCGATGGTGCCCCCGGCGGCAGCGAGCTCGGGAGGGAGCGCCTGGGCGGCGGTCTTCTCGAGGACGCGGCGCGCGACGCGCGAGGCGACCTCGCTGTCCGCCTCCGGCAAGATGATCGCGAACTCATCGCCGCCGTAGCGCGTCGGCACGTCGTAGAGCCGGACGGCCTGTTTGATGCCCGTCGCGACGGCGCGGAGCACCACGTCCCCGACGCGATGACCGGCGCGGTCGTTGATGGACTTGAAGTGGTCGACGTCGATCATGAGCAGCGAGAGGAGATGCTCGGCGCGCAGCGCGCGGTTGAGCTCGGCCTCGAGACGCCGGTCGAAGTGCCTCCGGTTGAAGAGCCATGTGACCGGATCCGTCTCAGCGAGGCGGTGCATCGCCTCGCCTTGCTCGCGCTGCAGGAGGCACGCGCCGATGTGGCTCGCGAGGAGCTCGAGCGTCACGAGATCGTTCTCGCCGAACGAATGTCCGTCGATCGGGTCGGCGACGTTCAGCACGCCGCGCGACTCATCGTCGACAAGGATCGGGACGGACAGGAACGACTCGGTGCGGTAGCGGCCGGGCTCGGAGCCTCCGCCCCCGGCGTCGCCGGTGCGGACGAGCAGCGAGCGCTTCGATGCCGCCACCGAGCCGGCCACGCCCTCGCCCTGGCGGACTCGCACCTGCCGTTTCACGTCCTCGGCCATTCCGACGGCGTGGGCGATGACGAAGTCCGTGGTCGCGTCATCGCGCAGCAGAAGCGAAGCGCGCGAGCCGCGGACGAGCTCGGTCGCGACCTTGAAAATGGAGTCAAGGAGATCCTCGGCCAGCCCAGCCGGGCCTACGGTCCCTCCGGCGTCCACTACGTCTCCCCCATTGCGCTGCGCTTGAGTGTCCGTTCGCCGGCCGACCGAAGCCATGAGCGTTCGGTATCGGTTCGCCCGTGCTTCAACGATAGCGTCGCGAAAATGCCGGAGTTAGGCGGCCCGATCCGTGGGCGTACCTACTTTTGGCCCCGCTGACCAGTCTCCGAACGACCTCATCCTCAGGCCGGACTCAGCCGCACAGGAAGGAAATCACATCGTCGGAGGGCCCATGACCCGGTCCATCGGCGCGGCCATCGCTCTCGTCGGCGTTGCCGCCCTGGTCGCCGCCTGCGGCTCCCCGGCCGCTCCCGCGACCTCGGCCGGCGGCTCGAGCGCCGCGATCGACATCTCGGGCTTCGCGTTCAAGACGGCGACGCTCGAGATTACGAAGGGCAGCACGGTGACCTGGTCGAACAAAGACGGCACGACGCATACCGTCTCGAGCGGCACGCCACCGACGAAGGACGGCGCGTTCAAATAGCGGTCACTGCCAGTCCCGCGACGCGAGCTTCACGAAGAGCGCGAGCTCATCGAGGCGACGCGCCAGCACCGACACCACTCCGTCAACGTGCTGGAGGGTCCCCTCGACGACCACCGCGCCACCGAGATCGACGACCTCCTTGTACCGCGCGTACGTGGCCGGCCGAATGATGACGTTCACCAAGCCGTACTCGTCCTCGAGCGAGAGGAACACGTGGCCCTTCGCCGTCTCGGGGTGCTGCTTCACGACCATCGCGCCCGCCACCGTCACCCGTGTCCCGTGCGCGCCACGCTGGACGTCCGCCGACGAGCGCACGCCGCGCGCGAGCAGCCGCTCGCGGTAGAAGCGCATGACCTGCGGCCCGGTGGGGATCCCGGTGATCCGGTAGTCGAGTGCGGTGCGCTCCTGTTCGGTCAGCCCAGGCAGCGCGGGGGCGATCGTCGTCGGGAACGCGAGCACCGACCGGCTGAACGCCGGTGAGCCGCGATGCGCGTCGCGGGCGCGCCACAGCAACGCCCGGCGGGCTTCGCCGAAGGTATCGAACGCACCGACGAGCGCGAGGTTGCGGAGGGCCTCCTCCTTCAGTCCGACCCGCCGCGCGAAGTCGTCGAACGACCTGAACGCTCCCCGCTCACGCTCACGGACGATGGCATCAGCTTCGCTCTCACCGAGTCCTTTTACCTCAACGAATCCGAGCCGGACGTCATGGGTGCGGCACGCGCGATGACGCGCGATGGTGTCCGAGCGATCGACGACGATCGCATCCAAGGAGTCGGGCGTGCGGTGATGGGGGGCTGGCGTGTCTTCTGAGCGCAACGCACGCTCGCGTCCCTCGACGATCGCCTTGGCTTGAGATCGATTGACGTCGACCGGCAGCATGCGGATCCCGTGGCGCTTCGCGTCGCCCGCAATGACGGCCGGCGAGTAGAAGCCCATGGGCTGGTTGTTGAAGAGGCCGACGTAGAACTCGGCCGGGTAGTACAGCTTCAGGTGCGCGGTGTGATACGCGGTGAGCGCGAACGCGGCCGCGTGGCTCTTGCAGAACCCGAACTCCGCGAACGCGGCGATCTGGCCGAAGATCGTGTTCGCGGTCGCATCGTCCACACCGTGCGCCAGAGCGCCGCGCACGAACGGCGAGCGCAGCGTCTCCATGTCGGCGCTCGATCGGGCGCGGCTCATCGCCCGGCGAAGCTTGTCGGCCTCGGCCGCGGTGAACCCCGCGACGGCCATCGAGACGCGGAGGATCTGCTCCTGGAACAGGATCACGCCGAGCGTCTCTTTGAGGATCGGCTCGAGGAGCGGATGCGCGTACGACACCGGCTCGCGGCCCTGCCGGCGATGGATGTACGGATTCACCATGTTCCCCTGCAGCGGCCCCGGCCGGATGATGGCGACCTCGACGACGATGTCCGCGAAAGTGCGCGGTCGCACGCGCGGGAGGGCCTGGGCCTGCGCGCGGCTCTCCACCTGGAAGAGCCCGATCGTGTCGACCTCGCAGATGAGGTCGTACACCGCCGGATCGTCGAGCGGCAGCGTGCCGAGGTCGAGCCGCACGCCGTGGAGCTCGTCGATCATCGCGACCGCGTCCTTGATGAGCGAGAGCGTGCGCAGACCAAGGAGATCCATCTTGATGAGTCCGAGGTCCTCGACGTCGCGTTTGTCGAATTGGACGACGTTGCGGTCGGGCATCGTCGCGCGCTCGATCGGCACCGTGTCGACGAGCGGCAGCGCGGTGATGAGCATCCCGCCGTTGTGGATCGAGAGGTGCCGCGGAAAGTCCGCGATCTCCTCGACGATCTTGCGGAACAGCGGCCATCGCGCCCGCTCGTGCTCGTTCAGGACATCGGCGAAGGCCCGAACCGGCGGCGCGGTGACCTCGGGCTCACCGATGAACGGCACGCCCTCCGGACCTCTTGAGGCGAAGCGCGGCGCGTCGATCGACTTGGCCATCCGGTCGACGACTTCGGGCCGAAAGCCGAGGGCTTTCGCCACCTCGCGCGACGACGAGCGTGCGCGGTACGTGACGACGTTGCAGACCATCGCCGCGTACTTCTCGCCGTACTTGCGGTAGACGTACTGGATCACCTCCTCGCGATCGTTCGTCGCGATGTCGAGGTCGATGTCGGGCATGGTGTGCGAGTCCTCGGTGAGGAAGCGCTCGAACAGCAGGTCATGGGCGATCGGGTCCACCTTCGTGATGTCGAGCACGTAGGCGACGATGGAATCCGCCGCCGAGCCCCGCCCCTGCGCCGGGATCCGCCGCTCGTTGCAGAACCGGACGATGTCCCAGTTGATGAGAAAGAACTCCGCGAGCCCGCAGCGGTGGATGACGTCCAGCTCGTGCGCCAGCTGCTTCGACACGGCCGGCGTCATGCCGCCGTACTTCGCGCGCGCGCCGTCCTGACAGAGCACGTACAGGAACGAGAACGCGGTGTGGCCCTCGGGCACAGCGAAGCCGGGGAGCCGCTGGTAGCCGAAGCCGAGATCGAGATCGCAGCGATCCGCGATGGCCCGCGCGTTCGCGAACGCCCGGGGATGGTGACCGAGCCGTTCGCGGAGCGCCGCCTCGCTCTTCAGCCAGCGCTCGCCGTTCGCGGCGAGCTGCTTCCCCGCAGCGTCGACGGTGAGCCCAAGGTCGATGCAGCGGAGCACGTCGTGGAGCTGGCGGGCATCGGGTCGGGCGTAGCGCACGTCGTTCGTCACGACCGTCGCGATGCCCAGCTCCGCCGCAAGCTCGGCTCGCACGTCGCAGCGATCGATGTCCGCCGGCCCCCAGCGGTCCACGAGCTCGGCGTACAGGCGGTCGCCGAAGACCTCGCGCAGCCGCACGAGGCTCTCGGCGTCGTCGCTCTCCGACAGCGCGACGAGCCCCCTGTCCTGGTCGGCAATGAGCGCGAAGGTCGCGCGCGGCTTGGTCTTCTCACCGGCCAGCTGCGCGGCGGACACGATCCGGCAGAGGCTCGTCCAACCGGTGCGGTCGATCGCGAGAAGCGTCACCGGATCGGAGTCGACCAGGCGCAGCTCCGCACCAAAGAGCGGCTTGATCCCGCGCTCGCGGGCCGCGTTCCAGAACCGGACCGCGCCATACAGGCCGTTCGTGTCGGTGAGCGCCAGCGCGTCCTGGCCGAGCTCGGCCGCGGCATCGAGCAGGTCGTCGACGCTCGATGCGCCATCCAAAAAGCTGTAGTGGCTCTTGGTGTGGAGGTGAACGAACTCGCTAGGCATCCCAGAAATGCTGTATACTGCGCTGTATATGGCAGCTACTCGGACACAGATCTATCTGACAAAGAAACAGCGCCGGGAGCTCGATGCCCGACGCAAGCGTGAAGGGAAAACGCTCGCCGCAGTCGTACGCGACGCCGTCGATGCGTATATCGCCCGAGACACAGTGACCGCGGCTGACATCCAGGCCACGCTCGACCGCACCTTCGGCAGCATTCCCGACCTCGAGGTCCCGTCGCGCGACGAATGGGAAGAGCGGGCGCAGCGCCTTGGCTTCTGACCTTCTCGTCGACACGGACGTCTGCATCGACCATTTGCGCGGGGCGCGCCCACTCCATTCGGTCGCCGGGCTCATCTCGTATTCGGTGATCACACGGAGCGAGCTCTTCGCCGGACGGACGAACGAAGCGCGGGTGGAAGAGTTCCTCGCGCCGTTTCGCGAGATCCCGGTCGATCGGATGATCGCCGAGCGTGCCGGTCGGCTCCGTCGCGGATCAGCGATGCGCACACCGGATGCGTTGATCGCGGCGACGGCGATCGAGCATGGACTCGAGCTCGTGACCCGAAACCGTCGTGACTTCGAAGCTGTCCCGGGTCTCCAGCTACGCGATCCCATGTCGCTCAATCCATGACTCGCTGAAGGAACCACTCACCCCGGCGGCGGTCGCCGTAGATGTCGCAGAGCAGGCCATCGGCGGTCCGCAAGGTCAGGTACTCGCGCGCGATGCCGTCGGCCCACCATTCGCCGTCCACCCGCCAGCGCCGCACGACCTCCACGACGATGAGCCGCCGGTTACCGACGCGTAGCGCGCCGGGCTCGCCCTCCGTCCACTCCATGTGCGCCGGCAGCGGATCGGCGAACAAACGGCTCACCGCACGACCTCTTCCCACTCGGCGGCGCGCTCGGGCAAGCGGGCATCGGCATCGATGACCCGCGGCTGCAGCACGGTGGAGGCACCGAGCCGGGTGCGGAGGAACTGCGCGACCGAGATCGCCTCTTCGGCGTGCGCTCCATCGGGCGCGAACAGGCCGATCTGACGGCCGCGCGCGGGCTCGACGGCAATGATCTCCAGCACGGCGGACGTGACGAGGCCGAGCGTCGGGATCTCCTCGAGCCCCCAACGCAGCGAGCGGACGATGGCCGCCGATTCCGCCGACGGCGGCAACAGCGAGCGCTCGAGCCGCAGCGGCAGAAGCTCCTCGCGCTCGAGGACCAACCCGATGCGCAACGCGGCGAGGCCGTCGTGGCGCAGCGCCTCCGCGAGCTCGTCGGCCGCGGCGCGCAGCGCGAAAATGAGGCGCTCGCGCGAGTCGACCGGATCGTCCCACATCCGCTTGGCGCGGATGCGCCGGCGCGGCGCGACCCCGCGCACATCCTCGACGAGCTCGCCGGTCGCAAGTGCGTACGCGACCGCGGCGGCGTGCCCGAAGCGGTCCGTGACCGCACCACGTGGGAGCCCGAGGAACTCGCCGATCCGCCGCACGCCGAGCAGCGCGAGCTCTTCGATGACCTTCGGGTCGAGCGGGAGGACGTCCAGCGGAAGCACATCGAGGAACGCACGCTCGCCACCGGCCGGGATCTCGCTCACCTTGCCCGCGGGGGTGCGTGCGGCCGCGACGCGCGCGACGAACGGCGTCGTGCCGAGGCCACCGGCGAGCAGCTGTCCGCCTGAGGCGCCACACGCGCTGATCGCGTTGCGCGCCACGCGCAGCGGCGTACCGAGCAGTCGCTCCGTGCCGCGGAGGTCGCAGACGAATGCGCCATCGTCCGCGACGCCGACGCGCGGGAGCATGGCGCAGAGCGCGGCGAGGATCCGTGCGCGCGGCGCGCGCTCGGGGACCGCGATCGCGAGATACGCCTTCACAAAGCCGCTCCTCGCTCGTTCTTCATCCCGTCTGCTCCAGCAGCGCGCCCCGGGTGCCGAGATCGCGCGACTCGGTGCCGAGCGCGGCGAAGTGGAACAGCGCGCGCTCCGCGACGAGCGAGGTCCATCCGGTGGTGCGGCCGAACCGTTGGGCCCACGCGACCCGGGCGACCGAGAAGGTGGGCATCGCGAGGCGCATCGCGCGCATATCGGAGATGACGAGGAGCGCGGCCGGCGACGAACGCACGATCGGAAGCAGTGGCGCGAGATCGTCGATACGCGCGACGGTCGACGGAGCGAGCTGCGGCCCGGTGTCCACGACCGCGAGGCGGAAGCCGTCGCTGCGCAGCGCCGCGCCGGCTGCGAGCAACACGTCGTCGCGCGTCCGCGCACGGACGACGAACACGCGCTCCAGATCCACGCCCGCCCGCGCGGCCGCGAGGGGATCGAATGTCGCGCTCGGGTCGATCCACAGGACCGTGCCGCCATCGCGCTGCGCGCCGGCTGCGGCACGGTGCGCGAGCGCGACCTTCCCGGTGCTTCCCGTTCCGACGATCGCGAGCGGCGCGCCGGATGCAAGCCCGGGCGTCAGCGTGTCGAGCGAGCTACCGGTCTGGATGCGACGCTCGTCGGCCCGGCGCTCGGTGACCGCACCATGCGCGAGCGCGTGCGTGCCGAACCGACCTTCGACCCTCGCGATCGCGTCCGCCAGCGCGGTTTTTGCTTGGCCCACGCGCCACGCTCCCCGTTACCGTCCCTCTGGCTTGGCCTCCATAGAACGGATGTTCTAACAGTAAAGGAGGTTTCTGCCCGGCGTCAAGGCGCCAAAAGTTGATGGGGGAACGGATATTCAGAGCGATCCGTGGCCGTGGTCATGCAGTGCCCAATCACCCAAGGGGGCACACGTGGATATCGACCACACGGGACCCGAGAAGTGCGTCGACTGCCGCCAGGACGCGTACATCCGCCTGGCCGGCACCGAGGACTACGTCTGCGCCCACTGCTTCGCCGATCGCGGCCGTGCCACACGCGACGTGCGCGGAACGCGCGAGCTGCCTAAAGCGCCGCCGTCTCCACCGACAAGATCGGCGGAAGGTGCCGCGCGATGAGGGCCCACGTTCGGCCCTCGTCGGCGCTGCCCCAGACCTCACCGCTGGTCGTCCCGAAGTAGACACCGGCCGGATCGAGCCGGTCGGTCGCCATTCCCTCGCGCATCACCTCATAGTTCGCACCGCGCGGGAGACCGTTCGCCAGCTTCGACCATGACTTCCCGCGATCTTTTGTGCGCCACACCGCGGCGCCGGTCGCCGCCGGGGACATGCGCATCGGGAACTCGAGCGGGAACAGATATGCGGTCTTCGGGTCGCGCGGATGGATCGCCGACGCGAAGCCGTAGTCGGTCGGCAGCCCCTTCGTCACGCTCGTCCATTTCTTGTCGCCCGCGTCCTTGAAGTACGCACCCGTGTGGGCCTGCTGGAAGCGTGCGCCCGGGACGGTCGGGCTGCCGACGACGTGGTGCACGCACGTGAGGTCGCCGTCCTTTTCCACGGGCACCGGCGAGCCGAGGCCGTAGTTCACGCGCGTCCATGACTTCCCGCCGTCGACCGTCTCGTACACGCCGCCCGAGCTGATCCCGATCGTCATGGCCTTCGGGTCCACGGCGTCCACCGCGATCGAGTGGAGGCCGAGGCCTCCGCCACCGGGGCTCCACTGCTTGGCGTCGGCGTGATCGTTCAGCGCGCGCACCGACTCCCACGTCTCGCCGCGATCGGTGCTCTTGAACAGCGCTGCCGGCTCCGTGCCCGCCCACATCACGGTGGGCTCCTTCGCGTGCCCGGGCTCGATGTGCCACGTGCGGCTGAAGGTCCGCTCGTCCCCATTCGGGAACGCCGGGTTCTTGCCGGGCTTCCAGGTCTTGCCGAAGTCACGCGAGATCTCGACCCGCGGCCCGCCCCAGGTCATGTTGACCCCGGCGTAGAGCGACTGGCCGTCGCGCGGATCGAACGCGACGTGGTAGATCGGCTGCCCCGGGAAGTGTGTTCCCTCGAGCCGCCAGCGCTCGCGGGCCGTCCCGCTGCGGAACACATAGACGCCCTTCTTCGTCCCCAGGAGCACCGCTACACCGCGCGCCATACCCAGACCTCCCCGCCGGACACCGCCGGCACGATGTGGACGATGTCGCCGTCGCGAAGCGCGGTCCGCTCACCGTCCAGGTATCGCATCTCTTCATCGTTCGCGAAGATGTTCACGTGCTCGCGCATCTTCCCATGCTCGTCCCGAAGCCGCTCCGCCAGACTCGGGTACTTCGCGACGAGACCCGCGAGCGCGCTCGCGATGTCGGTCGCCTCGACCGTCGCGCTGCGGGCCCCGCCAGCGAACTCGCTGAAGGCGCCGTGCAGCTTCACCGTTATCTTTCCCACGCCTGTGAACCGAGTTTAGGCAAACGCTGGGTAGACTCGCAGGACTCATGAAGACGGCGTTCCTCGGCGACGCGGCGTCGCGCGACGCCCAGCAGGTCGGAGCGAAGGCGGCGACGCTTTCGCGGCTCGCCGGCCAGTTCCGCGTGCCCGCGGGGTTCTGCCTCGACGCGAGCGTCTTCGACCGCCTCGGCACCGCCCTCGACGGCGACGCTCCGGCCCTCGCGGCGCTCCGCGCACTCGTTGCCGAGGGCCACGCCGGGCTGCGCGAGCGCACCGGCCGCGCCGATCTCGCCGTCGCCGTGCGCTCGTCGGCGATCGGGGAGGATGGCGCCGAGGCCTCGTTCGCCGGCCAGCACGAGACGATCCTCGACGTCAGCGGGATCGACGCGATCACGGACGCGGTGCTCCGCTGCTGGCGCTCGGCGTCGTCGGAACGCGCGGTCGCCTACCGCAAGGAGCGCGCGATCACGGGCCGGCCGCGGATCGGGGTGCTCATCCAGGAGCTCGTGCCCGCCGAAGCCGCCGCGATCGCGTTCTCGGCCGATCCGGTCACCGGCGATCGCGACACGATCGTCATCGACGCGACACGTGGGCTCGGCGAGGCGATCGCGTCAGGCTCCGTCACCCCCGACACCTACGCGATCCGCAAGCGCGACGTCGCGATCGTGAAGCGGACCCTCGCCGGCGCGCACGCCGCGCTCGACGACGAGCAGGTCCGCGAGGTCGCCCGCCTCGCACTCGCGCTCGAGGCGGAGAGCGGCGTCCCGGTCGACGTTGAGTGCGCCTTCGCTGGCGGCTTCCTCTACCTCCTCCAGTCACGGCCGATCACGACGCTCCGCGTGCCCGCCGAGTTCAGCGTCGACTGGGACGACCCCGCCGACGCTGCGTTGACCTGGACCCGCGAGGACGTCCACATGGACGAGTGCCGGGCCGCTCTGTCGTGTGACTACACGCTCCAGGCACCGGCGTTCGGGCTCGACAAGGCGAACGAGGTCTTCGGCCCACCCGCGCGAGTCCGCTACCGGAGCGAGCACGGGTACATGTACTCGACGCGCGTCTTCGAGGCGCCGGCCGAGGACATCCCCGCGCTCGAGGCCACCGCGTTGCGCCGCCGCCGTCAGGCGGCGCGCACCCTCGGGCGCGACTGGACGGACCGGTATCTCCCGGCGGTGCTCGCGCACTTCGCGTGGATGCAAGCGGCGCGCATCGATGATCGCGCGAGCGCGCTCGAGGCCTGGGAGGCGTTCTGGCCGCGGATCAACGACATCTGGCTGATGCACATGCTCATCGTGCCGCCGGCGTACACGCTGCTGGAGGAGCTCGCCACGCTCTACGCAAGCCTCACCGGCCGGCCGGTCACCGATGCTCCGGCGCTCGTGCAAGGCCGGGCGGAGACCCTGCAGGCGATGCAGCAACAGCTGCACGACCTCGCCGAGACGATCCGTGCAGAGCCGGCGGTCGCGGGCGCGATCGCGAACGTGCGGAACCTCGATGAGCTCGCCGCGCTCGACGGCGGGCCACGGATCCGCGGGGCCATCGATGCCTTCCTCGCGCTTCACGGGGACATCGGCCAGACCGGCTTCGACATCGAGAGCCCGTCGTGGTCGGACGATCCCCGCCAGCTCCTCGTCGAGCTCGCGCAGCTCGTGCGGGCGGGCCGCGACAGCCCCGCCTCACGGCGAGCGCGGCTCATCGCCGATGCCGAGGCGCTCGCGGCGGATACGCGCAGCGAGCTCCACGATCGACCGAGCGACCTCGCGCGCTTCGAGGAGGTGCTCGCGGCGGCGCAGGCGTGCGGCGCGCTCACCGAAGAGCACAACTACTGGATCGATCGGCTCTGCCAAGCGCACAGCCGGCGGTTCATCCTCCGCGTGGGTGACGTCCTCGTTCGCGCCGGATCGATCGGGGCACGGGACGACATCATCCACCTGCACATCTCGGAGGTCCGCGAGGCCCTCACGACCCGAACGGATCGGCGCGGGCTGGTCGGCGAGCGGCGGACCGCGTTCGAGCGCGACCGCCGGCTCCGCCCGCCGCGGTACATCGGCGCGCTACCGAACGAGCCTGTGCCGTCCTCGTCGATCCGCGACCTCGGCTACCGCGTCGAGCAGACGGAGCGCGACATCTTGCGCGGCGTCGCGGCGTCGCCAGGCCGGGGCCGGGGGCCGGTGCGGATGGTGAACGGCGCGGCGGATTTCGAGCGCTTCCAGCGCGGCGACGTCTTGGTCTGCCGCGCGACGACGGTCAGCTGGATCCCGCTCTTCACCATGGCGAGCGCGATCGTCGCGGACCTCGGCGGAGTGCTCTCGCACGCGGCGGTCGTCGCGCGCGAGTTCGGCATCCCGGCGGTCTGCGGCACCGGCACCGCGCTGGAGCTGCTCATCGACGGCGAGATCGTCGAGGTCGACGGCACCGCAGGCACCGTGCGCCGCTCGAGCGCGATCGTTTAGTCGGCCGGCGACGCCTCCAAGTCCGCGTGGCGTTCGATCCGCGCCGGGAGCTGGGATCCGACAACCGCTGCTCCGAGACCGGAGGCGGCGAGAATCAGGAACAGCCGTCCCACCCCGGGTCCAGACGTGGTGGTGAGGACGAGCCCCGCGACGAGGGCCCCGATCATGCCCCCGAAGTAGCGGCTCGACGAGGTGAGCCCTGAGGCGAGCGCAGCGAATCGCGCAGGGACCGCGTCGAGCGCCGCGATGCGCGTCGCGGGGAACGTGAGCGCGACACCGGCTCCGGTGATCGGCATGCAGATCAGCAGCATCGTGAAATCCGAGGCGCGGCCCGACAGACCGAGGATCCCAAGGCCGGCCGCGATGAGCACTCCGCCGATCGCGGTCGGCCAGCGCGCGCCGACTCGGTCGACGAGCGCGCCACTCACCGGGGACAGCACGATCATCGCGACCGACTGGGCGCTGATCGCGATGCCCCCGCGGATGGTCGCATCGGGCCCCGAGCCGGCGAGGATGACCGGGACCGCCAGGAACGTGCCGTAGAGCGCGAGGTTCGACAGCGCGATCGTGAGGTTCGCGCTGGTGAAGGCACGGATCGTGAACAGGAACGGCGGCAGCGCCGGGTCGGCATGCCGGCCCTCGTAGCGCACGAACACGACCGCGCCGACGGCGACCGCGGCGAGAAGCACGACCGTGATCGTGGGTCCCGAGGTGCCGGCCTCGGTAAGCGTCCATGCGGCGATCGAAAGGAGCACCCCGAGCGCGACCGCTCCCGCGATGTCGGGATGCGCGGTGCGTCGGGGCGGGTCGCCCGCCGGGAGCGAACGCCAGGCCACCAGCAGCGCGAGCCCGGCGAGGGGAAGGTTCACGAGGAAGATGAGCCGCCAGTCGAGGGCCGACAGGAGGCCGCCGAGCAGCGGTCCGATCGTCGCGCCGATGCTCGTGGTCGCGCCCGAGATGCCGAAGTAGGTCCCGGCCCGGCCCTCGACCGCGCGGCCACGGAGCAGCGCGAGGCTGTTGGGGACGACCGACGCGGCCGCGAGGGCCTGCTGCAGCCGGAACGCAACAAGCACGAGCAGATTCGGCGCAAGAGCCGCGCCCACCGAGGCGACGATGAAGTAGACGAGCGCGCCGAGCATGAACCGGCGCTGGCCGAATCGGTCGCCGAGGCGGCCCGCTATCGGCTGCAACGACGCCATGGCGATGAGATAGGAAGTGACGAGCCACGCGAGCGTCACCCGATCCGCGCCGAGGTCGCGACCGATGAGCGGCAGCGCGACCACGATCATCGTCGAGTTCAGCGGGACCAAGAGATTCCCGAGCGCGACGGCGAAGACGAACGCTGGGATGCGCGGCAGTGGCATGATCAGGCGAAAGTCTAGGAAACCTTGGACCGGCGAGTACGCTGCCGGGCGTGCTCGAGCTGGGTCGCGATGTGCTACGGGAAAAGCTGCACGGGTGCCTGGAGCGCGACCAAAGGCTGCGGTCGGTCGCCGAGTACACGAAGCGCCGGTTCGAGGCCGCGACGGCGCTTACGGCACACAACTGGGAGCACATCTATCGCGACGTGCTGAACGCGATCGTCATCGGCGAAGCTGAGGGTGCCGACATGGGCGTGGTCCTCCCGGCGATCGTGATGCATGACATCGGGTACCTGTACGGTGCGGGAAAGGACCATGCCGCACGTGGCGCGCTCGCGCTCCCGACATATCTGGACGAGGCGGGCATCTCGTACTCGGACGATGAGATCGCGCAGCTCGCACGCTGCATCGGGACGCACAAAGGGAGCAGCTGGGATCAGCACCCCGAGGGACTTGAGGCCGAGGTCGTTGCGGACGCCGATCTGCTCGACAAGTTCGGCGCCCTCGGCACCTATCAGCAGATCCGAGCCTGGAACGAGTTCAGCTGGTCACTGGCCAAGGTCGTGGAGTTCGGCAACGGAACGATCACCGGGATCACGCTCGGCACCGAGACCGGCCGACGGCTGGCCGAGCCGGGCCGGCGGCTGATCGTCGACTTCTTCCGTGAGTTAGCCCGCGAAGCCGAGCCGTACTTGGATCTGTCGCTCGAGCTCAACACGCCGGTGCTTGGCGGCGATGTCGTCAGCGAGAAGCTGCGCGGCTACCTGGAGCGCGACCCGAGGCTGCGCTCCGTGGCGACGTACACGAAGGAGCAGTTCGACGCCGCGACCGCCTTGACGGCTCACAATTGGGAGCACATCTATCGCGACATCCTGAACGCGATCGTCGTCGGCGAAGCCGAGGGGGCGGACATGGACATCGTGCTCTCGGCGATCGTGATGCATGACATTGGCTATCTGTACGGAGGCGCAAAAGATCATGGTGCCCGTGGGGCGGACAAGCTGTCGGAGTATCTCGATGAAGCGAGCATCTCGTACTCCGCCGATGAGATCCTCAGGCTGGCGAGCTGCATCCGGACCCACAAGGGAAGCGGCTGGGATAACCATCCCGAGGGCCTGGAGGCGAAAGTCGTCGCCGACGCCGATCTCCTGGACAAGTTCGGCGCGCTGGGAACCTACCAGCACATCCGAGCGTGTGGCGAGTTCAACTGGTCGCTCGCCAAGATCGTCGGGTACAACGAGACCATGATCGCGATCACGCTCGACACCGACACCGGAAGGAGGCTGGCCGAACCAGGGCGGCAGCCGATGGCCGATTTCTTGCGCGAGCTCGCTCGCGAAGCCGAGCCGTACCTGGATCCGTCCGTCTAACGCCGCATGTTGATGCTGAGCCGCGAGGTCCTGCGACGGAAGCTCCAAGGCTACTTTGGCCGGGACCCGAGGCTGCGGTCCGTGGCCATCTACACGAAACAACGTTTCGATGCCGCGACGGCGTTGACTGCGCACAACTGGGAGCACATCTACCGCGACACCCTGAACGCGATCGTCATCGGCGAAGCCGAGGGTGCCGACATGGGCGTGGTGCTCCCGGCGATCGTGATGCACGACATCGGCTACCTCGCTGGGCCGGAGAAGGGCCATGGCCCGCGGGGCGCCGAGATGCTTCCCGATTATCTGAAGACCGCTGGGATCGCCTACTCAACGGAGGAGATCGAGAAACAGGCGACCTGCATCCATACGCACAAAGGCAGCTGGTGGGGCGAGCACCCAGAGGGTCTTGAGGCGAAGGTGGTCGCGGATGCCGATCTCTTGGCGAAGTTCGGGCCGCTGGGCATCTACCAGACCCTTCGGGCGCTTGGGGAATTCGACTGGTCGCTCACGGATCTCCTAGCGCGCGGGACGGTACGCCAATCGGAACCGTTGCTGCTCGAGACCGAAACCGGCCGACGGCTGGCCGAGCCCGGCAGACGGTTCGTCACCGAGTTCTACCGCGAGCTCGCGCTCGCTGCTGAGCCGTACGGAGATCCGTCGATCTAGCTGCGACAGGCCGGCACCTTCACACCGACAAGGTTCGGGTCCAGCCGGGCAAGAAGGTATGCGCCGCTTGGATCGACCGGCGCCAGGCGGAACTCGAGCATGACGAGGTCACCGGTATGCACCTCGAGTCGCGGCAGCGTGGACCCGGGGTCGTACCGCGCCGTCTGCGCGTCGGTCCGGACCGCCACGACGACGTCCTCGCGAGGCGGATCGAGCAGGAGGACCCCTGAAGGAGTCGCTCGCCGGGACGTCGAGCACGACCGCCAGACCGAACGCCGTATTCGGGCCGTTCAACCCGAAGCGTGCCCGATCCGGTGTGAGCGTCGCGGCTGCGGGTTCGCGCAGGACCCGGCAGGCGTTGGCCGAGAGCGATCGCTCCATGACGTTGATGCTTCCGAACGGCGTCGTACCGGGTGATGCGGTGGTCGCTGCGCAACTCGCGAGCAGCATGGCCGCGGTCACAACAAGTGACACCGCCGCCCGGCGGCCGAGCAGATGCGCGAGCGCATATGCACCGACCGCTCCGAGCAGGATGACCGACAGATCAGGGCGCGCGTCCTTGATGTACGTGCCGTCACCCGCGGGACAGATCTCGCGACCTTGTTCGACGATGCAGTGTCTCTCACCGGCCACGCCGCCCACGTCGTAGCCGCGCGTGTAGGTGTATCCGACGACCGCAACGGCGACGACGAGGCCGACCACGCCGGACCGAACGATCGGCCCCAGTCCGCGCTCGCGTGCGATGGGGAGGGCGAACAGGCCCACGACCACGAGCATCAACCCGAGGACGAACGTCCCGCTGAACGCCTGGCCATCGCGCGGGCCGGTCGCCTGCGCGGACATGAACGTGGCGAGCACGGTGTGCCCGACGCCGACGAAGACCAGGTACGCGGGAACGGCGAGCGCGCCGATGCGAAAGCCGCTGAACCGGGACGGCGGCCGTGCGGTCCGGACCTCCGCCAGCGGCGATGCCGGCGCCGGGTGCCGACGAAGGAGCAGCGCACCGCCCGCGACGAGGCTGAAGAACAGACCGGCCGGGATGGCGAACCGCAGGTCATTGTTCTCACTTCCACGCGCGCCGCTCGCCAGCGCGATCAGCGTGATCCAGCCGGCCGCCGACGCCAACGGCCACCATCGCGGAAGAGCGCCCGGACCGGTGGCGCGCTGGAAGAAGGCCACGATCGCGCCGGCAGCCGCAAACCAGACGAGCTTGGCGACGACGTCGGCTGTTTGGTAAGACGAATAGGAGAACGGCATCGCCGTGAACGCCACGTTCATGGTGACGGCCGCCGGGATGTAGCCGCCGACGAGCCCGGCGAGAGAGCCGAAGATCGTGAGGATGACGAATCGACCGAGCCTCATTGCCATGGCGCACGCCCGATCATCATCGGCGGACTGTACCCGCGCGTGCCGGATACAACGTGCCTTGGTGGCACCGTCCCGACGTGACGAAGCGAACGTTGTGCGGCTGCGGACTACCGCTGCGAGATCGGCCGTGAGAATGGCGGTCGATCGCGTCGTAGCTCCGAGGCAACCAGGCGCAACGCGGGGATTCTGAGCGCGGCGTAGAGCGCCACGAGCGTGCACGCGACGCCACCCGCCAGCAGGCCGCCGCCGGTCCCGACGACGCTGCCGATCGAGCCCATGACCATCGATCCGAGCGGCATGAGGCCCATGAACACCATCGTGTACACGCTCATCACACGGCCGCGTAGGTGGTCCGGCGAGCGGGTCTGGAGCAAGCCGTTCGCCATGCCGAGGAAGACCATCGTGGAGAAACCGAGGAGCACGAGGAGCGGTAGCGAAGGCAGTAGCGTTCGCTGCATCGCGAACAGGATGAGGAACGCCCCAAAGGCGATCGACGCGCCAATCAGCACCGCACCGCGTCTCCGCAGGCCGCCGAGCGCTGCCGTCGCGAGCGCTCCCGCGAGCGATCCGACGCCCGAGGCCGCGAGCATCCACGACAGCTCGACGGCACCCACCCTCAGGAGGTCGTGCGCCACCGCCGGCAGGAGCTGGAGGTACGGACGGGCGAACAGCGCGGTCGCGGCGGCGAGGATGATCACCCAGCGCACGACGACGTCCTGGCGGACGTACGCGAGCCCTTCGCGGATCGAGTCGAGCATCGAGATCTCGCTGCTCTTCCCGATGATCGGCACCGGATGCATCCGGAGCAGGGCGCCCACGACCGCGAGGTACGAGATCGCGTTGACGTAGAAGAGGATGCCGGCGCCGAACGTGGGCGTGCCGGTGAACGGCGCGTAGATAAGGCCACCGATGACCGGGCCGATGATCTGCGGGCCGTTGAACGCCGCGGAGTTCAGCCCGATGGCGCTCATGAGGTCGCGTTCCGGCACGAGGCGCGGGACCATCGACTGCCGGGTCGGCGCGTCGAATGCGAAGATCGTCGAGTTCAGGGCGCCGAGCAGCAGGATCTCGACAATGTTGATGCGGCCGGTGATCGAGAGCGTCGCGAGGATCGCCGCGGTGACCGCCGCGGCGGATTGCGTGACCAGGAGCAGTCGTCGGCGGTCGGTACGGTCCGCGAGCGCGCCGCCGAAGAGGCCGAGCGTCAGGCCCGGGATCGCGCGCGCGAGCCCGACGAGTCCGAGGTAGAGCGGCGCGAGCTGCGGCACGCCGTCGCGCACCGCGAGGAGCACGACCAGGTAGCCCTGTCCGAACATCTGCATCCATGTCCCGATGTTCGAGACCAGGAGGCCGAACCAGAACAGCCGGAAGTCGCGGTAGCGAAGTGCGGCAATGGCGGACGTACGGCCGGGCTCGACGTCGGCCGCGAGGTCGGTGGCAGGACCTTCGAGCTCCTCGGCGAGCTCAGTGCGGTCAGTCGACACCGACGAAGTTTAGGAGTTCGGCGCGTTCGGACATCGATGGTCGCGCGCGACAGGAACGCGACAGCGACGCTGCGAGAGTGCATGGGAGTCGAACCCACCACGGAACGTGCAACGCCCCGTCAACGGTTTTGAAGACCGCGGCCTGCACCGGCAGACGCGCACTCTCTCGCGAGCTCGGATGAGACTCGATCACTGAGTCTACGTAGAACTCGGCAGAGAGTTCGCTCGGCGTCCTCCGCCTACCGGGCGCCTCGGCCCGCCGCCAGCGGCGTCCCGCGCTCTGGTGCCAGCATTCGCGCTATGCCCGGTCAGCAAACGGCTTCCTCGCCGCGCACCTTACGGGGTCGAGTCAAACGGAACCCCAGGACGGATCACGGGCGTGCGCTCGAGCGTCCGCCAAGGACGGATGCGCTGGGCGCATCGACCGAACGACGGCGCCCAACCGGGTGCGCTCGGGGTCACCCGGCGGCGTCGGCGGACGACGGTCGCAGCTGTATCTCGATGCAGCGCGATCCCGCGCGCACGATGTGCGTTGGCGCGGGCTCGGCCGTGGCTGCGTCGCGTGACATGCCGAAACAGCGCGCTTCCGCTGCCGGCCCGCCGAGCGCGAGCGCCGGGTCGAGCGCGAGCGTCGCGGCGATCGCCGTGGCGATCTGTTGCTGCGTGATCACGTTGGTGCCCTCCCTGTGGGTCCGATCTCTTGCCCAGAGGGCGTGACGACGGAGGGGACGGTCGTTCGGGCGAGACGAACATCACGACAGCTCCCAGCGAACAGCGACCCGGGGATCCGGCACGTAGCTGCAGAACTGACCGGTGCGGAGCGTCGCCTCGAGGTGCCGCCCGAGCGCGGGGCTGTGCTCGGCGATCCGTTCGAGCGCGGCCTTGATCCCGCGCGTCACATTCACCCGGGCCCGTTCGGTGTCGGAGGCCGCCTTCCGATCTCGGCCTCCCAGCCCGACGGCGGCGGCGAGCTCGTGAGCCAGCGCCTCGCGCTCTTCGGTCGCTCGCGCCGCACGCTCGCGGTCGTTCGAGCGCTCGGCATCGCGCAGCTCGTCCTCAAGATCCTTGAGGCGCGCGCGGTACTGGGCCTTCGCTTCGGGATCGAGGATCGGCCCGGCGTCGCCTCCGCGCGGGCGAGGCCCGTCATCCTCGGACGGCTGGGACGCCACGAGGTCGAGGGCGTGCAGCTCGCGACCCGGTTCGCGTAGCAACGCGGCAATGTGGTGTAGGCCCTTCGTATCGCGGAGCCGGAACGCCGCGCCTTCGAACGCGATCGTCCAGAACTCGCCCTCTTGGCGGAACAACGCCGTGCCGCCGAGACCGCGGAGGGCGAGGATCTCGCTGACTTGCACGGCGACGCGATCCTCGAGCGTGCGGTTCAGCTGAGCGAGCTCGGCGGCCTGCGCGGCGATGGTGTCGTGGTAGGCCTTGATCCGGAGGAGTGAACGGACCCGGGCAAGGAGCTCGTGCCGCTCGAACGGTTCGACGATGAAGTCGTCAGCGCCCGCCTCGATCGCCGCAACTTTGTCTTGTTCGGGGTTCGCCGTCACCATGACGATCGGCAGGACCCGGGTCAGGTCGTGCGCCCGGACCCAGCGGCAGACCTCGTACCCCGTCATCCCCGGCATGACGACATCGAGCAAGATGAGGTCGGGCGGGTCGCTGGCGACAGCCCGGACGGCCTCCTCTCCAGATGACGCCGACGAGATCGCGTACCCGTACGGGGCAAGCATCGCTTCAATGAGCCGATGGTTCTGCGGCTTGTCGTCAACGACGAGGATCCGATCAGCCACTTAGCTGCTGCTCCGCGCGACCTCGCTGGCGGGCGCAGCGCTGTTCAGACGGTCGAGTGGCGGGGATGGCTGGAGCGGGAGGGTGAAGGTGAACGTGCTGCCCTCCCCGAGCGTGCTCTCGACCCAGATCCGTCCGCCGTGCAGGATGACGAACCGCTGCGCCAGGGTCAGCCCGAGCCCGGTGCCTTCGGGCGTGGCGGGTCGGGTACGCGCCTGGCCGAACTCCTCGAAGATCCGCTCCTGATCGTCAGCGGCGATCCCCGGACCGGTGTCGCGCACCGATACGTGGATCGCATCGGCGAGCTGGCGGGCGGAGACCTCGACCCGTCCGCCGTTCGGGGTGAACTTCACCGCGTTCGCCAGCAGGTTGACGACGACCTGCTTGACCTTGCGTTTGTCAGCCAGGATCGTCGTGACCGTCGGATCGACCCGGAGCTCGAGTCGGATCCCGCGCCGCACCGCCTGCTCCCGCACAAGCGTCGCGGCGGTCGCCAAGACCTCGGCGAGCGAGAAGCTCGTCAGCTCGAGCTCCATCCGTCCAGCCTCGACCTTGGAGAGATCGAGGATGTCGTTGATCAGCGCGAGCTGGTGCTTCCCCGAGTCGAGGATGTCGGCGACGTACTCCTCTTGCTTGTCGGTGAGCTCCCCATTCATCCGCTGCAACAGCACGTCCGAGAAGCCGATGATCGCGTTGAGCGGGGTCCGAAGCTCGTGGCTCATGTTCGCGAGGAACTCGCTCTTGTGGCGACTCGCGACCGCGAGCAGGGCATTGGCTTGGGCAAGCTCGCGAGTGCGCGCATCGACCTTCTGCTCGAGGCCCGCGTACGACTCATGAAGCCGCCCGGCCATCGCATTGAACGCGTCGGCAAGGGATTCCAGCTCGTCGTTCGTTCGCACGTCGATCCGTTCCTCTAGGGCGCCACCGCCGATCCGCGCCGCGCCGGCCTCGAGCGCCCGGATCGGACGCGTCATGCTCCGGGCCAGCAGCAGGCTCGCGATGACGGCTGCGAGGAGACCGATGACCAGGAAGCCGACACTGCGCCAGATCGAGTTGTAGACCGGGCTGTATGCCTCCGCGAGAGGCTGCTCGACGAACACGAACCATGGCACGATCGAAATACGCTCGTAGGCGGTCAACACGTCATGACCGTCGAAGTCTCGTGCCGTGGTCGCGCGCTCACCCGTGCCTGGGTCACTCTGTGCGAGGGCGGCTGCTACCTGTGGCAACACGACCGGGCCCGTGTTGCGGAGCACCAGAGTCATGTCCGGATGTGCGATGAGCTGTCCGATCTCGTCGACCACATACACGTGGCCCGTAGCCCCAACCTGGATCGCCGAAATGACTTCGGCGATGAATTTGAGGTTGACTTCGGCGGTAACGACGCCCGGGCTGAGCGTGCGTTCCGCGACGGCGATCGTCATGTAGGGCTCTGATCCGCTCACGAAGTAGACGGGACTGAAGTACGTCTTCCCCGCGCGCGAGCGCAGGAACTTCCGGTCGCCGGAAAAGTCGATGCCTCGCCCACCGTCAAGCCCAAGCCGCACGACGCGAGATGTCTCGCGTCCACCCGGATCAAGGTATGAGGCTTCGGAGATCTCTGGCGTGAGGGCCAAGAGCGGCTGCAAGACCTCGTTCCGTCGTTGTTCGTTGGTCGCGCCACCCATGGCCCGGCTCGCGTTCGTGACCAGCGTCTCCGTTTCGCGAATGAACGAAGTTATTCGTTCGGCCGCCGCCGCCGCATACGCGCGCTCAACGCGGGCGACCGCGTCGCGATTGTCGCTGAACGACGAAATCAGCTGGACCGAGCTGTTGAGCACGAGCGCGCCGCCGACCACGGCGACGATGACCAGCGCGTAGCGACGGAAGAGCACCACGCGTCGAGGACCGGAGACGTTCGCCATGTCCCTAGCGTGCGCCGAAAGTGCGACGCCGTACAGACCACGTAGTGATCGCGGCGCGGTATCACCATTGACGCCGCGATCCGGAGGGACGATGTTCACCCCGAGGGAACGAGCGTTCCGTCCATCGTTACGCCCTCGGTGCGCAGAGAGGCGAAGCTGAACGGAAGGGACAAGCGTGAGCGAGGCGGTCCACTGGAGTCGTCGTCAATTCCTACGAGGTGTCGCGCTCGTGGGGGCGGCCGGCGCCGCGGGGTTGCTGGCAGCCGGCTGCGCATCTCCAGCGTCGAAACCGAAGATTCCTCGGATCGGTGTCCTCTCGCTCGCCTCCAGCACCTCGGTCCTCGATCCGTTCCGCCAGGGACTCCGCGATCTCGGCTACGTGCCGGGTGAGAACATCGCCATCGAGTACCGATATGGCCGCGGCCCGGGCGGCGAGATCACGCAAGACGTGATTCCTGTTCAGGCTGCGGAGCTGGTGGCCCTGAACGTCGACCTCATCGTGACCGGCGGCATCGTTCCCGCGCTGGCTGCCAAGAACGCGACGACGACGATCCCGATCGTGGCGTGGAACATTGGTCCGGACCCCGTTGGCGCGGGCCTGGTGGCCAGTCTTGCTCATCCGGGCGGGAACGTCACCGGGTTCACATACGCCCCCGCGACCAGCAGCGAAAAGCGGCTAGAGCTCCTCAAGCACACCATTCCCGCGGCTCGCCGCGTCGGTGGCTTGGGTCTCCTTCCCGATTTCGCGGAGACAGGCGGATCTTGGTGGAGACTGAGCAAGGACGCCGCTACGGTTTTGGGGATCGAGCTCGTCGCCGTCCTGACGAGCAGCGCCGACGATTTCGAGCGCGCGTTCGACGCCGCACGTATGGACGGTCTCGATGCCCTCATCACTGCGCCCGACGCGACCATCTTCACGAATGGCGCGCGGATCGCGGAGCTCGCGGCGCAGAAGCACATGCCAGTCGTGTTCGATGACCGAGCGTACGTCGACGTCGGCGGCCTCATGAGCTACGGGCCGAATTTCGCTGACACGTGGCACCGCACGGCGGGCTACGTGGACCGGATCCTCAGGGGCGCCAAGCCGGCGGATCTGCCGGTCGAGCAGCCGAGCAGGTTGGACCTGGTGATCAACCTGAAGACCGCGGCGGCGCTCGGGTTGACGATCCCACCGTCCGTGCTGGCACAAGCGACGGAGGTGCTCCGGTGAGCCTGGCGACGATTCGGACTGTCGACGATCGGTGGCCTGCGCCGAAATTGCTGGAGGTGACCTAGGTGCTTCCGGTACTCATCCCAGCTGCGATCCTCGGACTCATCGTGTTCGGCCTCGTGTCGTTGCGTGGCCGCGGCGGCGCCGATCTCGCGCCGCGCGGCTGGCTCGGCCTCTATCTCTACCTCGCGTCGCTTGCCGGCGTACTTGTGTTCGTCGTCGGCGTGGCCTCGCTGGTGAACGTCGCATTCGCCGTGACGGCCGGCAACGACTTCACCTACGGCCACCCGCCGGACATCTCAGCGTTCACCCCGCCGGCGTGCCCACCGAATACGCCGGAGTGCGAGGCCATCCGGGCGCGTGAGCTGGCAGTGAATCCTCGCGACCAGATGCTCGCGCAGCGCGATCGTCGTCGTGGCGATGATCTCGTGCGCGGCGCGACCTTCACGGTCTTCGGTGCGGTGCTCTGGGCTGCTCACTGGCTCGCGCGTCGCACGTTCGGCGCGGATGGCGGTCCGTCGCCGTTCCGTCGTGGTTATCTCATGGCCGGAACGGTGCTTTTCGGTCTCCTGACGACCGTGCTGCTGCCGTGGGGCATCTATCAGGCGCTGGCCGGGGCGATCTTGCCGCCGGCGCCGGACCAATTCAGCAGCGGCATCGCGGACACGCTGGGCGGTGGCCTCGCAGCCTTGCCGCTCTGGCTCATCTACCTGCGGCTCGTGGTGCGCGAACTCCGCTCGCCCGAAAGTTCTGGCAGCGCGGCATGATCGCCTTGGCGCGATTCGTGGGTGCCGATCTGGCGGACGAGCAACTCGCGAACGAGCGGTAGGCCAGATTCGGTGACGACATGCGCGCTTTGCCGCTTCAGAGCCGAGAACCTCGACGAATTTCGCAGGCACGTGACGGACGCGCACGGGTGGGTGGAACCTGGGCAGGGAGCTGGCGCATCAGCGCCTGCCTGGATGAGCGCGGTCATCGTTTCGTTCGTCGCGACGCTCCTGGTTCTCGTGACGTTCAGCGGTCTGGGCTTCGTTGGCTACAAGTACGCCCCCGCCGTTCTCGCTGGGGTCTACTTGCTGCTGCTCCTCGGCGTCGCTGCCGTCGTCGGATTCGATCTTACGGTGGTCATCGGCAGCCGCAGACGTTGGCGATACCTCATTCCAACCGCGACGCTCTGCCTGGTCATCGCCGGCGTCTGCCTCTTCGTCGCGGGCACGACGCCGTATTAGGTGTCCGATGGGTCGATCAATTGAACGCGGCGTCTGATGCGGGCTCGGCAACCACCCACGACCCGGCAAAGGGTGAAACGCGCCCTGCGTTCTGTCGCCCTGGGCTCGCGGTGCTCGTGGGCCTTGCCCTCGTCGCAGCGATCGTGGCGCCGTTGCTCTTCGTCATTTCCGTGCCGACGACGTGAGCGTGCCGGGCCGTCATTGACGCATCGGCCAAGGCGAAGCTCGCTTACCCATAAGGGTCAGGTGCTGTCGTATCAGAGCCACGAGGGCATCCGGCAGCTCGTCGAGATGTCCAGTCCGCAGCTTCCGGATTCACGAAGAACTTCGCGATCGCCGCGGACGACCGCGACGCGTTCCGGTGGTTCGACCAACCTTACGGGCGATGGGCTGGGGACCGCTGAACCCCGAGGCCGAGCTTCAGGTCTCCGAGTCCTCGGGCGATACCGCCAGAGGTGGCGCCGAGGTGATCTCGCTCGTGCGGTTCGACGCCGACCGGATCCCTCCCGGTCTCGGCGCGCCGCCCCAAGGTGGGCGTTGCTCAGATACACGTACAAGATCCAGCACGGATTCCTGGGTGCCGCTAGTTCCGCGACTGTCCGGGCTGACCGCCGTCTCAGCACGGCGCTGGGGCGGCTATCGCCAGAGGGTCACGACGGCCGCTAACGTGACCTCGACGACGATGTCATGAACGGCCTCGATCCCCCACACGCCCCACGGTCGTCCCTCGAAGGCGACCTCGTGCGGCTTTGAAGGTCGCGGCGAAGCCGAACCACACGAGCACTCCCAGCAGGATCGCGTCGCTGATCGAGGCCGCGTGGAGGCTGAGCGCGAGGACGGCGATGATCCACGCGTTGACCAAGCCGACGACGAGGCCGATCGCCAGCGATCGTGGTCCGGGCCTGGGCTGACGTGCGCCAAGCATGCGGCTCGCTCGCTCCCCGAACCCGAGGGCACCGTAGTAGAGGGCACCGATGGCCACAGCGGCGATCGCCCCGGCGATGACGGCTACGTAATTCACCGCGAAGCTCACCGTCATGGAGCACCTCCGCTTGTTCCGTGCGGGCGGAATGCTAAACCCGCCGTGCGCAGATACTGCGCACATGGCAGATACGATGACGGACGACGGCGGGGAACCCCGCAGCGCTGTCGGGCCGACGGCGCCACGACGATGACCAAGGCTGCGCGATCGGTGTTCTGGTTCGGCCTGTATCTCGTCGCACTCGGCCTCGCACTCATCGTCGCGCCGAATGTCTTGATCGGGCTGTTCGGGTTCCCGCCGACGAACGAGCCGTGGATCCGCGTCGCGGGAGTCCTCGCGTTGGTGCTCGGCTACTACTACATCCAATGCGGGCGGGCGGAGGTTCGACGCTTCTTCGAGCTGACCATCCCCGCGCGCCTCGCGGTCGTCGCGTTCTTCGCCGCGTTCGTGATGCTCAGCCTTGCCAGCCCGATCCTCCTGGCCTTCGCCTCGGTCGACCTCGCCGGGACGCTCTGGACCGCGCTGGCGCTCCGCACGGACGCCGGTGCGGCGCGGGCATCGACCCTGCCCGCCTGATCTCGCCGGCGTAGGTCGCATATACCAGCGGGGCCATTCGACGCATGGAGGAAGCCCCGTGAAGGAGTCACCGGTCGCGCTCGCGAAACGGCACCAGCCCCGGCTCGTGCTCAGCCAGGACGTTCATTCGAAGATCCACGGCTCCGGCACCTCCGGGCGATTCAACACATGGCTCGCGGTCCGGATCACCAGGACGGTGGGCACGATGTGGACCGCGTACCTCTTCGCGTGCATCTCGCTGATCTCGCTGCCCGCCGCGCTCCATTCGGGCGACGTGATCGTGATCGTGTCGTGGGTCGCTCAGACGTTCCTGCAGCTCGTCCTTCTGCCGATCATCATCGTCGGTCAGAACGTGATCCAGGCCGCGAACGATGCGCGGGCTGAGGCCGATCACGAGACGTTGTCAGCGGTGCATCGACTGACGGTCGAGATCCACTCGATCAACGAGGGCCAGACCGCCATCCTGGACCAGCTCCGCGGAGCGACGCGGTGAGCGATGGCGACCTCAAGCTCGAGCTTGGCCGGGCGATCACCGAGAACGAGCTCGTCCTGCAGTACCAGCCGCGCGTGCTCGTGAGCACGCTCGAGCTGCGCGGTGTCGAGTCGCTCGTTCGCTGGCGTCATCCGATCCGCGGGCTCATCGCCCCGTCCGAGTTCGTCGCGGCCGCGGAACGCGATGGCCTCATGCGAGACCTCGAGGCCTGGGTGATCCGGGAGACGCTCCTCCAGGCGGCCGTCTGGCGCCGCGACGGGATGCAGGTCGGCGTGAGCGTGAACATCACCCCGCCGTTGCTCCACGACGAGCCGTTCCTCCGGCTGTTCGAGCGGACCCTCACGATCCAGGGCGATCCGACGACATTCACGTTCGAGGTGGCGGCCGCGAGCCTCGCCGATATCGCGCGTCCGACCGAGGGACTGGCGCGCCTTCGCGACCGCGGCGTGCGTCTCGCGCTCGACGACGTCACCGGGGCGGCGCAGCTCGAAGCCGCAAGCTGGACCCGGTGGGACTACGTGAAGCTCGGCCGCGCGCTCGTCACGGGCGCGGCGCGCGACGCGGCCGCCGGGGCGACGGTGCGCGGGCTCGTCACACGGGCGACGGACCTCGGCGCGCGGGTCGTCGGGGTGGGCGTCGAGGAC
>JALYLX010000103.1 GCA_030773995.1 Chloroflexota bacterium
CCCCGCGGCGTGTTCGTCGGGGAGATGGTCTCCGGCAAGTACCGGCCGATCCTCCGTGGGGTGAACTCGACGCGCGCGTGGATCAAGCAGGAGAACGCGGCGTGCGAGCGGCTCCTCCTCGAGCGCTGCGAGCCGCTCGACGCGTTCGGCGGCGGTATCGAACGCGAGACGCTGCGCTCGCTGTGGCGCACCCTCCTCGAGAACCATCCGCACGACTCGATCTGCGGCTGCTCCATTGACGCGGTCCACGACCTCGACATGCGGCCGCGGTTCGCGCGCGTGCGCGCCACCGGCGAGCGTCTGGTCCGCGAGCTCTCAGCGACGCTGGGTGGTCCCGGCGGCGCGCCAGTGGCGTGGAACGCACTGCCGTGGCCGCGCGATGGCGTCGTCACGATCGCGGGGCGTCCGACCGTCGTGCGCTGTGCGGCGCTCGGTGTCACCGCCGCCGTGCGCGGACGCACCGCAGGCGTGAGCGCCCCGGAGGCCGGCGTCATCGAGAACGAGCGCCTTCGGGTCGAGGTGGACGAGGACGGCGGCTTCACCATCATCGATCGCGCGACCGACGCTCGGAGCGGCCGGATGAACGTGCTGATCGATGAGGGTGACCGCGGGGACGAGTACACGTACTCCTACGCGGGTCCGACCATCGGATCGAAGGGTGTCGCGGGGCGTCGCGCGACGCGCGTCGACGGCGATCGCGCGATGGTCACCGTCGACCTCGCACTGCGCCTTCCGGCGTCACTGCGCGACGACCGGTTCGCGCGCGGTCCTGATCTCGTCGACAACCGGGTCCGCTTCGTCATCTCGCTCGATGCCGGGGCGGCTCGCGTGGACGTCGCCACCAAAGTGACGAACGCGTCACGCGACCACCGGCTGAAGGTCGTCTGCGAGACCGGGCGGCGGACGGCGACGCACACCGCCGGCGCGGGATTCGCGTGGCTCGAGCGGCCGAATCGCGTGCCGCGCAAGCGTGGGTGGGTCGAGCCTCCGACGCCCGAGCGGTGCTTCCATGATCTCGTCGCGGTGGGCGATGCGCAGGGCGGCCTGGCCATCGGCGCGGACGGGTTGCGCGAGTACTCGGTGCTGAGCGACGGCAGCGCGATCGCGGTCACCCTGTTCCGTGCCGTCGGCTTCCTGTCGCGCGGCGATCTGCCGGAGCGGCGCGGCCACGCCGGCCCAGAGCTCGAGACGCCGTCGGCGCAGTGCCTCGGTGAGCTGACCTTCGGGTACAGCGTGGTTCCGCTCCGCGACGGGATCGGGCTCCCCCAGGCCGCCCGCGCGATCCGCGAGTTCCTCTCACCCGCGTGGCTCGCGACCGGGGCGGGTGAGGATCGCTCGTTCTGCTCCCTCGATGGCGATCCGGCCGTGACCCTCACCGCCATCCGCGCGCGTTCACCCGATCGCCTCGTGGTCCGCCTGGTGAATCCCGGCAACGGCGCGGCGCGGGCGACGCTTCGGTTCGCCAAGCCGGTGCGAGCGTCCCGGCCGCTCGATCTGCGCGAAGGCGAGCTCGCATTGGGGAATACCGGACTCGACGTGGTGCGCACCGCGGCGCCGCTCGAGCTTCACGACGACATGGCCGCGGCGACCCTCGAGGCGTTCGAGATCGGGACATGGGAGATCGATCTCGCCTGACGGTGGCCCGATGGCCCACCTCGGGCGGGCGCGCGGGTCCAACGGCCCCCCGGTGGTGGCCGAACGGAGGACACGACACGGCGCCGCGACCCCGGTACGGTCCGGAGGTGCGTCGCTTCCTGATCCGCGTCGCGTGCATCGCGGTCGCTGTCGCGCTGTGTGCGTCGCCGGCCTCTGCCGACCCAGGTCCGTTTCGTCGAACGACGCCACGCGCGTCGCTGTACGGTGACGCCGGCGGTCTCATCGTCGGCATCCCCAGCGGACGGGCCTGGGGCATCGAGAGCGGGCTCCAGCCTCTCGATGGCGCCAGCCGGGTGACGCTGCGGCTCGCGGTCGACGATCCGGACGTGGCGGAAGCGTTCGTCAGGATCGCCTACTACGCGCGCCTCGACGCGCGCACGCGCCAGCTCGAGACGCGCGACTCGCCGTTCGTTCGTGTCGGTGACGATCGCCGCGTCATCATCGAGCTCGATCCGCCACCCGGCGCGGTCGCGTATCGCGTTCGCGTCCTCGGCCGTCTCGTCGCCGGCGCGGGGCACTCGCGTCCCGACGCGATCCGTGCGCGCCTGGACCACCAGGCGGCCGAGCAAGGCCGCGAGCGCCCGTCGCTCACGCGTCTTGAGATCGACCTCCCGTGACATACTTTGGCCGCTCAGACGCGCCGGAGGGGATGCATGGCCACGGTCACGTTCGACCACGTGACGAAGAAGTTCGGAGATGTCCTCGCGGTCAATGACCTGTCGTTGCAGGTCAACGACGAGGAGTTCCTCGTGCTCGTCGGGCCCTCCGGCTGCGGGAAGACGACCGCGCTCCGGATGATCGCGGGGCTCGAGGAGCAGACGAGCGGTGACATCTTCATCGGCGAACGCCTCGTGAACGATATCGCCCCCAAGGACCGCGACATCGCGATGGTGTTCCAGAACTACGCGCTCTATCCGCACATGAGCGTGTACGACAACATCGCGTTCGGGCTGAAGCTCCGGGGCATGGCGAAGACCGAGATCGACCGGCGCGTCGGTGAGGTCGGCGAGATGCTCGGGCTGCAGAAGCTCTTGAAGCGCAAGCCGAAGGAGCTGTCCGGCGGGCAGCGTCAGCGCGTCGCCGTCGGTCGAGCCATTGCTCGCGAGCCCGCGGTCTTCCTGATGGACGAGCCGTTGTCCAACCTCGATGCCGCGCTTCGGATCGAAACCCGCGCGCAGCTCCAGAAGCTGCACCGGCGGATCCTGCGCACCACCGTGTACGTGACGCACGACCAGATCGAGGCGATGACCATGGGCGATCGCATCGCCGTGATGCGTGACGGCATCCTCCAGCAGATCGACACGCCCGAGAACCTCCATGCTCACCCTGCGAACATCTTCGTCGCGGGCTTCATTGGATCCCCGGCGATGAATTTCTTCGAGGCGAAGCTCACGGGCAGCGCGGACGCGCCGGTCGCCGACGCCGGCTTCTTCAAGACGCCGATCGCGGCCAGCGGCGCCCGCTCGATCGGCAAAGACGTTGTCGTCGGGATCCGGCCCGAGGACATCGACGCCGGCGCGCTTGCCGGGCAGAACGGGCATCTGCCCGTGGACGCCCAAGTCGACGTGGTCGAATTCCTCGGCAACGAGTTCCAGCTGCACCTCTCTTCGGCGGGGCAGACATTCGTTGCACGGGTCGATACGCGCACCCAGACCCAGCCCGGCGACTCCATCCGCGTGGGCTTCGATCGGTCGAAGCTCCACGTCTTTGACAAGCAGACCGAGGAGGCGATCGCATGACGTTACGTGGCGAGATCGAAGCGTTCCCGCTCGAGACGGTGGTCCAGCTCATCCACTCGACGAGCAAGACTGGCCAGCTCGAGGTTCGCGGCAGCGACGGGGGCGGCACGCTCGGGTTCGACGGCGGCCGACTCGTTGCCGCGATCGCGGGCGACGACGTGGGTGAGCCCGCCCTGGGCGTCGTGTTCGCGATCGCGACCGGGGCGTTCGAGTTCATCCCCTGGGGCGATGCCCCCGCGGCGAACCTCTCGGGCGATCTCGATCAGCTGCTGGACCGCGCGGCCCAGGAGCGCGATCGGATCGTTGCCATCCGGAGGGTCATTCCGGACGATCGCTACCGCTTCCGCTTGTCGGAGCGCGCGGCCGACAAGGGCGAGATCACGCTGTCCCCTGACCAGTGGCGGACGCTCCTTGCGGTGAATGGCGAGCGGGACGTGACCCGTGTCGCTGAGCACTTGAAAGGCAGCAAGCTGGCCACCCGGGCCTCCCTCGCAGCGTTGATCGAGTCCGGGTTCATCGATGTCGTCGAGCCCGCCTTAGAACCGCCACCCCAGTCCGCCTCCCCGGCGCCTGCGCCGCAGCCGTCTGCGGCGCCGGAGCAATGGAGCCCGCCCGCTCCCGAGTGGGTCGCTCCGGCGCCGGAGGTCCAGACCGACCCAAGTTGGGCTCCACCCGCACCCGAACCCCCGTCGCAGAGCTGGGAGCCGCCGGCTCCGGCGCGGACCTGGGAGCAGCCTGCGCCGCCGTCGCAGAGCTGGGAGCAGCCGGCGCCACCGCAGTGGACGCCGCCGGAGACCGCCCTCCGCGAGGACCTCGCTGCCGCGCTCGATGCGCGGATGGGCGCGATGCCGAGCGCACCCGCCGTCGAGCCCGAGACGCCTCCGGATGCGTCGCCCATCGATATCCCTCCCGCCGCGGACGAGCGACTCGCGGCACTGAGCGGCGTCTTCGGCCCCGCCCAGTCGACGGCACCGGAAGCTCCGCCTGCGCCGAACACGATCAGCGAGTGGAACCGGCCGGCCGCATCCGCGGCCGCCGAGTGGTCTCCGCCTCCGCCGGCGCCCGCAGCCGAAGGCAAGAAGTCGGGACTGTTCGGCTTCCTCAAGCGTGAGGAGCCGGCGCGCGACGCTGCCGCCGACAGCGCGACGGCGACCGTCTCAGCGGCGGGACGCGCCGGTCAGCTCGCGTCGCTCGCGAACGCGTTGCTCGGCGAGTACAACAACGGGCAGTACGGGAAGGGCCGTCTCGACGATCGGATGGCGAACCTCCTGATGCGCGTTGACGAGCAGGCCGATCCGATCGATCGCCCGCTGCCCATCGTCGACGACCGCATCGACGCGCAGGCGCTCGATCGCGAGAACATGCCGGAGCAGCAGGCAGTTCCGTACCTCGCGATCCTCGTGTCGCAGATCTACGAGGACGCGGAGCGGGCTTTTGGGAAGGACAAAGCGAAGCGCGGCTACAAGGTGGCGCAGCAGCAGGTCTTCGGGACCGATGCCTCCGCGCTGAACGCGCCCGACGTCGCCGGGCGACTGCCCAAGGTCTGAGCGCCCTTTACCTCGGCGTCGATCTCGGTGGCAGCAAGGTCCGCACCGCCGTCGCGCGGATCGACGGCGATGCGGCGACGCTCATGGGCCGTGATTTCCGAGCGACGCCGCAGACCGGACCGGACTCCGTGATCGCCGCGCTCGCTGCGAGCGCGCGTGCCGCGCTCGAGGCAGCCGGCGTTCCGGTCGCGGACATCGCGGCAGCAGGGTTGTCCTCGCCGGGGCCGCTCGATCACCGGACGGGCGTGATCCACACCACCCAGAACATCGCCGGGTTCGTCGACGCGCACGTTCCGATCGCCGCTCGGCTCGCCGCGGACCTTGGCGGCCTGCCCGTCTTCCTCGACCGGGACACCGTGATGGCCGCGATCGGCGAGGGGACGATCGGCGCCGCCAAGGGCGCGCGCGATTTCGTGTACATCACCGTATCGACCGGCGTGGGCGGCGCGATCGTGTCCGGCGGCCGGATGGTCCGCGGCGCGACGAATACCGCCGGAGAGCTGGGCCACTTCCCGGTGAGCTTGGATCGAGGCGTGCGCTGCCGGTGCGGCTCCTACGGGTGCGTCGAGGCGTACGCGGCCGGACGCAATCTGGCCGAGGCGTACGGCGTCGCTGATGCGAGCATCGTGTATGCGAAGGCTGCCGCCGGAGACGCGCGCGCGACGCTGCTCATCGGGCGCGCGGAGGCGGCGCTCGCGAACCTCGCGGTCGGGATCGTCAACGCGCTGAATCCGGAGCGGATCGTCGTCGGCGGATCCGTCGCCGAGCACGAGCCGGCGCACGTCCTCGAGCCGATGCGCCGGGCGATCGCCGAGCGCGCGTTCAAGGTCCCCGCGGCCGCCGTCAGCGTCGTGCCATCGGCCCTCGGTGCCGACGTGTCGATCATTGGCGCGGCGCTTGCCGCGCGTGACCGGGCCGGCGGCAAGGGTCAGTGGTTCCTTTAGATTGACGCCCAGCAGGGGGAGTTGAGATGACCAGAGTTGTGATCAACGGCTTCGGCCGGATCGGGCGCCAGTTCCTGAAGGCGATCATCGAGCGCCATCCCGAGGTCGAGATCGTCGCGGTGAATGACCTCGCCGATCCGAAGATGAACGCGCTCCTGTTCAAGCACGACACCAACTACGGCGCGTACAAGGGCGAGGTCTCGGCGACGGCCGATTCGATCATCATCGACGGCCGCACGCTCAAGGTGACCCAGGAGCGTGACCCCGCGAAGCTCCCGTGGAAGGAGCTCGACATCGACATCGTCATCGAGTCGACCGGCTTCTTCACCGACGCGACGAAGGCCAAGGCCCACATCGATGCCGGCGCGCGCAAGGTGATCATCTCGGCGCCCGCCAAGAACGAGGACAAGACGATCGTCCTCGGCGTGAACGAGGACACCTACGACGACGACAAGCACACGATCATCAGCAACGCCTCGTGCACCACGAACGGACTCGCGCCGGTCGCGAAAGTGCTGAACGACGAGTTCGGCATCGAGAAGGGCTTCCTCACCACCATCCATTCGAAGACGTTGACCCAGAAGCTCCTCGACACCGTCGCCAGCGACCCGCGCGACGCTCGGGCGGCGTCCGAGAACATCGTGCCGTCGGAGACCGGAGCGGCCCGAGCCGTCGCGCTCGTCATCCCCGAGCTGAAGGGTAGGTTCACCGGCATGGCCTTCCGCGTCCCGACGCCGACGGTGTCCGTTGTCGACTTCACCGCTCTGCTGAAGCGTGAGGTCACGAAGGAAGAGGTGAACGCCGCGTTCAAGCGCGCGAGCGAGGGGAGCCTCAAGGGGATCATGGCCTACACGGAGGAACCGCTCGTCTCGATGGACTTCAAGGGCGATCCGCATTCGACCATCGTCAGCGCGATGGACACGATCGTCCTCGGCAACATGGTGAAGATCGTGTCCTGGTACGACAACGAGTGGGGCTATGCCTGCCGCCTGGCCGACATCACCGCATTCGTCGCGTCGAAGCTCCGGACGAAGCAACCCGTCGCCGCGACCGCCTAGCGCGTTGAGCATCGAGAAGCGCACGATCGCGGCCCTGGACGGGAAGGGGAAACGCGTGCTCGTCCGCGTCGACTTCAACGTGCCGATCGAGACGCCGCCGGACATGCCTGCGGTGGTCGCGGACGACACGCGGATCCGAGCGGCGCTCCCGACCATCAAGGCGCTCCAAAAGATGGGCGCGATGATCGCACTCTGCTCGCACCTCGGCCGGCCGAAAGGGCCGGATCGCAAGCTGAGCCTCGCGCTCGTGGCGCACCGCACCGCCGAGCTGCTCGGCGTGCCCGTACCGATGGCGCCGGACTGCGTCGGACCGGAGACCAAGCAGCAAGTGCGCGAGCTGCGCCCCGGTCAGGTGCTCATGCTCGAGAACGTGCGCTTCCATCCGGACGAGGAGCGGAATGACCCGGCGTTCGCGAAGGCGCTGGCCGAGGGCTTCGATGCGTACGTGAACGATGCGTTCGGGGCCGCGCACCGCGCGCACGCGTCGACCGAGGGCGTGGCGCGCCTTTTACCGGCTTACGCCGGACTCCTTCTTGATCGAGAAGTGCGTGTCCTGGGCTCGTTGCTTGCGTCCCCTGCGAGGCCGTTCATTGCAATCATCGGTGGCGCGAAGGTAAGCTCGAAGATCGATGTACTGAAGTCGCTCGTCGCGAAGGCCGATGTGCTCGCGATCGGCGGTGGGATGGCGAACACGTTCCTCGCCGCGACGGGGACGGACATCAAGGCCTCGCTCAGCGAGCCTGACCGTGAAGCCGACGCGCGCGCGATCCTCGCCGCAGCGGCGGCGCGGGGAACGGAGGTCCTTCTCCCCGTGGACATGCGGTGGTCCGGCGACAAGATCCTGGACATCGGCGAAGAGACCGAGCGCGAGTTTGCGGCGCACATCGCGGACGCGAAGACCGTGTTCTGGAACGGGCCGATGGGCGTCTTCGAACAACCGGACTACGCGCACGGGACGCAGGCGATCGCACGTGCGATGGCCGACAGTGATGCCATCACCGTGGTCGGCGGCGGCGAATCGGTGCAGGCCGTCGAGCAGCTCGGGCTCGCGGACAAGATGACGCACGTGTCGACCGGCGGCGGCGCCGCGCTCGAGCTCCTCGAAGGGAAGAAACTGCCAGGAGTGGAGGCGATACCGGATGAATGAGCGAGCGACCTTGTCGCGACGAGCGAATCCACCAGCCGTGAGCGCATCTATCTGGCGAAGCCGGGAGATCGAACGACATGCCTGATGCGACGATCGAAATGATCCGGGCGCGCGAGGTGCTCGACTCACGCGGCGATCCGACGGTCGGTGTCGACGTGTTCCTGGCCAGCGGCGCCGTGGGCACCGCGATGGTGCCGAGCGGCGCGTCGACCGGCGCGCACGAGGCAGTCGAGCTGCGCGACGGCGACAAGAGGCGGTACGGTGGCAAGGGCGTGCTCAAGGCCGTGAGCAACGTCGACGACATCATCGCGCCGGAGCTCATCGGCGAGCATGCCTCCGACCAGTCGGCGATCGATTCGCTCCTCCGGGAGCTCGACGGAACGCCGAACAAGTCACGCCTCGGAGCGAACGCGATGCTCGGCGTGTCGCTGGCCTGCGCGCGCGCGGCCGCGGCGGACGTGGGGCAGCCGCTGTACCGCTACCTCGGCGGCCCGCTGGCGCGGACCCTGCCGGTGCCGCTGATGAACGTGCTGAACGGCGGCAAGCACGCGACAGAATCGGCCGACATGCAGGAGTACATGCTGGCGCCGCTCGGCGCGCCGTCGTTCAAAGAGGCGATCCGCATGGGTTCGGAGATCTTCCACGCCCTGAAGAAGCTCCTCCACGACAGGGGAATGGGCACCGGCGTCGGTGACGAAGGTGGCTTCGCGCCGTCCGGGCTCACGTCGAACGAGCAGCCCATCGAGCTGATCCTCAGCGCGATCGAGGCTGCTGGATACAAGGCCGGATCTGACTGCGCGATCGCGCTCGATCCGGCATCGACCGAGTTCTTCGCGAACGGGACGTACACCCTGACGCGCGAAAAAGCGAGGCTCGACAGCGCCGGGATGATCGCGAAGTACGTGACGTGGCGGGCGAAATACCCGCTCGTCTCCATCGAAGACGGTCTCGCCGAGGACGATTGGGAGGGGTGGACGGCGCTCACGAAGGCGCTCGGCGACCGGCTGCAGCTCGTCGGGGACGACCTCTTCGTCACGAACGTGGAGCGGATCCGCCGCGGCGTGACCGAGGGCGCGGCCAACGCGGTCCTCATCAAGCTCAATCAGATCGGCACGCTCACCGAGACGATCGAGGCCGTGGAGCTCGCGCACCGCTCCGGCTACGCGGCCGTCATCTCGCACCGCTCGGGCGAGACCGAGGACACGAGCATTGCCGACCTCTGCGTCGCATTGAATACCGGACAGATCAAGACCGGCTCGCTCTCGCGCAGCGAGCGCGTCGCGAAGTACAACCGCCTGATGGAGATCGAGCTCGAGCTCGGAGACGCCGCACGCTACCCGGGAGCGGACACCTTCCCACGCTTCGCGCGGGCCTAGCTCAGATCGTTTTCGCCGAGCGCCTCGCGAGCCGGCTCTTCTTACGCGCGGCGGCGTTCTTGTGGATGCCGCCACGCTTGACGGCCTTGTCGAGGGCGCTTGCCGCGGCACGCACCGCGTCGGCGGCACCTTCGGCCTTGGAGTCCACCGCTGCGCGGGCGCTCTTGACGGCGGTGCGCGCGGCAGATCGGGTGAGGACCTTCACCGCGGCCCGGCGCGGCGCCTGCCGGATGCGTTTGAGCGCGGAACGCTTCTTCTTTGCCATGTGCGCGAGTCTATTCATACTGCGACAGACATGCAGATGAGCGTCGGCAGGGCGTCGCTCTTCATGATCGCGACGCTCATCGCCAGCCGCTTCCTTGGATGGCTCCGCCTGTCGGTCGTCGGCGCGCAGTTCGGGCAGTCGCCGGAGCTCGATGCGTTCTGGGCCGCGTTCCGGATCCCCGACACGCTCTTCAACCTGCTCGTCGCGGGCGCCCTCGCGAGTGCATTCATTCCGGTCTTCACCTCCTACCTCGCGAAGGAGCGCGAGGACGAGGCCTGGCGGGTCGCCTCGAGCGTCATGAACGCGATCGTCATCCTCCTCATCGCGATCTCGGCGCTCCTCTGGATCCTCGCCCCATGGATCCAGCCAGCGCTGGCGCAGTTCCCGGATCCCGCGCAGCGCGACCTCAGCGTCCGGCTCGCGCGGATCATGCTGTTCAGCCCGATCTTCATGGGCCTGTCGGCCCTCTTCACCGGCATCCTCAACTCGTACCGCCAGTTCCTGTCCGGCGCGATCGCGCCGCTTGTCTACAACCTCGTGATCATCCTGTTCGCGTTCTTCGCGTCACCGTTCCTCGGCATCGAGGCTCTCGCGTGGGGCACGGTCGTCGGCGCGCTGATGATGTGGCTGGTCCAAGTCCCCGAGCTCACGTTCCGCCGCACGCGCTACAAGCTCGCGCTCGACCTCGGCCATCCCGGTGTCCGCGAGATCGTGCAGCTCACCATCCCCCGGACGCTCGCCCTCGGCGCGGTCCAGCTCATCTTCATCGTCGACACGTTCCTCGCCGCGAAGCTGCCCGAGGGATCGCTCACCGCGCTGATCTACGCGCAGCAGCTCATGCAGCTGCCGCTCGGCGTCTTCTCGATCGCGATCAGCGCCGCCGTGTTCCCGACGCTCGCGCACTACGCCGCCCAGGGCATGCAGTCGCGGATGCGCGACATCCTCCAGACCGCGATCCGCTGGATCCTGTTCCTGACGCTGCCGACGGTCGTGATGATGATCGTGCTGCGCCGACCTATCGTGAACCTGCTGTTCCAGTACGGGAGGTTCGGTCCCGAAGCTCGCGAGGCGACGCAGGAGGCGTTCCTCTTCTACTCGCTCGGTCTCGCGGGCCACGCGCTCATCCAGATCCTCACTCGCGCCTACTACGCGTCCAAGGACACCCGCACGCCCCTCGCGCTCACGCTCGTCTCGATCGGCACGAACATCGTGCTGTCCGTGCTGCTGGCGCCGCTGTACGGGATCAACGGCTTGGCCCTCGCGAACTCGATTGCGACCCTTGCCGAAGCCGGGCTCTTCTTCGTGCTCCTCGCGCCGCGGGCGCGCCTCAAGATCGTCGGCCTGGGCACCGCGTCGTTGAAAGTCGTCGCCGCGAGCCTGCTGATGGGCATCGCGATGTTCGCGTTCATCCGCGCGACGAACATCACTGTGGACCTGCAGCAGACGAAGGTCGGCCTCTTGCTCCAGACGGCCGTGGCCGTGGCCGTCGGGGTGGTCGCGTACGTCGGCGCTGCGACGGTCTTCCGGGTGAGCGAGCTTGCCGAGATCACTGCCGCGGTCCGCTCCAGGCTTGGCCGGCGGTGAACGCGTACGCGCGGATGTTCAAGCGCTAACGAGCCGCCCGCGTCCGGCTGAGCGCTCACCTAGGCTCATCGCATGTCCGACGCCCGTCAGCGCATCCGCAACTTCAGTGTCATCGCCCATGTCGACCACGGGAAGACGACGCTGTCGGACCGCATCTTGGAGCTCACCGGGACGGTCGCGCTGCGCGAGATGCGCGATCAGCTTCTCGACTCGATGGATCTCGAGCGTGAGAAGGGGATCACGATCAAGGCCCGCGCGGTGCGAATGGCCTGGCCGAAGGGGGGCGACCCGTACGAGCTCAACCTCATCGACACGCCCGGCCATGTGGATTTCAACTACGAAGTGAGCCGGTCGCTGGCCGCGTGCGAGGGGGCGGTCCTCCTGGTCGACGCGTCGCAGGGCATCGAGGCCCAGACCCTGGCGAACGCGTACCTGGCGGTGGAGCAGGGCCTCGAGGTCATCCCGGTGATCAACAAGGTCGACCTCCCGAACATCGACATCGACCTCGTGCGAGAGGACCTGCGCACGACGCTCGGGTTCAAGGACGATGAGATCCTCTTGGCCTCGGGTAAGACCGGGCAGGGTGTGGCCGAGATCCTCAACGCGGTCGTCGACCGCGTGCCCCCGCCGAGCGGTGACGAGGACGGGCCCCTCCGCGCCCTCATCGTCGACTCCCACTACGACGCGTACAAAGGAGTGGTCGCGCACGTGCGGATCGTCGACGGGAGTGTCCGGCAGGGCGACCGAATCCTGCTCATGGCGACACAGAAGGAGAGCGAGCTCCTCGAGCTGGGCGTGTTCGCGCCGAACGCCGTCCCGATCCAGCGTTTGGCCACGGGCGAGGTCGGCTACGTCGCGACAGGCTTGAAGGCGGTAGCGGATTGCCGCGTCGGCGACACGCTGACCTTGGCCGCGAACCCCGCGCGCGAGCCGCTCCCGGGCTACCGGCCGGCGAAGCCGATGGTCTTCGCGGGCTTCTTTCCGACGCTCGGCGAGGAGTATCCGGCGCTGCGCGACGCGCTCGAGAAGCTGCGGCTCAACGATGCGTCGCTCGTCTACGAGCCAGAGAATTCCCAGGCCCTTGGCTTCGGGTTCCGGGCCGGCTTCCTCGGGCTGCTCCACCTCGACATCGTCCAGGAGCGGCTCGAGCGCGAGTACGACGTCGACCTCATCGCGACCTCACCATCCGTCGAGTACCGCGTCATCACCCACGCCGGCGAGATCGCGATCGACAATCCCGCGAAGCTGCCCGACCCGGCGACGATCGTCGAGGTCAGAGAGCCGTGGATGAAGGTGACGATCATCGTGCCGCAGGGCTACGTCGGGCCGATCATGGATCTCGCCCAGGGGAAGCGCGGCGTCCTCAAGGACATGGGCTATGTCGACCCGACGCGAGCGATGCTCACGTATGACATGCCGCTCGCCGAGGTGATCGTCGATTTCTACGATCAGCTGAAGAGCCGCTCGCAAGGCTACGCGTCGCTCGACTACGAGCTTCGCGAGTATCGCGCCGCCGACCTCGTGCGCCTGGACATCCTCATCGCGGGCACGGTGGTCGACGCGCTGTCGATGATCGTGCACCGCGAGCGCTCGCTGCCGATCGGCCGCGCGCTGACCGCGAAGCTCCGCGAGCTCATCCCGAAGCAGATGTTCGATGTCCCGATCCAGGCGGCCATCGGCGGCAAGGTGATCGCCCGCGAGACCGTGAAGGCGAAGCGCAAGGACGTCCTCGCCAAGTGCTATGGCGGCGACATCACCCGCAAGAAGAAGCTCCTCGAGAAGCAGAAGGCCGGTAAGAAGCGGATGAAGATGGTGGGGGCGGTCGAGATCCCGCAGGAGGCCTTCCTCGCGGTGCTTCGGATCAAGGAGGAGTGATGCGGCCGTATCGAGTTGCGTTCGAGCACCCGACGCAGCTGCTCGCCTCGACGTTCCTCCGCGCCCTCGCCGAGGACCGTGGCCCGGCGGTATGGGAGGGCCTCTCGCGCGAATCGCGCGGACTGCTCGAAGGGCGCTACGCCGCCGCCGCACACATCGCGCTGCATCGCGCCGCATCGATCGACGCCGACGGCAGCGACGCGCGGCTCGCCGAGGTGGTCGCGCCGGTGCGCGCGTCGGCGCTCAGCGTGCTCGGCGGCCCGGTGCAGCTCCTCGCGCTCGGCGTCTCAGCCGCGCGGCTCGTCGATCGGGGCCTCGCCTATGTCCTCCTCCTTCCGGAGTTCGGCGAGGAGCGCATCGTCGCCGAGGGAGAATGGCAGCCGGCGCATCTCCTCGCGTTCGTCCACGAGTCGCGGGAATGGCTCGTCGACCTCGGTCGCACGGCCGAGCTCTCCGCCGATGCGGAGCTGCCGGATCCGCTCGGACAGATACGGTGACCTCGCTCTACGTCCACATCCCGTTCTGCGCGTCGCGGTGCCCGTACTGCGACTTCGCGACTGCCCCGGCGACGAGTGCGCTCCGCTCGCGGTACCTCGCCGCGCTGCATGCCGAGATCGCGCGGGAGGGGCACGCGCTCGGCCGGCCGCGGATCGCGACCGCGTTCTTCGGTGGTGGGACGCCGAGCCTGCTCGAGCCCGAGGAGATCGCCGCGCTGTCGGAGGCGATCGAGAACGCCTTCGAGTTCGCGCCGGAGGAGGTGACGTTCGAGGCGAACCCTGCGACGCTCGATCGCGCGCGCCTGGGGGCCTGGCGAGCCCTAGGTGCGACGCGCGTCTCGCTCGGGGCGCAGTCCTTCTCCAGCCGCGCGCTCGCCGCGCTCGGCCGCACCCACACGCCCCCGGACATCGCGCCCGCCGTCGAGGCCGCGCGCTCACTTGGGCTCGACGTGAACCTCGACCTCATCTTCGGCCGGCCTGACGAGCCCGACGGAGAGTGGCGCGCCGATCTCGACGCCGCGCTCGCACTCCGGCCGGATCATCTCTCCGCGTACCCGCTCGAGCTCGCGCTCGAGCCCGAGGAGGGCGTGGCGAACTGGGGCGGCGGCGGCTGGCCGACCATCGAACGGTGGCGCACCGGTGCCGCGAGGGCGCAGCCCGACGACGATGGGCAGGCCGACCGCTACGAGCTGACATCCGCGGTCCTCGGCGCAGCCGGTTACCGCCACTACGAGATCGCGAACTGGGCGAGACCCGGGAAGGAGTGCCGCCACAACCTCGTGTACTGGCGCAACGGCGAGTGGCTCGGTGTCGGCGTCGGCGCGCACTCCCACCTCGGGGGCCGGCGGTCGCGGCAGCCGGGGGCACTCCTCTCGTACATCGCACGTGTCGAGGGCGCTCTGGGCCGGATCGCCGACGACGGCGCGGACCTCGCGGTCGACACCGCGATCCTCGCCCTCCGGCTCGACGAAGGCCTCGATCTCGCGGCGTACGGCGCGCGCTTCGGCGAAGGGGCGCGCGCCCGGGTGGATGCCGCGCTCCGCGGGCTCGACGGGACCGGCATCCTCGAGCGGCGCGGAGAGCGTGTCGCGCTCACCGACCGCGGTCGCTTCGTCGCAAGCGAGGTCTTCGTCCGGCTGCTCTAGGGCGTGTCTAGTACCGTTCACTTGAAGGTGCGCATCCTTGTCATCGAAGACGATCCACAGACTCTTGAGATGCTCGTCGCGGTCCTCGCGCGAGATGGGCACACCGCCGCGACCGAGCGCACCGGCGCGGCCGGGCGGCAGCGTGCGAAAGACGAAGCCTGGGACCTGATCCTCTGCGATATCGGCCTGCCGGATGTCACCGGCTTCGTGCTCGCGCGCCAGCTCCGCCAGGCCGGTGTCCGCGTGCCGCTCGTTGCGCTGAGCGGCCACGCCAGCGATGAGGATCGCAGCCTGGGCCTCGCGAGCGGCTTCGACGCCTACCTGACGAAGCCGATCACGGCGAGCGCGCTGCTGGACGCAGTCCGCGCGCACGCCGCGGCTCCGCGCACGGCCGCGCAGCCGGCCATCATCGACTCCGCGCCCGGCGCGGTCCCTTCCGCGCCTGCCCGGCGCGGCGTGCTCGGCGGCCTCGTCGTCATCGCGCTCGGCGTGCCGTTCGTCCTCCAGCCGCTGGGCGTCCCCAACGCTGCGTCCTACCTGTTCATCGCGATGGGGCTCGCGTTCCTGATCTCATACCTGCGCGGCCGCCAGTACGTCTACCTCATCCCGATGGTCACGCTCATCTCCTTCGGCGTCGCCCTTCTCCTGCCCACCTGGATCGCCATCCGGACCGAGTCGGCCGCGCCGGCGTTCGTCGGCATCATCGCGATCGGATTCATCGTCGCGTTCGCCCTGGCGCCGCGGCACCGCTGGCCATTGGTCCCGGCGGTGCTTCTCGGCGTCGCCGCGGCCGCCCGGTTCGTGACCGGCGCCTCGCTCATCCCGGCGTCGCTCGAGCCGTTCCTCGTGCCGCTCGTGCTCATCGGCGTTGGCGCGTATCTCCTCGCTGAGCCGCGGACCTGACACGCACGCGCGTCGCGGCGATGCTCGTGGCGGCCGGCCTCGCCGGGGCGCTGGTCCTCTGGATCGGTCCGCGGCTCCCGCGGGCCGCCGGACCCGCCGAATGTGCCGTCGCGCCAGTGACCTTCTGCGCAACCCTGCCGCCGTTCAGCTCGCCCGAGCCGGCGCCGACGCGGCTCGTCGACCAGGCCCGGCCGTGCGAGGACGCCGCGGCGCTTGCGTCTTTCTGCCTCGCGCTCCCGACGGCGACCGGCACAAGCGATCCGACGGCACTGCTGGCGCGGCGCCAGGACGCCTGTGCCCAGCTCGCGTCGAGCGACGCACCGGGATTCTGTCTTGCACCGCCCGGTGGCTCGCTGTCGGCTCGGGCGCTCCAGCGGCAGGTCGCGCTCGTGCTGCTCCGGCAGCGGCTCGGCTCGGACTTCCGCCGCGCCGGCACGGGAGCGGTCGACCTATGGACCGAGACCTCGATGTCGACCGCCGTCGCGGATTCGATCGACGCGACCCTGCTCCAGGATGCAGCCGCCGTGCAGGGCTTCTTCTCTCGGCCGTTCAGCGATCCACCCGCGGTCTTCCTCTTCACGTCCCGGCAATCGTTCGCGAGCGCACTCGAACGCCAGTTCGGGTTCTCGGCCGAGACCGCGGGCTTCCTTTCGCGCCAGACCGGCGGGATCACCCTGGCCGGGATCGACGCGGTCGCGATCAACGGCGAAAGCGTCCTGAACGCGGGCCGGACCACGATCTTCCGCCACGAGCTCACCCACGTCGCCGTCCATCGGCTCGCCGGTGACGACGTGCCTGCCTGGCTCGATGAAGGCCTCGCGACGGTGGTCGAGGAACGTGATCCGTACGGGATCGACCGGGCGAACGCGCTGTCCATTCTCGGCAACGAGCCCGGCGCGCTCACGATCTTCGGCTCCGAGCGATCGTGGCTGCAGAACAACACCGACCTCGGCGGGCACGCCTACGGCGTCGCCGCCGAAGCCGTGCGGGTCTTGGATGGCCGGATCGGACGTGCCGGATTGGTCGCGACGCTCGAGCGCATCGGTAACGGGACGCCGCCGACCGGCGCCATCGAGGACGCTCTCGGGGAATCACTCGCGCAATTCGTCATCGCGCTTCCCGGGCGCGCCCTCGGGGACTGCCGGCAGGACGTCTTCGTGTCGGCCGCGCGGGCCGACGGGCTCCGCATCTGGTACGCCTATGGCTTCCGGCCCCAGAACAGCGTCGCCGTGACCGTGGACGGGCAGGGACAGCAATACGCCTTCCGCGCGGTGACCGACCGGTACGGCGTCTACACCGGCACGGTCGGGACGCCGATGCCGAGCGGGTCCTATGCCCTCCGCGTAACGGCGGACACCGGCGAGAGCGCGTCGGTGACGCTTGCGCTCGGCGACCGGACCTCGATCGCGCAGCGCGGATGCACGCGGCCGTAGCTTCGTTCCGGCAGAGTGGCTTGCGACGTTGGATGGAACGCGGTATGCCATCGCTCTGGCAACGTCGTCACGCGGAGTGAGCGCAAATAGATGGAGGACCCATGGAACAGGGCAACGGCAGCGACATCTGGTCCGGATCCCAGCAGGAGCCGGCATCGAGCTGGCCAACACCGCTTCCGGGCACGCCCCCGCCGCCGGCACCGACGCCCGCGTCGAGTGGCACGAGCAGCGGAGGTCGGAAGAAGACGACGTCGGGCGCCGGCCGCAAGAAGACGACGGCGCGGAAGACCACCGGCCGCAAGACCACCGGTCGCAAGAAGACGACGGCCCGTAAGAAGACCACGGCCCGCAAGAAGACCACGGCCCGCAAGACCACGGGCGGACGGAAGAAGACGACCACCCGAAAGAGCAGCGGCGGACGGAAGAAGACAGCCGGGCGCAAGACGACCGGGCGGAAGAAGAGCACCCGCAAGCGCAAGTAGGAAGGGACGAGGCGAGAACACCAGGAGCCGCCCCCAGATCAGGAGATCGGGGGCGGCTCCATCAGTTCAGGTCAGGCGCGATAGGCCCCTTAGTTGCGCTTTCCGCGGCCCATCCCGGGCTTACGCCCGTGGTTCGCCTTCTTCGACCGCCAGCCCAGCTTGCCGGTGGTCTTCTGCTTTCGCTGTCCTTTGCTCATCGTGCTCCATTCTCTTCGCCCCGTCCGCCGCGGGTGCTGACTGTGACTCGCTGAAAAGCCTGAGCTGCAATGCGCGCGTCGGGGGCGCGATGAGCTCCGTCACGAGCCATTGTCCTATGACGACGGGGTCCGCGTCAGCGGCCAGCTGCAGCTTGATCCGCGCCTGCTCGACGCGGCGGCGGATCGCCCGCGGGTCGGCGCCGAGCGTGCGCGCGATATCCGCCAAGGAGCGCTCGAGGATGTCGTGCAGGACGAACGCCACGAGGTCGGCGCCACGGAGCGCGTGCCGACCCACCAGGTCGCGGAGCCCCGCGCCGAAGAGCTTCCCGTCGCCGACCGCCTTGCGGATCGCGGTCGCCGGCTCACCGTCGACCTCCGCGACACGCAGCAACGCCGCGACCTCTGGTTCCGGGAGCTGGCGCGCCGCGCCAAGACTCCCGAGGAAGCGCTGGACGATGGCGTCGGGCGCCCGGTCACCCGCGCTCTTTGCCACGCGCGCGATCGCATCGCCGAGCGCCTGCCGCAGCGCCGCCAGGTCCGTGAAGCGCACCACATCGACCACCGCCGGCGAGCCGAGCAGGATGCGCGAGACGGTGCGGTCGCGCTCCGCGACCAGGATCACGGGCACCCCGCGCTCGCGCGCGATCTCCACCTCGATGCCCACGCCGAACGACGGCGCTCCCGCGTACGCGATGACGAGCCCGCTGCGCGCGACCCGGGCGCGGTCGATCTCGTACACGCTGCGCGGGTCGAGGTCCGGCGCGGCCACCGGGTCGGTCGCCTGATGCGGCAGGTACGGCCGCAGGCCGCACTCGCTCACGATCTCCGCGAGCAGCTCGTAGAAGACGCGCGCACGTGCGCCGTCGCCGATCGCGGTGAGCGCGCCCGAGATGTAGACCTCGTCCATGGGACCGCCAATGATGCGGGGGCCGTCAAGAGTGCGGTACCGTTCCCGCGATGCCGGATCTGCAGCTCGTCCAGTACCTGAAGCGGGTCCCGCTCTTCGCGAAGCTCTCAGACCCCGAGCTCGCGGGTCTCGCTGAGCGCATGCGCCAGAAGGCGTTCAAGCGCGGCGACACGATCTTCCGGAAGGACGATGCCGGTCAGCACTTCTACGTCGTGCTCGAGGGCGCGGTGAAGATCGCGTTGCCCGGCGAATTCGGTCAGGAGGCCCTGGTCGCGCTGCTGCGCGGCGGCGAGTTCTTCGGCGAGCTCGCCCTCTTCGACCACGGCCCGCGGTCGGCGACGGCCACCGCGCTCGAGGACACCCGCTGCGCGCTCCTCGCCGGGGACGACTTCGTGTCCTTCGTCGAGGCCCATCCGGCCGCCACCAAGGTCGTGTTCGAGGCCCTGGCGAAGACCGTCCGGCGGCTGTCCGACCGGGTCGAGGACCTCATCTTCCTGGACGTTCCGAGCCGCGTGGCCAAATATCTGCTCGACCTGGCCCAGTTGAATGGCACCGGTGGGTCGGGGGAGCTGGAGCTGACCTTGACCCAGGACGAGCTCGCGGCGTTCACGGGCGCATCGCGCGTCTCGGTGAACCGCGTCCTCGGGGACCTCGAGCGCCGCGATCTCATCAGCATCCGGCGCCGGAAGATCGCCATCCGCGACCCCGAGAAGCTCGCGAAAGAGATCCGGGTCTAGCGGTGGCGCGCGCGCGGCGGCCGCTCGTGCTGGTGGTCGAGGATGATCCCGACCTCGGCGACACCATCGTGACGTTCCTCAAGGAGGAGGGGCTCGACGCGAAGCTGGCGCGTGACGGTGATCAGGCGATGCGCCTGGTCGATCAGCTTTCGCCGTCGGCGATGATCCTCGACCTCATGATGCCGCGCCGCGATGGCTTCAGCGTGCTGCGCGAGCTCCGCGCCGACGGCCGGATCAACGGCCTCCCGGTCATCGTGGTCACCGCGATCTTCGGGCTGTCCGAGCGTCTGTACGCGACCGAGCTCGGCGCCGCCGATTACGTCACAAAGCCGTTCGAGCTCGACGAGCTGCTCGAACGCGTCCGGAACGTGCTCGCGTCGCGCGCCGAGGACCCCGCCCCGACCGAGCTGCGCTCCTAGAGGATCAGCCGGCCGCCGCCGCCAGCACGCTGGTGCAGTGCGGGCAGCGCGTCGCGGACGCGAGGATCGTCATCGCGCAATACGGGCAATTCTTCTCGGCCGGGCCCGGCTTGATGAGCGCCTTCGCGATCTGGAACACGACGAGCGCGACGATGATGAAGGCGATCACGGTGTTGATGAAGAGGCCGTAGTTGATCGTCGCCGCTCCGGCCTTCTGCGCATCCGCGAGCGACGCGTAGCTGCCGCCGGACAGGTTGATGTAGAGGTTCGAGAAGTCGACCTTCCCGAGGAGCATGCCGACCGGCGGCATGATGATGTCCTTCACCAGCGACGTGACGACCGCGGCGAAGGCGACCCCGAGGATGAATGCGATCGCGAGCGCGAGCACGTTGGTCTTGACCAGGAAGGTCCGGAACTCGGTCACTGTCTCGTCCCCCTATCAGAGTTGGCGATAGTCCCGACGAGCACGGCGCGTGCCTGTGTGCTGGCTGTTACATGCGGCCCTGATGGACCTGCGGGCGGGTTGACCGGCGGCGGGCCCGGCTGGTACGCTCTTAGCACTCTCAAGGGGAGAGTGCCAAATGACTGAAAACGACCAGGAGCGCGTGAGCCTGCCCGAGCTGGCGGACCGCCAGCGGGAGATCCTGCGCGCCGTCATCCGCGAGTTCATCTCGACCGCCCAGCCGGTCGCCTCGGGCGCACTCGTCCGCCGCTACGCGCTGCCGGTCTCGTCGGCGACCGTGCGGAACGAGCTCGCTGAGCTCGAGGACCTCGGGCTGCTCACGCATCCGCACACCTCGGCTGGCCGCGTCCCGACGGATCTCGGCTACCGCTACTTCATCGAGAGCCTCATGCCGGACACGTCGCTCCAGCCCGCGGAGCAGCTCACCGTGAGCCATCAATTCCAGCAGGCCCAGCGCGATTCGTCGCAATGGCTGCGGCTCGCGGCATCGACGCTCGCGCGGCTCACCGCGGAAGCGTCGATCGTGACGCAGCCCGCGGGCACCAAGAGCGCGTTGAAGCACATCGAGGCGGTCCCGATCCACGAACGCCGCGTCCTCATCGTCGCAGTGCTCGACGGCGGTGCCGTGCGGCAGCAGATGCTCGACCTCGAGCAGCCGGCCTCCGCTGACGAGCTGCGCGCGCTGGGACAGCGCCTCACGCACACCAGGTCCGGCGCGGATGCGGCGACGCTCGCGCAGGCCGCCGACGGGGAGCACGGCGC
>JALYLX010000104.1 GCA_030773995.1 Chloroflexota bacterium
GCTCATCGGGTCTGCCGGCGCCATCGTCGCCGCGCGGCGCCTCCGCATCCCGCAGCCGCAGCTCGCCGTGCCGCGCCTGCCGCCGTTCCCGTCGCGGCGCGCGCTGGCGATCGCGCTCATCCCCGTCCTGGTGGCCGTGGCCGCCGGCATCGGTCTCGCCGCGACCGCCGCACCGCCATTTCGCGTGCGTGCGCTCGACATCGGCCAGGGCGACGCCTTCCTCGTCGAGGCCGGCGGCAAGCTCGCGCTCGTCGACGGAGGTCCCGATCCGGCCCGGCTCCTCGCGGAGCTCGGGACGAGCCTGCGCCGTGGCGGCGGCGCATCGATCTCGTCGTGCTGACCCATGCCCATCTCGATCACGGTGCCGGGCTCATCGCGGTGCTCGACCGGTACGAGGTCGGTCTCGCGGTCGCGCCCCGCGGGCTCAACGCCGGTCCCCTTGCCGACGCGTGGAGCGCGCGCATCGCCGCTCACGGCATCGCGCGCGCGGACGTCAGCGCCGGATCGATCGTTCGGCTCGGCGCCGCGCGGATCGTCGTGCTCGCGCCGAACGGCGATCCGCTCGTCGACGTGCCGTCCCTCGTGCTGCGTTTCGAGAGCGGCCCGGTGACGGTGCTGTTCAGCGGCGACGCGACCGAGGCGGCGCAGGCCGACCTCCTCCTCGCTCCCGACGCGCTCCGCGCGCGGATCTACGTCCCTCCCCATCACGGCGCGGCCACGCCGTACGCGAACGCACTCGTCGACGCGGTCCATCCGGAGGTCGCGCTCATCTCGGCAGGCCTCGATAACCGCTACGGCCATCCCACCTCGGAGACGCTCGCCGCGCTCGCGGGCGTGCCGACCTATCGCACGGATCGCGACGGCACGGTCGAGGTGACCACCGACGGCGCTCGTCTCGTCGTCCACGCGCACGCGAATGGCCTGCCGCCCCCGCGGCCACAGGGGATCCCGCGCCTCGCCCGCTAGGCTCGGTCGATGTCCAAGGGTTCGCGCCGCTCCCTCTATCTCATCCACGGCGAGGATCCGTACCGCGCGCGATTGCGCGCGGCCGAGCTCGTGGCCGCGCTCACGAGCGGCGACGAGCGACCCTCGGACCTGCGCACGCAGCGCTCCGCGGACCTGGGGACGCACCTCGGACTGAGCCGGCACGATGCCCGCGGCACCGACCCGTCGCTCATCGAGCTCGCGGGCCGGTCCCAGGGTCTCTTCGACGCGGTCGACGAGCAGCGCATCGTCGTGGTCGAGCACGCCGAAGCGCTGACGGACACCGGCGTCGTCGCCCGCTTCCCGCCGGAGGCCGCACTCGTCCTGCTGAGCGAGTCCAAGATTCAGACCCGGGGCCGCCGTCCGGCGAAGGCGAAGGCGTCCGAGATCGCGGCCGCCGACCTCCCAGCGGTCGTCGAGGCGGCCGGCGGGTCGATCGAGCACGTCGCGCGTCTGGGGCCCCAGGAGCTCGCGGGATGGATCGCGGCGCGGGCCACGCTGCTCGGCGTCGAGCTTGCCCCCGACGCGATCAACGAGCTCGGTGCGGCCGTCGGCGCGGACAGCGAGCGCGTCGACCAGGAGCTGGCGAAGCTTGGTGCCTTCGCTGCCGGTGCGCGCGTCGCCGGAGCCGACGTCCGCGCGCTCGTGAGCGGCGCCATCGAGACCGACATCTTCGAGCTCACCCAGGCCGTCGTGCGCCGTGATCCGCAGACCGCCCTCCGCCGGCTCGAGACGCTCCTCGCGGAGGGGCAGGCGCCGCAGCAGATCCTCGCCCTCCTGCTCTGGCAGTTCCGCGTGCTGTTGTTCGCGTCGGCGATGCGGTCCAACGCCGACGCCGAGCGCATGGCGAAGGCCATCCGCAGCTCGGCGTACGCGATCGGGAAGTGGCAGGCGTTCGCGCGCCGCATCGCTCGCGCCGACGTCATCCGCGCCTATGAGGTCCTCTACGCGACCGATCTTGCGATCAAGACCGGGCGGATCGAGGAGAAGCTCGCGATGACCCTGTGCGTGCTCGACCTCTGCGGGGTGCACGCCGCCGATCCGCGCGAGCTCGTGGTGGGGGAGCCGCCGCGCCGCTAGGCCACTAGCGCTTCGCGACCGCCTCCGTGTCGCGGGCCGGCTTCGCCTCCTGGCTCTTGAGGTAGTCCTCTTTGAAGCGCTTCAGTCCGGCGTCGGTGAGCGGGTGCTTGAACATCGACTGCAGCACACCGAACGGCATCGTCCCGATGTCCGCCCCGGCGAGCGCGGCCTGCGACACGTGCAGCGGTCCCCGCAAGCTCGCCGCGAGCACCTTCGTCTTGATGTTCTGCTGCCGGTATGCCGACACGATGTCGCGGACGACCTGCATCCCGTCCTCGTTGATGTCGTCGATGCGTCCCACGAACGGGCTGATGATGTACGCGCCGATCGCGGACGCGAGCAGCGCCTGGTTCACGCTGAAGCAGAGCGTCACGTTGATGCGGGTGCCCTCTTCGGCGAGGATCTTCCCCGCGGCGAGGCCGTCCGGCGTCAGGGGCACCTTGACGATGACGTTCTTGTGCCACGACGCGAGCCGCCGGCCCTCGACGAGAATGTCGTCCTTCTTGTCGCTCACGACCTCGGCCGAGACGTTGCCGATGATCCCGCAGATCCGCTTCACCTGGGTCTCGTGGTCCTGGCCGGCCTTCGCGATGAGGGTCGGGTTCGTCGTGACTCCGTCGAGGACCCCCCAGTCGACGGCCTGCTTGATCTCGTCGTACTCCGCGGTGTCGAGGAACAGCTTCATGCCCGTGTCTCCAGTAGATGCGGTACCCGCGCTTCGGCGCGGCCGTTGGCCCGAGCGTATTCCAGGGCCGCCTGGATGAAGGACACGAACAGCGGATGTGGCCGGTTCGGCCGTGACCTGAATTCAGGGTGGTACTGCGTGCCCAGGTAGAACGGGTGCCCGTCCATCTCGCAGATCTCCACGAGGCGCCCATCGGGCGAAAGCCCGGTGAAGCGCATCCCGTGATTCCCGAGCAGCTCGCGATAGGCGTTGTTGAACTCCCAGCGGTGGCGGTGTCTCTCGAGCACGATCGGCTGACGGTACGCGCGGTGCGCGAGCGACCCTTCGGTGAGCACGCACGGATACGAGCCGAGGCGCATCGTGCCGCCCTTGTCGTTCACGTCGCGCTGCTCCGGCAACAGGTCGATCACCGGATGCGGGGTGAAGGCGTCGAACTCCGTGGAGTTCGCGTCGTCCGTGCCAAGGGCCGTTCGGGCGAGCTCGATGACCATGCACTGCATGCCCATGCAGAGCCCGAGAGTCGGGATCTGCTGCTGGCGGCCGTAGCGGGCGGCCTGGACCTTCCCCTCGATGCCGCGGTAGCCGAACCCGCCCGGGATGACGATCCCGTCGACGCCGACGAGCGGCTCGGTGTCGCCGCCGTGCTCGAGCTTCTCGCTGTCGATCCAGCGGATCTTCACGTCGCAGCCGGCGGCCCAGCTCGCGTGCCGGATCGACTCGGCCACGGAGAGATACGCGTCGCGCAGCTCGATGTACTTGCCGACGAGGCCGATCTCGATCGGGATGCGCGCGTTCTTGATGCTGTCCACGAGCGCGCGCCACTCGACCAGATCGGGCTCCGTCGCCCGCCCGGTCAGACCGAGCTCTTCGACGACGATCTTGCCCACGCCGGATTCCTCGAGCATGAGCGGTACGGCGTAGATGGACCAGGCATCCGGCTCGGACACCACGTTGTCCACCTTCACGTCGCAGAACAACGCGATCTTCTCGCGCAGCTCGTCGTCGATCGGTACGTCGGCCCGCGCGATGATCACGTCAGGCTGGATACCGATGGACCGCAGCTCCTTCACCGAGTGCTGCGTCGGTTTCGTTTTCAGCTCGCCGCCGACGACGCGCGGGAGCAGCGTGAGGTGGATGTACATGACGTTCTGGCGGCCCACGTCGTTGCGGAACTGGCGGATCGCCTCGAGGTAGGGCAGCGACTCGATGTCGCCGACCGTGCCGCCGACCTCGACGACCACGACCTCGGCCTGGGCCTCGCGCGCGACCCGATGGATGCGCGACTTGATCTCGTTCGTCACGTGGGGGATGACCTGCACGGTCGCGCCGAGATAATCGCCGCGCCGTTCCTTCGCGATGACGGCGTTGTAGATCTGGCCGGTCGTGAGGTTGGACGCGCGGGTGACGTTGCGGTCGATGAAGCGCTCGTAGTGGCCGAGGTCGAGGTCCGTCTCGGCGCCGTCCTCGGTGACGAACACCTCGCCGTGCTGGTACGGAGACATCGTCCCGGGGTCGACGTTGAGGTAGGGGTCCATCTTCAGCGAGGCGACCGAGAGGCCGCGGGCCGCGAGGATGCGACCAAGCGACGCAGCGGTGATGCCCTTACCCAGCGAGGAGGTGACCCCTCCGGTCACGAACACGAACTTCGGCACGGGCGCTGACCTCCGGGGTTTTTCCAATTGTAGGGCAGCCGGGGACGGCGTTCGCCGTCCCGGCGGTAAGGCAGCCGCTAATCGAACCGAAACGGCAGGGAATGGATGAGGATGAGGCGCGGACGGTCCGGCCCGCCTGTCGGCGGATACTCCGGCACCTCGACCGGCTCCTCGTTTCGGCAGTCGTCCATGCGCCCATCGAACCGCAGGGCGCGAAATCGCGCGTCGACAAGCACGTCGCGCTCCACGCTCTCGTGATCGACGATCGCGACGAGCGTCGGCCGGAGCCAGACCATTCCCGGACGGAGCGGGAACGGTCCGAGGAATGGCGAGCCATCCGTGCGGAAGCTCCGCGTCGCGGCGTCGACCCATTCGCCGAGGTACGGAGGCACGTACGCCTCGCCGGCGTACGTGAGCGCGCCGTTGTCGTTCATCCAGCCGCACAGCAGGGCTCGCGCGCCGCGTCGCTCGTCCAGCACGAGCCCGCCGATGACGACGTCGGCCCGCGGGGAGACGAGGCACTTCAGCCAGTCGGCGCTGCGCGAGCCCGGCACGTACCGGCCGTCGCGGCGCTTCGCCACGACGCCCTCGAGCTCGTACTCCGCGACAACGTCGAGGAACGGCTCGCCATCGTTCTCGAGGTGCTCGGGCACCACGAGCCCCTTTTGCAAAAGATCCCGTCCGAGAAGACGCCGGCGTCGCTCCTCGAGGGCCAGCCCCAGCAACGGCCGGTGCCCGTCGTAGAGGAGATCGAATGCGACGAACAGTGGGCCCTTGCCACGCTTGCTTGCCTTCGGACCGAGCCGTCCGACGAGGAGGTCGTAGCTCGGGCGGCCGCGTGAATCGCACACGATGATCTCGCCATCGAGGAGTGTGCCCTCGGGCAGGCGTAGCGATCGCAGCTCCGGCACCGCCGGCAGCAGATCGCCGCCGTTGCGGTCGACGATCCGCAGGCCGGCCACGTCGTTCGAAACGAGGGCTCGGATCCCGTCCCACTTCAGCTCGAAGAGGTGATCCGGCGAGTTGAACCCTTCGGCCGCGAGCCGCGGCCGCATCGGCGCGAGCGTGCGGGGCAATGCGCTCGGCGCCGAGGGCTGATCGAGGAGGACGGGGTGTTCGGACCCGGCGCGGG
>JALYLX010000105.1 GCA_030773995.1 Chloroflexota bacterium
GGCGAAGCCGGGCCCGGCCGCACGACGTAGGTTTCGCATGTGTCCTCGCTTCTCACGGGCCTCATCGCCGGCCTCGCGATCGCGATGCCTCCGGGCGCGGTGACGTCGCTCATCGTGCGGATCGGGCTGCAGCGCGGGTTCCCCTCTGCGCTCGCGGCCGGTTGGGGCACCGCGACGGTCGACGGCGCGTACTGCGTCGTCGCCGTGCTGGCCGGTGCGGCGGTCGTGCCGCTCCTCGGCGCGATCGATCCGCCGCTGCGCGTCGCGACCGGGCTCGTCCTCGTCGGCCTCGGTGTGCGCGGCATCGTCAGCGCGCGGCACGAGGCGCCGGCCGTTGGATCGCCGGATGCGCGTGACCTGGTGGCGACCTACGCGCGCTTCATCGCGATCACGCTGGTGAACCCGGCGACGCTCGCCTACTTCGTCGCGGTCGCGTTCGGCTTCGCCGGCGCGGTGCTGAACGACGCGGTCGCGTTCATCGGCGGCGTGTTCGCCGCGTCGCTCACGTGGCACGCGATCCTGGCGGTCCCGAGCGGCTCGCTCCACGGCCGGCTGAGCCCGAACGCGCGCACGGTCCTGACGATCGTCGCGAACGGCGTCGTCATTGCTCTGGGCATCCGGATCCTCGCCCAGGTGGTCGCTGGCTAGTTGGCCGCCGGAGCGGGCGGGAGCGCGACGAAGCTGAGCAGCAGACCGATGACGCCACACGCGATCACCGAGCCCGAGACGAACGTGAAGGTCCAGCCGAACCCGTAGCGGACGTAGACGGCGGCGAAGTACAGGACGAAGTAGGCGACCGGGACGGCGGCCGCGATGGTCCGGAGCGTGAGCGGGCGGGCGGCCGATGGACGCAGTCGCCAGAGGAGCAGGTCGCCCACGACGCCCGCTCCGATCGCGACGCCGCTGAAGACGAGCTGCACGTCGAGCGGCGTGTTGCGGCTGCCGGCGAGGATCATCGCGACGCCGTCGAGCCCGAGGATCAGGGTGACCGCACCGACGGGGAGAGCCGTCCGGCTGAGGGCCATGAGGAGCAGACCGCTGATGAAGATGCTGAAGAGGAACATCCCGAGCAGCCCGCGGAACACGCGATCGCTCGTCGTTCCGTTGCCCGAAGCGCCGAGGAAATTCGAGTAGGGGCCGCTGTACAGCGTGAAGAACGTGAGGAGCGCGAAGATCGCCACGAGGGACAGGACCATCGGCAACCGGCGCGCGAGCGATCCACTGTCGTCGTCGCGGCGTACCTCGGCGACGAACGGCCCGCTCACGATGAGGAACATCCCAATGCCGAGGAGCATGTGGCTCGGGCTCAGCAGGATGTCGTTGCCGACCTCGACCCCGAACGCGGTGTGCCACGCGGTGTCGGCCATCCCTCCGACCGCGAAGACCGCGACGCCCACGACCGAGGCAAGGTAGCCGCGCGGGATCGCCGCACGCCAGCTCGGCGCGGCTGCCCGGCGGAGCGCGACCGCACCGAGGAGCACAGCGGCGCAGGCGGCGAAGCCCGAGTAGAAGATCGCGTGCCACACCGTCCAGAAGCTGTCGGGCAGTCCGTTGCTATGGGCCCAACCGTCGGCGTACAAGCCGCCGAGCAACCACGTGATCGCGGCGATGACGACCCAATCGAAGCGGCGCCCGGCGTCGGCGGCCTGCGAGCGCGCCAGGCTCACAGCGATCGTTCGGCCGCTCACTCCTCCTTATATACGCGCATCCGGCACCGACACCACTCCCTTGAGCCAGCGCTCGGCCTCGTCAGGGGTGCGGAAGCGGTGGACCACGAGATGCCGGTACTCCGGCTGCGCGAGGATGTCCGGCCAGGTGCGGCGGCGCGTCCAGTGCGATCGGAAGACCCAGAGGTATAGCGAGTCGAGTGACAGATACGCGTTGCGGAACGACTCGCGATTGCCGTTCCACAGCTCCTCGCGGCTGCGGATCCGTTGATTCGTGCGCTTGAAGAGCCGCCCGAGCACGAGCGGCGCCGACGGATCCAGCCAAATGAACGTGTCAGCGCGTCCCCACGTGACGTCGCGGATTGCCGAGTAATTGCCGTCGATCACCCAGGCATCCCCGCTCGTCGCATCGAGGATGCGCTGACGGAAGACACCCGTGGGTGTCGGCGTCCAGTTCGGACCGTGGAACAGCGAGTCGAGCTCGATGACCGGCACGCCCATCCGCTTCGCGATGGCGCGCGAGAACGTTGTCTTTCCCGCGTTGGTTCCACCGCCAACCACGACGCGCCGCATGGGCGGAAACGATAGAGTCCGAAGCCCGTGAAGCTCCACGAATTCCAGGCAAAACAGGTGCTCGCGCGCGTCGGCATCGCGATCCCGGACGGACAGGTCGCGACGACTCCGGCCGAAACCGAAGCTGCGGCGACGGCGCTCGGGCTGCCGGTGGTCGTGAAGGCGCAAGTTCACGTCGGCGGACGCGGAAAGGCCGGCGGGGTGAAGCTCGCGAAGACCGCGGCCGAGGCGAAGTCCGCCGCGCAAGCGATCCTCGGGATGGACATCAAGGGCTTCACCGTCCGCCGCGTGTACGTGGAGCGCGCCGCCCAGATCGCCAAGGAGCTGTACCTCGGCGTCACAATCGACCGCGATCGCCGGCGCGCGGTCGTGATGCTGTCGACCGTGGGCGGGATGGACGTCGAAGAGGTCGCTGCGACGCAGCCCGAGAAGATCGCGCGTGGCTGGCCGGATCCGCTGCTCGGCCTGCAGCCCTACGCCGCGCGCGGCCTGTGCTTCGCGGCCGGCGTGCCCGACGCGCAGCGCGATGCGATCGCGACGATCGCCCGCGAGCTGTACGCCGTGTTCCGCGCGACCGACGCGATGACCATCGAGATCAATCCGCTTTTCATCCAGCAGGACGGCTCCGTGGTCGCCGGCGATGCGAAGCTCGAGGTGGACGACAACGCGCTCTACCGCCAGCCCGAGCTCGCGGCGCTGAAGGAGACCCAACCCAACGAGGAGCAGGAGGAGCGCGCGAAGGCCCTCGGCTTCAGCTACGTGCAGCTTGACGGCGAGGTCGGGATCATCGGCAACGGCGCGGGCCTCGTCATGAGCACGCTCGACGCGGTGAAGAACGCCGGCGGACACGCGGCGAACTTCCTCGATGTCGGCGGCGGAGCAAAGGAATCCGTCGTGAAGGCCGCGCTGGAGATCGTGCTCGCGAATCCGAAGGTGAAGAGCGTCTTCATCAACATCTTCGGCGGGATCACCCGCGGCGACGAGGTGGCAAAAGGCATCCTCGCGGTGCTGCATGACACGAAGCCGAAGGTCCCGCTCGTGATCCGGCTGTCGGGCACCGAGGCCGAGGCGGGACGCGCGCTCCTCGACGGCGCGCCGCTCGTCTCGCGCGCGACGATGGACGAGGCGGCCACGGAAGCTGTTCGGCTCGCCCGGTGAGCGTGCTCGTCGGCGCCGAGACGCGCCTGCTCGTCCAAGGGCTTGGCCGCGAAGGCGGGTTTCACGCGGCGCGCATGATCGAGTACGGCACGATGGTCGTCGGCGCCGCGAAGCCGGGCAAGGGCGGGACGAAACAGGACGGCATCCCGCTCTTCGATACCATCGCGCAGGCCGTCGACGCGACCGGCGCGAACAGCTCGATCATCTTCGTCCCGGCGGCGGGCGCGCCCGACGCGATCCTCGAAGCGCTCGACGCCGAGCTCGATCTCGTCGTCGCGATCACTGAGGGCATCGCGGTGCACGAGATGCTCACGATCGCCTCCGTGCTCGAGCGGTCGACGAGCGTGCTCGTCGGGCCGAACTGCCCGGGGCTCATCTCGCCGGGCACAGCGAAAGTGGGGATCATGCCGGCTGAGAACTTCTCGACCGGGCCGGTCGGGTTCGTGTCACGCAGCGGAACGCTCACGTACGAGATCGCCGACCTGCTCACGAAGTCCGGTCTTGGCCAGACGACCTGCATCGGCATCGGGGGCGATCCGATCATCGGCCTCCCCACCCCGGACGCGGTCCGCTACCTCAACGAGGATCCCGACACCGAGGTCATCGTCATCGTCGGCGAGATCGGCGGCAGCGCCGAGGAGCACGCGGCCGAGTACATGCGCGCGTTCGGCAAGAAGCCGGCCGTCGCGTTCATCGCCGGCCGCTCGGCGCCGCCCGGCAAGCGCATGGGTCACGCCGGCGCGATCGTCTCGGGGAATTCCGGGACCGCCGAATCCAAGGTCGCCGCGTTCGAGGCGGCCGGGATCCCGGTCGCGACCGCGCCGAGCGAGATCCCCGCGCTCGTGAAGAGCGCGCTCAAGGGTGGTCGATGAAGAAGCTCCTGTTCTTCATGATGACCACGGCGAACGGCCTGTACGAGCGCGGCCCGTGGGAGATCGACTGGCACAACACGGACGACGAGTTCAATGACTTCGCCATCGAGCAGCTCGAGCGGATGGACACGCTCGTGTTCGGCCGCAAGACGTACGAGGGGATGATCCGGTACTGGCCGACGCCGGAAGCCATCGCGGCGGACCCGATCGTCGCGGGCAAGATGAACGGCCTGTCCAAGATCGTCGTATCGAAGACGCTCGATCGCGCCGACTGGAGCAACACCCGCCTCGTGCGTGACCTGGACGCGATCGCGGCCCTGAAACGCGAGCCGGGCATCGAGAAGGACGCGCTCCTCATCGGCAGCTCCGATCTGGCGGCCAGCCTCGCCGCGCAGGATCTCATCGACGAGTACCGATTCATGGTGAATCCGATCGCCCTCGGTACCGGCAAGCCGGTCCTGCACGGGCTCGGGTCGGACCTCGGGCTGCAGCTGCTGCGCACGCGCACGTTCAAGAACGGCAACGTGCTGCTCTCCTACGCGCCGCGGCGGTAGCCTCAGCTGCGTCGAGGATCAGCCCCCGCCGGTCGCTCCCTGGACGTCGCGACGGTGGAAGATCCAGAAGGCAAGGGCGCCCATGACGAGCGTGTACGCGACGAGCACGAACCCGGCGTGGGCGAGATCGGCCGGGGCGGCCGGGACACCGAAACCGGTACCGCCGGTCCACGCGGAAATGCTATGGACGGGCAAGTAGTCCGCGACGGTGGCGAACCAGCTGAAGAAGTTCGAAAGCAGCGCGACGAGGATCTGTTCGGCGAAGTAATAGCCGAGCCCGATGGCCATGCCGGCGGCCGATGACCGCGCGAGCACGGTCACGAACGCTGTGAGCGTGATGTACGGGATCAACGACAGCCACGCCTTCCACAGCGCGATGCCCGCGGCCGACCACGTCGCGCTGGACCCGCCCGCGGGTGCGGCCACGAGCCGTTCGGCAATGCTGCTGCTGATGACGATCGTCGCCGTGGCGACGAGGAGCCCGAGCCCCGCCAGCAGGACGAGCGTGACGAGCTTCGCCGCGAGGTAGGGCCACCGGCCCGTTCCCTGGACGAGCACCGATCGCAGCGTGCCGGCGCCGTAGTCGATCCCGATCGCGGACGCCGTGAGCACGGCGATGAGGATCAGACCGAGCGTCTGGAGCGTCCCGAGCGCCAGTGGGATGCTCCCCGGCAGCGTGACGTTCTCGTATGCGCGCTGGAGCCGTTGCGGCTGCGACGCTGCCTGGACCCGGCACTGCGCCCGCATCCCGTCGAGGACCTGCGCATCGAGATCGGCCGGCTGCCGGGTGGGATCCGCGGAGAGGAGATCGTTGCACGCGAGCGTGCGCGGCGGACGACCCTGCTGCGACTGCAGGGTCGCCGGAACGGTGATCTCACCGCCGGTGCTCTGGAGGTTCTGGTACGAGAAGAATGAGCCCCATACCGCGAGCTGCGCGAACAGGATCGCGAAGACGAGCAGGATCCAGACCATCCAGCGGCGCCGGAGCTTGAACCACTCCCAGACCGCGAGGTTGGCGATCCTCCCGATCACGGCAGCCCCCGCCCGGTCGTCGGATCGGTGCCGGTGATCTCCATGAAGAAGCTCTCGAGGGTGCGGTGGATCGGGACGAGCTTCGTGACGTAGATCCCGGCGTCGGCGAGCGCCCGAGTGATCTCCGCCGTGCGCGCTGGAGGCGCGGTGACGACGAGCTCGCCTTCGCCCGGCACGACGCGCTCGACCGCAGCCATCGCGGATAGGAGTGGCGCGGCCGCGGCGTCGTCGGTCGTGCCGAGCCAGAAGGAGTCGTGCTCGCGAAGCAGGTCCTTGATGCTGCCCTGGACGATGAGCTTGCCGCGCGACAGCACGGCGACGTGGTCGCAGACGAGCTCCGTCTCGGCGAGCAGGTGGCTCGAGAGGACGATCGTCCGGCCGCCCTTCCCGAGATCGCGGATGAGCTCGCGGACCTCGACCACGCCCGCGGGATCGAGCCCGTTCGTCGGCTCGTCGAGAAAGACGAGCTCCGGATCGCCAAGGAGCGCGCACGCGATCCCGAGTCGCTGCTTCATCCCGAGCGAGTAGGTGGCGTACTTGCTGTCCGCGCGCTTACCGAGGTCGACCAGGTCGAGCAGGCGATCGATGTCGGCAGGCACGCCGCGACGCCCGATGCCCTGGAAGTAGCGGAGGTTGGCCCGACCGGAGAGGTACGGATAGAAGGTCGGCGACTCGACCATCGCGCCGATCCGGCGCAGCGTCTCGGCGTGGCCGACCGGATCGCCGAAGATGCGCGCCTCGCCGGCCGTCCGCTGGACCAACCCGAGCAGCACGCCCATCGTCGTGGTCTTGCCCGAGCCGTTCGGGCCGAGGAAGCCGAAGACGCCGCCCTTGGGGACGTGGAGCGAAAGCTGGTCGACGGCAACGACGTCGCCGTAGCGCTTGGTCAGACCGTCCGTCTCGATGACGAGCTCGGTGCCGGCCGCAGCGTCAGTCACCGAACGTGATCGAACGCCGATCGTGCCGTGCTCATGACGGTTTTCCACTCTCATCGCGCAGGATGCGCACGAATGCGCCGAGCGCCGTTGCGAGCGCGTCTCGCTCGTGCGGCTCCATGGCCGCGAGCGCTCGGCGGATCTTCGCGCGCGAACGTTTTTCGATCTTGTGCAGCAATGCAGACCCATCGGCTTCGAGCTCGAGCAGAACCTGGCGCCGATCATCAGCATCGTGACGGCGCTTGAGCAGTCCGGCGCGAACGAGCCGGTCCGCGAGGGCGGACCCGCTCGCAAGACTCATCCCCATGAGCTCGGAAAGGGCGCTGACCGTCGTCGGCTGCCGCAGCTGGATGATCGAGAGGGCCCGCATCTGGGTGAGGGTAAGGTCGGTCTCGCTCCATGCCGAGCTCGACTCCAGGCCGAGCCGACGAACTTCGGCCATCAGCACCTCGAGCTGGTCAACGGCGATGGGACTTTTTGTAAGTGGCACGTTGATACTCAACCTAGCATTGAGCATTTTGCTGCGTCAACCGGACGGATGGCTGCGGCATCGGGACTACTCGATCCGCACCCGAAGCGGACGGATCCGGATCGGCACCGAGTAGGCCCTCGCGAAGCTCGCCGGATCCATCCGTAGGTCGGCGATCATCGACCGGTATTTCTCGACGTACGCCGGGACCGACGCTGCCTGCGGGTAGTGGTCGTCGACGACGGCTTCACCCTCGATGGAGACGACGTCCGCGCCGTCGTCGATGTCGCGCAGATGAACGGCGACCTTTCTGTTCGCCTGTACGTTGCGGACCTTCTGGGTCGTCGGGCGGCTGTACACCACGATCTCCCCGTCGGCATAGAGGAACCACACCGGGCTGCTCTGGGGCTGGCCGTCGCGGCGGACCGTCGTGAGCCAGGCGATCTTTTCGTCGCGCAGCCGGGCGTCGGCGTGCGTGCGCTTCGGATCTGCGGGCACGCCGCGCACAATACCGCCGTGGCCGAGCTCGATCGGTTCTTGCCGGGGATCATCGGCGCCGCCGTCGGCGTGCTGGGCTGGCTGATGGTCGGCGTCTACATGCAGCGCCGGCAGTTCGCGCGCCAAGCAATGAACGCCGGCCGCGCGGTGTACTTCGAGCTCATCATCAATCGCATGAACATCGTCGTCGCCCGCGACTACGGCAGCTTCCTACCGCTGGGGCGCTCGAGCTTCGATCGACTCCTGCCCGAGCTCGCCACTTGGCTGCCTGCAGAACCCCTTCAGACGGTGGTAGGCGCGTACATGGGTCACGCCGGCTACGAATCCGCGGGGTCGCAGCAGGAGGCGCCGCCGGAGCTCCGGCGCGCCGCGCTCGATGGGATCGAGGCCGCGCACCGTATGGCCCTCGATGCGCTGCGGCCGCGGCTGTTCAGTCCTCGCGAGATCGCGTCGCTCACGCGGGCGGGCGGCCCGTACGCGCTCAGCGTCACTCCGGCGGCTCGCGAGTCGACGCCGCGCTGAATGAGCCCGGCTACTCCTGCGGCATGCGCTCGACCCACTTCGCCCGCCACGCGGCAGGCTCGAATGGCGCGGCAAAGTACGTGATGAGCCGCGAGATCTTCCCGTTGTGCACCTCGATCAGCTGGACGATGTGCCAGCTCTCGCCGTTGGGATACGTGATCATGCCGACGCCGGTGAAGTGGTCGCCGGACCCCTTGACCTTCATGAGGCTCAGCTGCGGCGTCAGGACCCACTGATCCTCACCACCCACGACCCGCCCCTTCCCCGGGCCGAACTCACGCTCGGCGCGGCCCGGATATTTCTCGATCGTCGCTCGACGGTTGGCCCGGCCCCGCATGCGCTCGCCCGACTGCGGGTAGTCCTCAACGATGTCTTCGGCAAGCCATTGGTCCTGCAGGTCAAGGTCGCGCGCCGACTGTGACTGCATGAAGCGCTCGACGACCTCGCGATTCGTCAGCTCAGCCATCTCATCTCCTACCCGCGAAGGCGCTCGTGGTCCGGGTCGAACGTCACCTTCCATTCGCGGCGCGGGCCAGCCATCACGTTCAGGTAGTACACCTCGTAGCCCGGTGGCGCCGACACCGTATGGAACCCGCGCGGCACGAGCACGAGGTCGCCATCTCGGGCCGCCACGCTCTCGTCGAGCGAGCGGTCCGCCGTGTAGACGCGCTGGATCGCGAAGCCACGCTCCGGATCGCGCAGCCGGTAGTAGTACGTCTCCTCGAGCTGGGTCTCGCGCGGCGGGTCGTCGGTGTCGTGCTTGTGCGGTGGATAGCTGGACCAGTGGCCCTGAGGCGTCACGACCTCGGTGAGCAACAGCCGCTCCGCGTCGCGATCCTCCATCAGCAGGTGGTGGATGCGCCGCTCCATGTTCCCGCTGCCCCGCACCTCGAGCCGCGCGTCCGACGGACGGAAGAGCTGGACCGTCGCGCCTTTCGTCGCCGGCGCGCTTCCGATCGCGAGCTCGGCCCCGCCGTCTCGCGCGGTCGCGGTGATCTCGGTGCCCGGCGGGGCGTACACGGCGTGGGGCGGACCGTCGAACGGCGACGCGCGGCCATCTGAGGCGTCCAACGTCTCGCCGCCGACCCGGAGCTCGCATCCTCCGCCGAGCAGGACCACGCACGCTTCGCGATCGACCAGCTTCCACGTGCGCGTCGCGCCCGGCGCCAATCGCACCGCCTCGAAGCCGACGTACCGCCAGTTCGCGCGCCGCGGCGTGACCGCGATGAGCGTCCCATCGCGGTTCGGCGCGCCGCCGCGGATGAGCAGGTCCACTAGATGTGGCGGCGCTGGCGCTTCTTGTTCGCGGACCAGTCCTGGCGTGCCTTGCGCACGCCATCCTGCTCGGAGGCCTCGGCCGGTACGACCTCCCACCAGGATTCGTAGGTCGGCACGCTGACCAGGGGATCCGTCTCGATCACGATCACGGTCGTCTCGGTCGCGCGCTTGGCGTCCTGCAGCGCGGCCCGCAGGTCGGCCATCGTTTTCGCGCGGATCGCGCGCGCACCCAGGCTCGCCGCGTTCGCGACGAAGTCGATCGCGAGCTCCGACGTCGTGCCGAATCCGTTCGTGCCGAGCGACCGCGACAGGCTGCCGATCGACGCGAACCCGTGGTTGTCGACGAGCACGATGATGAGCTTGGCGCCCTCCGAGATCGCAGTGGTGAGCTCGCCCGGCGACATGAGGTACGAGCCGTCGCCGACCAGCACGAAGACGTCGCGATCGGGGGCCGCGAGCCTGGCGCCGATGCCACCTGGGATCTCGTACCCCATGCACGAGTAGCCGTACTCGACCTGGTAGCCCTTCGGGTCGCGCGTCCGCCAGAGCGTGTGGAGCTCGCCGGGCATCGAGCCGGCCGCGGACACGACGACGTCCTGTGGCTCGCTGGCCGCGTTCACCGCGCCGATGACCGCACTCTGCGCCGGCGGCGTCTGGTCCAGCGCATAGAGCCTGGTCACTTCCTGGTCCCATTCGGCATGGAGCTTCTCGGCCTTCGTGCGATAGCGCTCGTCGATCACCCACTCCGCCGCCGCGAGCGCCTCGAGCCCCGCGCGCGCGTCGCAGAGGAGCGGCAGACCGTTGAGCTTGAACGCATCGACGCTCGCAACGTTCAGATTGATGAACCGGACGCTCGCGCCCTCGAACAGCGTCTTCGACGCGGTCGTGAAGTCGGTCCACCGCGTCCCGATGCCGATGACGAGATCCGCGTCGCGCGCGACGCGATTGGCGGCGAACGTCCCGGTGGCGCCGGTCGCGCCGAGCGCGAGCGGATGGTCGTAGGGCATCGACCCTTTGCCGGCCTGCGTCTCGGCCACGGGGATGCCGCTCCGCTCGGCGAACGCACGGAGCGCGGCCGTCGCACCGCTGTAGATAACGCCGCCGCCGGCGACGATGACCGGCCGCCGTGCGGCGTTGATGAGCTCGATCGCGCGCCCGAACGCCGCGCCATCCGGTGGACGTCGTTCGATGTGCCAGACCCGTTTCGCGAGGAACTCGTCGGGGACGTCGAACGCCTCGGCCTGCACGTCCTGCGGCAGCGCGAGCGTGACCGCGCCGGTCTCCGCCTGATCGGTGAGGACGCGCATCGCGGTGAGCGCGGCGGGAACGATCTGCTCCGGGCGCGTGATGCGGTCCCAGTACTTCGAGACCGCCTGCAGCGTGTCGTTCACGGTCACGTCACCACGCGACGGCACCTCGAGCTGCTGCAGCACCGGATCCGGAGCGCGCGCGGCGAAGACGTCGCCCGGGAGCAGCAGCACGGGCAACCGGTTCACCGTCGCGAGCGCGGCCCCGGTGACGAGGTTCGTCGCACCCGGACCGATCGACGACGTGCAGGCGAACGTCGCGAGCCGGTCCTTCATGCGCGCGTAGCCGACGGCGATGTGGACCATCGACTGCTCGTTCCGAGCCTGGTGGTAGCGGAGCGCCTCCGGGTATTGGGCGAGCGCCTGGCCGATCCCGGCGACGTTCCCGTGGCCGAAGATGCCCCAGCAGCCGGCGAAGAAGCGCTGCTCGACCCCGTCGCGCTCGACGTACTGCTGCGCGAGGAATCGCACGAGCGCCTGGGCCATCGTCAGTCGCTTCATGCGCGCACGCCCGTCCGGACGATCGCCGCGGCCGCATCGACGGCGGCACCGACGTCGCCGCCCGGCGGGTACAGGAGGGTGCGGCCGGCGACGAGGCCACGCACCTGCGGCAGCTCCATCGCCCTCGCCCACTTCGCGTACGTCACCTCGCGAGCTTCCTCGTCCCGGCCGGGATCGCCGCCAAGCAGCACGACGGGAAGGGTGGTCGCAGACAGCAGCCGTTCCTGTTCGTCGACGACCGGCAGCTTCAGCCAGACGTGGGCCGAGCTGCCGCCGAGCCCGGAGGCGACCGCGATCGCGCGCATCGTCGCGTCGACTGACATGTCGTTCGTCGTCTTGCCATCCACCGTGCGCGACGCGAAGACCTCGATCATCGCCGGCAGCCCGAGCCCGCCCAGCTCGTCGATCGCCACGGCGCAGGCCTGCATCGTCCGCACCGTCGCGGGATCGTCGTCCGCGACACGCAGCATCATCTTGCCGCCAGTGAGGCCGTCCCTGGCGATCGCCGACGCCGTGTAGCCGGTGAAGCGATCGTCCAGCTCGAAGACCGACCCGGCAAGCCCACCGCGATTCATCGAGCCGAACACGATCATCCCATCGAGCGCTCCGAGGAGCGCGAGATCGTCGACGATGTCCGCGGTCGCGAGCAGCCCGTCGACTTCCGGACGCGACAGCGCCAATTGGAGGCGCGACAACAGCTCGCCCCGATCGGCCATCGCCCGCCCGTCGCCGCCGGCGGCCATCACGCCCCGGGCGGTGTGGTCGGCCGCGATGAGGAACATCTTGCGAGGGAACTCGATCCGTCCACGCTTCCGGTTCGCGAGCGCGGAGGCGACCGCTCCGGGATCGGACGCGCGTACCGTCGTGAGTCGCGCGGTGAGGTCAGACACGCGCAGCACGTCCGAGC
>JALYLX010000106.1 GCA_030773995.1 Chloroflexota bacterium
ATCTCAGCTCCGCGCTCGCGGGCGCCGGGCCGCGCGACCCTGCGGTCGCGACGGCGGTCGCGGTCGCGCTCGGTGGTGCGACCGCGATCCCGCTGAGCTCCGGCATCCTTCTTCTCGCGGGATCGGCCGCACTGGCCCTTCGGAACCGCCGCAAATCTAGGTGACCGCGTTGCGCAGCCCGAGTAAGCGAGCCAGCATTTGGTCGTGCTCTACATCCCCCTGGTGACGGCGATCGTGGCGACCGCGTTCGCGGCCGTGGTCCTTCGCCAGTACGGCGCGCACCGCCGCGCCTATCAGCTCATGTGGACGACCGGCTTCGCGATGTTCGCGATCGCCGCGTTCGCCGGCTACCTCGCGCGGAGCGGCGGCACGACCGAGACCGAGTACCGGTTCTTCTACCTGTTCGGCGCGATCCTCAACGTGGCCTGGCTCGCGCTCGGGACGCTGTACCTGCTCGCGCCGCGGCGCTGGGCCGACATCTCGCTCGTGGCGGCGGCGCTTCTGTCGCTCGCGGCGGCGTACGCGGTCGTCGCGGCGCCCGTGGACCTGACGGCTGCCGCGGACAGTGGCCGCGGCTTCCCGAACGGCTCGCTCGCGCGGATCCTCGCCGGTGTCGGCAGCGGCGTGGGCAGCATCATCCTCGTCGGCGGGGCGCTCTGGTCCGCCTGGGTCTTCCTTCGCAGGCGGCACAACGGTCGGCGCGCGATCGCGAACGTGGTCATCGCCGTCGGTGTGCTCATCGTCGCGGCCGGCGGCACCGCCACCTTCACCGGTGCATCCGGCGTCCTCGAGCTCGCGAACCTGGTCGGACTGTCGGTGATGTTCGCGGGGTTCCTGCTGATCAGCTAGCGAGCGCTGCCTTCACGAACAGGCGCTCGGCCGGCGACGCGAGCAGCTCCAGGGCCTCGTCAACAGGCACGAAGCGTCCGTTGTCGACGAACGGATCGTCTGACGGGGTCGCGTCGCCGCTCACCTCGGCGACGAACACCCATTGCAGCGTGTCCGGGTACGGGTACTTGTACTTCGGGTCGTGACGTTGCGGCGAGAGGTTGCGCAGATGCAGAACGCCCAGCGGCCGCGGCGTGCCGACGATCGCGCAGCCGGTCTCCTCGCGGATCTCGCGCACGAGCGCGGCGTCGGGCGACTCACCGGGCTCGCGGCGCCCGCCCGGGATCGCGTGGGTCTCGCCCTCCGACTCGAAGACGAAGACGTCCGTGCCGCGACGGACGATCGCCCGCACCGACACGACGAGATCGAGCGGCGGTGCGGCCGCCGTGAGGTAGCCGATGACGTGGAAGTCCTGGCTGATGGTCGGCCAGTGCCAGTCCTCCGACGCGGCAGGGGTCAGGTCCGCCAAGAAGGCCGCGAGGTCCGCCACCTACTGGCGGGGCCGGCCGTCCTCGGTATCGTCGCCGGCGAACCGTCCGGCGAACCGCTGCGCGAAGGCTGTCGCCGCGGCGGTGATCGCGGCCATGCCCGCCCCCCAGAGCGCCTCTTTCGGCCCGCGCTGCTCGTCCTGCACGTCGGCGATCTCCTTGCGGAGGGACTCGCGGAAGCGCTTCCGGGCGCGACCCTTGAGGCGGTCGACGCGCCCGCCGAGCCGCTCGGCGATGCGCTCGATCTCCGAGTCCGGCGTCTTGCGCCGCGCGTCGCGGACCTTCTTCGCGATGGTCACGCCGGCCAGGGCCGCAACAGAGCCGAGCGTGCCGAACGCCGCGACCGGCTGACGGCGCACGAGGTTGCGCGGATCGATATCCGACTTCGCGCGCTCGACGAGCGCGTCGACGTCGTCGTCGATCTTGCGCCGGAGGTCAGCTAGCTCGCGTTCCGTCCGAGCACTCGGGCTTTCGCCCATCGCACCGTCTCCTTTATCGACTGGATCGACCGGGTCGGTCCCCGCAGCTCCAGTCGCTTGTAGCCGCCGTACCCGAGGAGCGCCGCGATGGCTCCGAACAGCACGAGCGCGATGAGCGCCGAGGCCCAGAGCGGCAGCCAGATCGCGATGAGCCCGATGACGAAGACGGCGAACGCGATGAGTGCCAGGAAGACGAACGCGAGGGCGATCCCGAACCACTTCGCGGCGTTCAGGTTCGCCTTGATGATCTCGGCGATCTCCTGCTTGGGCAGCTCGATCTGTTTGCGGATGTAGGTCCGCACGTTGTTACGGATCCGGCCGATGAGCGTGCCATATCCGGGGCGTTCGTACACGGGCCGCGACTCTAGCATCGGAACGTTGTAGGAGCAGGAAGTGCGCCATGCACCCGTTTCGCCGGTCTCGCGGCCCATACATGCTTAGAGACGTGCGAGATGAAGCCGCGAAAGCGGCGGGCCGGAAGAGCCCGCTGGCGTGGCGGGAGCTCTACGCCGCGCACGCCGCAGAGCTGGTCGGCTACCTCTGGAGGCTGACCGGAGACCGGGAGGCCGCGACGGATCTGATGCAGGACACGTTCATCGCCGGGATGCGTGACGAACGGGCGCTGCGCGAGCCGACGAAGGCCCGCGCGTGGCTGTTCCGCATCGGGACCCGTCTGGCGATCAAACGCCTGCGGCGGGCTCGGCTCATCGCCTTCGTGCCGTTCGCGGGGACGGAGCGATCGACCGAAGGCGTTCCGGACGTCGAGGCACTCGCCGTCCGCGACGCGATGCGCTCGATCTCCGCCGACCAGGCGGCCGCGCTCGTGCTGCATTACGCCCACGGGTTCACCCGCGCGGAGATCGCGGGGCTGGTCGGCCGGAGCGAGGAGACCGTCAAGTCCCGCATTGCGCGCGGCCGGCGTGCGTTCCTCGCGGCCTATGACCGGCAGGGACGCCAGCCGTGAGTGACGACGAGCGTGACGAGGAGCGGATGCGGCAGCTCCTCGGGCGCCCGCGTTCGGTGGCGGTCCCGCCGTTCGACGGCTTGCGTCGGTCACCATCGCGCTCGCCCCGGCGCTCGGTCGCCGTGACGCTCGCGGCGGTCATCGTGGCGGTCGCTGCGCTGTACGCCGGCCGTGAGCTCTCGACGTTCCGCCAGCAGCAGGCGTCGCCGACGACGGGTGTCGCCTCGCCGAGCGCGTCAGGCACGCAGAAGGTGACCCTGCCGCAGCCGGTCCCACAGCCGATCACGCGGACCAGCGCGGCCGCGCAGGTCGCCTGGATCAGCACGTCCGAGCTGGACGCCGCGCGCACGGAGCGTCTCACGACGCTCGTCGGTGTTGATCCCACAGGCAGGATCGTGGGCCGCATCGACGGCGCGGTCGATCCCTTCGTCTACCGCGCGTTCCGTTCCGCCGATGGAGCGACGCTCCTCACGGTCGGCGATGCCGTGATCACGGCGTACTCCGCGCTCGACGGTACGGTGCAGCGGACCTACACCCGCGAGCCGCGCGACGGGGTCGTCGACGCCGCGTTCAGTCCGGATGGTCGATGGTTCGCGTTGATCGGGTCGTCTTCCTACGTGCAGGTGATCGACCTGCGCACCGGGTTGGCTCAGACCACGCCGCTCGCGCGCGACCCGAACGCGCATACCCCTGGGCTCACGGTCGCGCCGGGCTTCACCGGCCTGATCTGGTCGACGTTAGCGTTCTCTCCTGATTCGAAGCGCCTCTACACGATCGTGGATTGGGGTGGTCCACTGCGGCTCACGGCGTTCGACGTCACGGCTACCGGGCTCGTACAGGCCGCCAGCGCGGTTGACGGGCAAAGCGGCAAGACATTCACAGGATGCGGTGGTCCCGGGCTCTTGGCGCGAGTAGTGAGCGGGGGGCAAACGCTCGCGTTCTTCTGCCACGTCGATGGTCTCGTGGAATTCATCGATCTGCCGAGCCTGACAAGCACCACGGTCCGCGCGGAAATGAAGAACCCGTTTTGGTTGGCGCCGATCTTTACGCCGGATGGGCAACTGCTCTATCTCCACCAGTACCCGGGCTTCGGCGACTTCATGCAGGTGGTCGATCTGCGGACGCACGCGCTCCTCGGACCGGTGCCGACCCCGACGAAGACCGAGCAGCCTGGTCCGTTCAGTTGGTTGTTGCCTCTGGCCTACGCCGGCGGAGTCCCATCCACGGTCCCTGTGTCCCCCGATGGACTGAAGGTCTACTCAGCCGCGACGGGCGCGATCGCGGTGCTGCGCGTGCCCGATCTCAAGCCATTGGCACGTCTCGCCGAGGGCTACAGCCTCAACGAGGTGTGGATCTCCGGTGACGGCAAGACGGTGTATGCGACCGACGGCGGCAAGGGCATCCTCGTGATGCGCGAGGACGGCAGTGGCCAGCCCTTCACGGTGATGCTGCCGGCGCAGGTCGGCGGATTCTTCGCGTCGGAGCACGGGTAGCCGACTCTGGCACCATTGACCTCCTCACTGGGGGAGGTGCGGCATGCCGTCGACGCGTGCGAAGAAGGCGACCAAGGTAGCTCCGAAGGCGAAGACCCAGAAGTGGGTCTATCTCTTCGCCGGCGGCAAGGCCGAAGGCAACGCGAACATGCGCGCCCTGCTCGGCGGCAAGGGTGCCGGCCTCGCGGAGATGACGAACGCGGCGCTCCCCGTGCCCGCCGGGTTCACCATCACCACCGCGGCCTGTAACGCGTACTTCAAGGCCGGCAAGAAGCTGCCGCCCGGACTCTGGGATCAGGTGGAGCGCGGTCTCGCGACCGTGGAGAAGTCCACGAAGAAGAAGCTCGGCGACCCGAAGGATCCGCTGCTTGTGTCGGTGCGCTCGGGCGCGGCCATGTCGATGCCCGGGATGATGGACACGGTCCTCAACCTGGGCCTCAACGACCAGAGCCGGCAGGGCCTCGCGACGCTCACGAAGAACGAGCGCTTCGCACACGACGCGTACCGCCGCTTCATCTCGATGTTCGGCCGCATCGTCCTCGACATTCCCGCGGAGAAATTCGACGCCGTGCTCGAGAAGCGCAAGAAGGCCAAGGGCGCGAGGTCGGACACCGACCTGAGCGCGAAGGACCTCGCCGGGCTGGTCGACGAGTTCAAGGCGATCGTCAAGAAGGAGACTGGGAAGCCCTTCCCGACCGAGCCGCACGACCAGCTCCGCCTCGCGGTCGAGGCCGTCTTCGGCTCGTGGTTCGGCCAGCGCGCGAAGGACTACCGCAAGCAGTTCAAGATCTCGGACGACCTCGGCACTGCGTGCAGCGTCGTGACGATGGTGTTCGGCAACATGGGCGACGACTCCGGCACTGGTGTCGCGTTCACCCGCGACCCGAACACCGGCGAGAAGAAGCTCTACGGCGAGTACCTGACGAACGCCCAGGGTGAGGACGTCGTCGCCGGGATCCGGACCCCAGCGAAGATCGCGCAGATGAAGAAGGACATGCCGAAGGCGTACGCGGAGTTCGAGAAGATCGCGCAGCGGCTCGAGAAGCACTACCGGGACGCGCAGGATCTCGAGTTCACGATCGAGCGCGGGAAGCTCTACATGCTGCAGACGCGCTCGGCGAAACGGACCGCCCGCGCCGCGGTGAAGATGGCCACCGACATGGTGAAGGAGAAGCTCATCACCAAGGACGAGGCGATCCAGCGGGTCGACCCGCTGCAGGTCGAGCAGCTCCTCGTGCCCGGCTTCGATCAAGCCGCGGTCGAGCGTGCGCGGAAGGAAGGCCGGTACCTCGCGAAGGGCCTGAACGCCTCACCTGGTGCGGCCACCGGCCGCGCGGTGTTCGACGCCGACCGTGCGGTCGCGCTGAAGGGCCAGAAGCAGCTCGTCGTCCTCGTCCGCCCGGAGACCTCGCCGGACGACTTCCACGGGATGATCGCCGCCACCGGGATCCTGACCGCGCGCGGTGGCTCGACCTCACACGCGGCGGTCGTCGCGCGGGGCCTCGGGCTGCCGTGCGTCGCCGGCGTCGCGGCGCTCGAGATCGACCTCCAGAAGCGAGAGATGCGCGTCGGCAGGACCGTCATCAAGGAGGGCGACGCGATCTCGATCGACGGTACGACCGGCGAGGTCTTCTCGGGTGAGCTGGCGACGAACCCGCCGAACTACGAAAAGGAGTCCGAGCTCATCGAGCTCCTCTCGTGGGCCGACAAGCGGCGGCGGCTCGGCGTGTGGGTGAATGCGGATACTCCGGGCGAGTGCATCGAGGCGCGGAAGCTGGGCGCGGAAGGGGTGGGCCTCGCCCGCACCGAGCACATGTTCCGGCAGGCCGAGCGCCTCCCGTTCGTGCAGGACATGATCATGGCCGACACCGAAGAGGGCCGGAGGGCCGCCCTCGCGAAGCTGCTCCCGTTCCAGCAGGGCGACTTCCGCGAGATGTACAAGGCGATGGACGGCCTGCCGGTGGTCATCCGGCTCATCGACCCGCCGCTCCACGAGTTCCTGCGCGAGTTCGCGGATGTCGACATCGACATCGCCGTCGCCGAGGCGACCGGCAAGGACGGACCGGAGATCGAGGAGAAGCGAAAGATCTGGCGGCGGCTCGAGCAGATCCACGAGGACAACCCGATGCTCGGTCTGCGCGGCTGCAGGCTGCTGCTCGTGTACCCCGAGATCCTCGAGATGCAGATCCGCGCGATCCTTGGGGCCGCGGCCGACTCCGCGGAGCAGGGCGTGAGCGCGAAGCCCGAGATCATGATGCCGCTCGTTGGCACGATGGGAGAGCTCGATCGACTCCGCGAACAGGTGATGAGCGTCGCGGCGGCGGTCGAGAAGGAGCGTGGTCGGAGGATCCCGTTCAAGTTCGGCACGATGATCGAGATCCCGCGGGCCTGCATCATCGCCGACGAGATCGCCACGCAGACCGAGTTCTTCTCCTTCGGCACGAACGACCTGACCCAGACCGTGCTCGGCATCTCGCGCGACGACGCGCAGAAGAGTTTCCTCTCGAAGTACGTCGAGCAGAAGATCATCCCCGACGATCCATTCCAGGTCATCGACCGCGGCGGGGTCGGCGAGATGATGAAGATGGGCGTCGACCGCGGCCGCAGGACGAAGCCGGACCTCAAGATAGGCATCTGCGGCGAGCACGCCGGCGAGCCGAGCTCGGTCGCGTTCTGCCACGACATCGGCCTCACCTACGTGTCGCCGTCGACGTACCGCGTGCCGGTGGCGCGCCTCGCCGCCGCGCAGGCGGCGCTCGCATCAAGAGAGCGCGACCGCTAGCCCAGCAGGGGTGCGAAGCGACGCTCCACCTCGGCGGTGACGTCGGCGAGCGACCGGCTTCCCTCAATGTCGATGGTCGTCAGGCCGCGGGCGGCGGTCCGCCGGACATGCTCGGTGAGCAGCGCGTCGCGCGCGAGACGGTTCGACCCGACGCGGTCGGGGTCGCTCGTGCCCTCGATCGTGTTCCAGCCGCGCTGCCCGAGCGCCCACTCCCGTCCCCTTTCCGGCGGGCAGTACATCACGACCGCACCGTCCGGCGCGGCCGCAAGCCCCGTGAAACAGCATCGCCACGGGCTCGCCGCAGGTCTCGAGGAACAGGAGTTCGCCCTCGTGCCCGTCGATCCCGGAGTGCCACGCGCGCCAGAGGCCCGGGGTGAGGAGCGGGATGCCGACGCGGCCGACCTCACCGAGCTCGTCGCGGCTGAACGGGTCGTGCTCGAGCGGGTACTCGCGCGGATCGCGGAAGTCGATCGCAGTGCGGACGCCGTAGCGTATGAGCGCCGCGCGGCCCTGCGCGGTGAGCCGGCACAGGTTGTCGGCGCGGACGACGGCGTGGCTACGGGTGGTGTGTCCGTCGCGGGTCGGGAAGCCGCCGAGGTCGCGGACGTTGAGGCACGCGTCCCAGTACAAGCGGCGCGGATCGGTGGCCATGACGATCCTCCAGCCGAATGGGGCAGGGGATCGTCGCTCCCTCCGCGGACGAAAGAACAGACTTGTTCTTCGCTCGAGACCGGCTCACACTTGATGCACCGCCGAAGCGGTCCGGTAACCTGTAGCCGCCATGGCCAGCGTGACGGACCTCACCGCGCGGCTCTCCCGAACGAAGTCCGTCGCCGCGCTCCGCATTCGCCAGCGCCAGGAAGAGGCCGAGCGCACGACGCTCGCGCCGTACGCGACGAAGAGCGCCGACGCGAAGCGCGATCACCCCGAGGAGCCGTCCGCGACGCGCACAGCGTTCCAGGTCGACCGCGACCGGATAGTGCATTCGAAGGCGTTCCGCCGGACCAAGCACAAGACCCAGGTGTTCCTCGCACCGGTGGGCGACCACTACCGGACCCGGCTCACGCACATCCTCGAGGTGAATTCGATCGGCCGGGCGATCGCGACCGCCCTGCAGCTCAACGAAGACCTGCTCGAGGCGATGGCCCTCGGTCATGACATCGGGCACACGCCGTTCGGCCATGTCGGCGAGGAGCTCCTCGCGACGTTCCTCGCCGACGGCTTCCGGCACAACCAGCAGAGCGTGCGCATCGCGGAACGCATCGAGAAGAACGGCAAGGGCCTGAACCTCACCCACGAGGTCCGCGACGGGATCCTGAAGCACTCGGCGCCGACCGAAGGTGGCCTCGAGACGCCGGCGTGGGGCGTGCCCGAGACCCCGGAGGGCTGGGTGGTCCGGTACGCCGACAAGATCGCGTATCTCCACCACGACATCGACGACGCGATGCGCGCGGGGATCATCGGCGAGGACGACCTCCCGAAGGAGATCCGCGACGCCCTCGGCCACGACCGCGCCGAGCGCCTGGACACGATGGTCTACGACGTGATCGTCCACTCATTCGGCAAGCCGGAGGTCGGGCTCTCGCCGGAGGTCCTCCAGGTGACGAACGCCCTGCGCGATTGGATGTTCGAGAACGTCTACCTTGCCGGGCCGGCCAAGACCGAGGATGAGAAGGCTCAAGGGGTCCTGCTGGGCCTCCTTCAGTACTTCGAGGCTCACCCCGACCGGATGCCGCCGGAGTACCAGCGGATCGCCGATGAGGACGGCGTGAAGCGGGGCGTGGCCGATTACGTGGCTGGCATGACCGACGCGTACGCCCTCGACACGTACGAAAGCCTGTTCATCCCCGCGGCCTGGAGCCGTCGCTAGCGTCCACCTGCCGGGGAAGCGAGCCCGTGCAGGCACAGAACCTGCAATCGGCCGTCCGCAATGTCGCTCGATGGCCAGACGCTTCTCACGCCGCCGGGTCCGGTTCCCGGCGCAGCTCCATCGGCGTCGCAACGCTCGCACATCGTCCGCTACTACGAAGACGACGCGTCGCTCCTCGAGGAGATCGGTCAGTTCGTCGCTGCCGGGCTGGCGAGCGGTGAGCCGGCGGTCGTGATCGCGACGCCGACGCACCGCGACCGCCTCGAGCGCCGTCTCAAGGCGGAGCGGATCAACGTGGTGCAGGCCTGTCGCGCAGGCCGGTACGTACCGCTGGACGCTGCGGAGACCCTCGCCCGCGTCACGAGCGAGGGCTGGCCCGACCCCGTGAAGTTCGGCGAGATCGTCGGTGGCACCGTTGCGCGCGCGACAGCGGCGGGCTCGGCCGCGCAGGTACGGGCGTTCGGCGAGATGGTGGCGCTGCTCTGGGCCGACGGACGGCGGGACGCCGCGATCCGGCTCGAGGAGCTCTGGAACGAGCTCGCGAGGAGCCACGCGTTCTCGCTCGTGTGCGCCTACCCGATGGCAGTATTCGGCGCGCAAGCTGACGAGGCGTCGTTCTCGTCCCTGTCGGAGCAGCACACGCAGGTCCTGCCCACCGAGACATACACCGCCATCGCCGAGCCTGACGCGCGGCTGCGCGCGGTGGCGGCGCTCCAGCAGAAGGCCGCAGCGCTGGAGAGCGAGGTGATCCGCCGCCGAGCGCTCGAGCAGGAGCTCGATGCGAAGGTCGAGGCGCTCGCCGACGTCGATCGCCGGAAGGACGAGTTCCTCGCGATGCTCGGGCACGAGCTGCGCAATCCGCTCGCCCCGGTGAGTGCGGCGCTCGAGGTGATGCGGCTCCGCGCCGACGACCCGCTGCGCATTGGGAAGGCTCGCGAGGTCGTCGAGCGCCAGATCGCGCAGATGACCCGGCTCGTCGACGACCTGCTCGACGTATCCCGCATCACACGTGGCCAGATCGAGCTCCGCGACGAGGCGGTCGCGCTGGCCACGCTCGTCGAGGC
>JALYLX010000107.1 GCA_030773995.1 Chloroflexota bacterium
GCTCCGCCGGGCGTCGCTGGCTCGGTCGCGTGTGCTCTAACGAGCGCCGACGAGCTCGGGCTCGCGCTTCGAGGCGCTCTGAGGCGTCGGGACGACGCCCAGCTGCTGCATCAGGGTGAGGTTGTCAAAGAGCGACCAGGCCTCGACGACCTTGCCGTCCTTGATCTTGCTCGTCATGACACCGGTGACGTCGGTCTTCTTGCCGGTGGCCGGCATTCCGTTGAACTCACCGGTGTTCGTGCCGATCGCGCGGAGGTGCTGCACGACGTAGTCGCCCTCAGCGATCTCCCGCTCGATGCTGATCTTCACGTCCGGGAAGGCCCGGAGGTAGGTGTTCAGCGTGCTCTTGGCGCCCTGCGAACCCTTGACGATGGTCGGATTCGACGGGTCGTGCACAACGGCGTCGGTGATGAAGAGCTGGTCGAAGATGCTCGGGTTGTGCTTGGTCCAGCTTTCGTCGACGATGCGGCGCGCGATGACCTTGTTCTGATCGGTAGACATGGTGTTCTCCTCATTCTTGGCGTTCGTAGCTGTTGCGGTCACGGAGCCATTCAGCACTCGCCGGCATTGGAGCGCGGCATGCATCGGTCCGGAGGACATCAGTGTCCACCCGATCCGCTCGGCCACAAGGGTCATTTGGGCAACGATCTGGTGGTGTCATGACCACCAGATCGTTGTGCGATCGTCATGACCGCCGAGAAACCGGCTGTCTACGCGCCTGAACGTCTAGGCGCCAAGCGCTCCAATGATCGCGCCCATCACGAGTAGGCCAACGACCGGGAATCCAGCGACGATCAGGTAGAGCTTGAACGGCCGCTCGTTGAACAGGTTGTCGCCGAGGATCGCGGGGGCCACAAAGCCAAGGCCGGCGTAGAGGCCGATGATCGCGCCACCGAGGAGCGAGCTCGCGTGCGCGAGGCCGATGATCCAGTCGAGGGTGATGGCGCTCACGAGCGCGCCGACCGCGGTGATGACGTACAGCAACGGGCTCGCCACGCCGCTCATCGGGTTCTTATCCACGCGCATCGCGACCCAGGGCTTCTAGAAGAGCATCGGCGAGAACCAGAGCGAGCCGAGCACCATGTTCACGACTGTCGCGGCGATGATCGCAACCCAGTTCATCTCGTCCTCCCCAGACCGGCCTCGGCCGTCGGGCGCGGCGAGCATAGGACTCGGTGTCGAGCCGGAGGCCCAATAATCGAAGGGAACATGCCGCAGCTCAGCGCCACGGCTCGCGCCCGGCTCCCGGCCAGCGCCTTCGCGTACGTCGACGCGAAGGGACGGCGGCGCCTGCCGATCCACGACGCGTCGCACGTGCGCAACGCGCTTGCGCGCTTCGATCAAACGGCGTTCGAGAACGACGCCGCGCGCGAGAAGGCACGGCAACGGCTTCTTGCGGCCGCGAAGAAGTACGGCATCGTGCCGATCGGCTTCTTCGATGGGCAGCTGCGCAACGAGCGGCTGCAAGCGGAGATCAAGGGCCGCGCCACGGATGTCGCGAGCCTGCCGCGCGGCACCGTGACGTTCCTCATGACGGACATCGAAGGATCGACCGAGCTGCTGCGGACGCTCGGCGACCAGTACCCCAAGCTCCTACGCGACGTGCGCACGCTCATCCGAACGAGCGTGCGCGCCGCGGGCGGTCACGAAGTGGACGCGCGAGCCGACGAGTTCTTCGCGGCCTTCCGCCGGCCCGCGCACGCGGTCGGGGCGGCGGTCGCGATCCAGCGGTCACTGCAGGAGCGAGAGTGGGCCGACGGCACGAAGGTCTGCGTTCGCATCGGCATCCACAGCGGCCGCACGACGCTCGCCGAGACGGGCTACGTCGGCATCGCCGTCCATACGACATCGCGCGTGTGCTCCGCCGGTCACGGTGGCCAGATCCTCCTGTCGACCGCGGCTCGCGATGCGATGGACGTCGCCCGGAACCAGATCGCTGGGGTCACCTTTCGGACGCTGGGCACATACGCGCTTGCGGGACTTGCCGAGCCCGAGGCCGTGTTCCAAGTGAACGTCGTCGGTCTCCGCGCGAAGTTCCCGAAGCTGCGCGTCGCCGCGGTCAGAAGGACCGCCGGGTAAGGCTCCGGCGCCTCGCTCGGCCTCGATCTATCGCTTCGCTGCTGGTTGACTGACCTCCTTCAGCGTCTCGCCGGCGGCGTTGGCCGATTCATGGCGCGCGACCTGACCGATCGCAAGGATGCCGACCAGGCGGCCATTCTCGACGACGGGCAGCCGCCGCACCTGCTTCTCGGACATCAGCTTCGATGCATCTTCGGCTTTCATGCCCGGGGCGACGGTGATCGGCCCCGGGGTCATGATCTCGGACACCGCGAGCTGCGCGGGGTCCTTTCCGCCGGCGATACCGCGGACCACGATGTCGCGGTCCGTCACGATCCCAACGAGCCGCCCATCCTTCACCACCGGAAGCGAGCCGCAGTCCTGGCGCTTCATGAGCGCGGCCGCCTCGCTGCACGTCGACTCCGGACCCAACGTCGCGGGATCGCGCGTCATGAGCTCTTCGACTTTCACGCCTGGAACCTCTTGCGAATCTCGGAGGACAAGGAGCAGAAAGCACGCCGGGTCCCCGAATCGCCAGCTGCCTGGGCGTTCGCTGAGTCGCCGTCACAGCAGTAGCCCGGTCAGTCGCCCAGCACACAGCAGTTGGATCATCGGCGGATCAGCACCCGAAGCAGACGTGCCGCGACGAGGCGATGCGCCGTTCCGCATAACGGTGCGGCGCAGATCTTTGTTGCTCGTGCGGATCGCGACGGGAGCGCTGTTGCTCGCTGCCGTCGTGGGGCTCGCGCACGGCCAGCCGGAGAGCGTCGCGAGCCACGCGGCGAGCGCCGTCGGCGATGCGGCCGTTCGGGCGGTGGCTTTCGCACGCGGAGTCCCTCGGACGGACAACAGCACCACCGAAGCGCTCAATCCGAAGGTCGTGCGCCAGACCGCGGCATACGGCAGCTATCCCGCTGGGCCGGTCGCTCCCGGCGAGACGACCACGGTCCCGGTGTTGATCCGCAACCAGGGCGAGGACACGTGGGAGATCGCCGGCGCGCACGCGGTCACGCTCTCGTATCACGTGTACGACGGTGCGGGCCACCTCGTCACGTGGGACGGCGCCCGCAGCGCGCTCCCGTCCGACGTCGCACCCGGCGCCGAGGCGACCGTGCCCCTGCGGCTGTCCGCTCCGCCCATGACGGGCATCTACACGGTGAAGCCGGACCTCATCCGCGAGAGGCAGGCGTGGTTCTCCTCGAGCGGCGCCGCACCCGGTTCGTTCAGCCTCCGCGTCACCACCGAGCTTGATGCGAGCTACGGTCCGACGACCGCTCCCGCGTCCATCGTGCCTGGGGCCGATGCCACGATCGAGGTCCACGTCGAGAACGCCGGGCTCTCGAGCTGGCCCGCAGGGGGCGAGCACCCTGTCCGCCTCGGCTACCACTGGCTCGACGGCACGCCAAGCCCCGTCGTGTGGGACGGTGGACGCGCGATCCTGCCCCACGACGTCAAACCCGGTGAGGAGCTGGCGCTGCTCGTCAGCGTGCGGGCGCCCCGCGCCGAGACGACGCTCATCCTCGCGTGGGACATGGTGCAAGAAGGCGTGGGCTGGTTCTCAGGCCACGCGGTCACGGCCAAGAACGAGATCGTGCGCGTCCAGAGCGGCGTGACGTTCTATGGGAAGGGCTGGGGTCACGGCATCGGCCTCTCGCAGTGGGGCGCGCAGGGCTGGGCTGAGGGCGCGACCGGCGTACGCCTTACCGGCGAGCAGATCGTGGCGAAGTACTTCCCTGGCGCCGAGCTCGCGACGCAGGCGACGGCGTCGCCGTTCCGGGTCCTCCTCTCGGCGCCGTCGACCGGCTGCGTTGAGCGGACGATCGGCGACGAGGCGCAGATGCGCTCGGAGGGCGGCATGCGCCTGGTCAACAACGCGGATCCGAGCGTGGTGTACCTGGAGACCGCCCCCGATCAATCGCTCCGCTTCGGCGTGTCCGGCTCATCGCTCGTGGTCGTCGACGAGCGGTCCGGGCGGGTGGTCTCCGTGGGTGACGCGACGACACTCCGCCTGGTGCCGACACAATGGTGGGATCCCATCGGCATCGCGGAGAAGGGGCTGTGGTATCGCGGCAGCATGACCATCCAGGTGCGCGACGACGCTCAGCTGCGCGTCGTCAACAACGTCTCGTCCGACGATTACATGATGGGCGCGCTGCCGGGCGAGATGCCCAGCCAGTGGCAGATGGAAGCCCTGCGCGCGCAGGCCATCACCGCCCGCACCTACGCGGCCTGGCGCCAGGCCACCGCGGGTGACCGCACGTGGGACGTCCGCGATGACACGGCCGATCAGTGCTACGGCGGTCACTCGTTCGAGAGCACCCGCACGACCGCCGCGGTCGCCTCCACGGCTGGGCTCATCCTCACGTACAAGGGTGCACCGATCCGCGCGCTCTATTCGTCGGCCGATGGCGGCATCACCGAGAACGTCGGTTGCGTCCTCGAGGCCGAGCACGTGGGCACGACGTGGCAGTGTCAGGACGGCTGGCCGTACCTCGCCGTGGTCGACGATCCGGCGGAGGCGCTCGCGTACGACGCGCGCGGTGCCATGCCACACGGCCTGTGGTCCGCCTCGTTCACCGGCGACGAGGTCCGTCAGCAGATCATCGAGGACTACGGCATCGACATCGGGTACTACGTCTGGCTGGAGTTCAACGAAAGTCCCGGCGGCCGGCCGATCTCCGTACGCGTCTACGGCACGCTCGCGTCCATCGACCTCAAGGGCGACCGGTTCCTCCGGACCACGCTCGGGCTGAAGAGCACCCTCGTCCGCACCGTCCCGTTCTAGCCGTCATCCACTAACGTCCGCCCAGATGGGGCGGCGGATCGCGATCGGCGGCATGGCGATCGAGTCGAGCACGTTCAGTCCGCACCGCAGCGGTGCCGCCGACTTCACGCTGATCCGCGGCGCGGCACTCGTCGCGCGATACGACGCACTGCCGGCGGACGTGGACTGGGTCCCGTTGGTGTACGCGCGAGCGCTGCCCGGCGGAGCGGTGGAGCGCAGCTTTTACGACGAGGTCAAAACGGAGCTCCTCGACCGCCTGCGGGCGGCGCTCCCGCTTGACGGTGTGTTCCTCGACATCCACGGCGCCATGACAGTCGCGGGAATGACCGACGCCGAGGCGGACCTCGCCGACGCGATCCGCGGCGTCGTGGGCTCCGAGTGCCTCATCTCGGCGTCGATGGATCCGCACGGCAACATGTCCCGCCGCCTCGTGACCGCGCTCGACCTCGCGACGTCGCACCGGATGTCGCCGCACGAAGATGCGGCCCTCACAAAACGCCGCGCGATTGCGAACCTCGTCGCCTGTCTCGGCCAGGGCATCCGGCCGCTCCGCGCGTGGGTCCGCGTGCCCGTGTTGCTGCCGGGGGAACGCGCGTGCACGCGCGATGAACCGGCGAAGAGTCTCTACGGCCGCCTGCCATCGATCGAAGCGCGCGACGGGATCATCGATGCCGCGGTATGGATCGGCTACGCGTGGGCCGACGAGCCTCGTTGCGGCGCCGCGGTCGTGGTGACAGGAAGTGACGCGACGGCCGTCGTCCGGGAGGCGCGCGCGCTGGCGCAGGCGTACTGGGACGCGCGCGAGCAGTTCGACTTCAGCACCGCGTCCGGCGACGCGGACCGGTGCATCGAGACCGGGCTCTCACGGCGGGACCGCCCGTTCTTCATCAGCGACTCGGGCGACAACCCGACCGCCGGCGGCGCCGGCGACGTCGCCTACATGCTCGGGCGCCTGCTCGCATCTCCAAGGCTCGCATCGGGCCAGGCGACGGCGATCTGGGCAAGCTGCGTGGATCCAGATGGGGTCGCGCGATGCGTCAGCGCAGGCCTGGGCGGGCAGGTGGATCTGCGTATCGGGGGCGCGTTCGGGTCGCCCGGGTCCGTCCCGGTGCACGGCCGCGTGCGGCACATCCGGGCCGCAGATCCGGTCGGCGGCGATATCGCCGTCGTCTCCTCCGGCGGCGTACGCGCCATCCTCACCACGCGGCGCAAGCCGTACCACGCGATCGCGGACTTCACCGAGCTCGGTCTGGACCCGGCGACGTACGACCTCACCGTGGTGAAGGTCGGCTACCTCGTCCCCGAGCTGTTCGACGCCACGAAGGGCTGGGTCATCGCGCTCACGCCTGGTGGTGTCGACCAGCACATCGTGCGCCTCCCGTACCGCGGGCTCGACCGCCCGATCTTCCCGCTCGACCCCGACATGCGCACTCCGGATCTCACACCAGAGCTGATCAGCCGCTAGGAAGATCTCACCGCGAGCGCACGACCCCGATCTTCGGACAGATGTCGTTCAGCACGCACTGCGAGCAGATCGGTCGCAGGGCAACACAGACGTGACGCCCATGGCGGATGAGGTTCATGTGGACCTCGTACATCTCATCTGGCGCGATCGCGGCCTGCAGCTGCTCCTGCGTCTGCACCGCCGTCGCTTTCGGCGGAAGGAGGCCGAGCCGGATCGCCACCCGGTGGACATGCGTGTCGACCGGGAAATAGGGACGATCGAGGGAGAACAGCAGAACGCACGCGGCGGTCTTCGGACCGACGCCGGGCAGTTCGACGAGCAGCTCGAACAGCCGGTCGTGGCGGATGCGTCGCAGCGCGAGATCGTCGAGCGCGATGCCGCGATCGCGGAGCGCGCGGAGCACGGCGCGGATGCGTGGGGCCTTCGTCGGTGCGAGGCCGCCGCTGCGGATGGCGCGCTCGATGACGGGCAGCGGCGCATCGGCGACGTCGTCCCACGACGGCAGCTTCTTGCGCAGGTCCGCGTACGCGCGGTCACGATTTGTGTCGTTCGTGTTCTGCGAGAGGATCGTGAGCACGAGCTCGTCGAGCGGCGGCAGCCGGCGCGGCGCCGGCGGCGCGCCATGGGCCCGGCGAAGCCGCCGAGCGACCTGGCGAAGCCTGGCCCGGAGCGTCACGGCCACGCTCGAAGTGTGTCGCGGAATGCGCGGGAACGCGCGAAACGTTCCCCTAGAGTGAACGAGTGGCCACCGACCCCTTCGAGAGCGAGGCCCTTTCGTTCCTGGACGCGCTCTACCGGACGGCCCTGCGGATGACCCGTTCCGAAGCCGAAGCGGAGGATCTTGTCCAGGAGACCTACATCCGGGCGTTCCGCTTCCGGCAGCAGTTCACGCCAGGGACCAATCTGAAGGCCTGGCTGTTCCGGATCCTCACGAACACGTTCATCAACCAGTACCGCCGGAGGGCCGCACGGCCCGAGACGACGGAGCTCGACGATGTCGAGGAGTCGATCCTCTACCGACACATGCGCAACGTGAGCCCCGATTCGGCGTCGCCCGATCCGGAGGCCGAGCTCATCGACAGCACCCTGTCCAGCGAAGTAAAGGACGCGCTCGAGGCGCTGCCCGAGAAGTTCCGCACGACACTGCTGCTCGACGTCGAGGGGTTCTCGTACAAAGAGATCGCCGAAATGCTCGACATCCCGATCGGGACCGTCATGAGCCGCCTCCACCGCGGCCGGAAGTTCCTCCAGAAGCGCCTCTATGACGTCGCGCGGGACCGTGGCATTGTCGCGGCGCGCGCGATGCCCCGGCCGGCGGACTAGGAGGAGCGATGGACTGCACCAAGTGTCTGGAGCGCCTCTACTCGTACCTCGACCGGGAGCTCGCGCCCGCCGAGCTCACCGACGTACGCGCGCACCTTGACGACTGCGGCGGCTGCGAGGACAACTTCGTCCTCGAAGAGCGCTTCCTGGCCCGCGTCCGCGACTCTTGTCACGAGGATGTGGCGCCGACGGAGCTGCGGACCCGCATCGTCGCCCGACTTCGGATGGAGAACGACTCGCCGCGCTAGCTATTGACATTCCGCGTGCGAGTGTGTCTAGATAACAAACAATCGTGGCCAGAAGGAGGTGATCTCCAATGCCAGCAAAGAAGAAGGCCGCCAAGAAGACGGCCAAGAAGAAGTCCTCGAAGAAGAAGTAGTTCTTTGACATGTAGCGACGACGAAGGTCGTCGCTCTTTCGTGATCAGGTTCCGACACCTTTCGCGATCTCGCCGATCCGCTCTAGGCCTGAGCGGATCGGTTTCTTTTTGGACGACGTAGGCTTCACGATCGATGACCCAACGTAGCGTGCCGGAGGTCGATCCCGTTGCCACTGCGTCGGGGCTGGCGCTGTCAATTGTGGTTGCGATTGCCGGCGTTTTCCTCGGTTTTCCGGCCATTGCGGGGCTCTGCGGCGTCCTGGCCGGCGGCTACGTCGCGGGCCGCATCGCGCGGCGCGATGGGCTCTTCCACGGCGCGATCGTCGCTGCGCTGGCGATCGTTCTGATCTCGGCCGCGGCGAGCGCGGGGAACGCGAACGTGTCCAACATCCTGGCCGACACGCTGAGCATCGTCGTCAGCGACGTGCTGTTGCTGCTGTTCGGGTCCGCGGGTGGATGGCTCGCGACGCGGAGCTAGGCGCCTTCGTCTTCCGCGGGTAGGGACAGAGATCGATGACCGGGCACTCCGGGCATTTCGGGGTCGGAGTGCAGATCCGGCGTCCATGAAGGACCAAATTCCAGGTCGCCTTGACCCAATCCTCCTCCTCGAAGACCGCCCGAAGGTCCTGTTCGATCTTGTCCGGGTCCGCCTGACGGCTGAGCCCGAGCCGCCCCGCGACCCGAGCGACGTGCCGGTCGACGGCGATCGCCGGGACGCCGAACGCGTTCGCAAGGACGATCGAGGCGGTCTTCCGCCCGACCCCACGGAGCGAGGTAAGCCCCTCCATGTCACGCGGGACCTCGCCGCCAAACCGCTCGACGATCCCCAGCGCGGCTCCTTTGACCGCCTTCGCCTTCTGGCGGAAGAAGCCGGTCGGCACCAGGTCGCGCTCGAGCGCTGCGACCTCGACCGCCACGTAGTCGGCGGCGGTCCGGTACTTCGGGAAGACGACGGTGCGGGTGACCTCGTTGATCCGCTCGTCCCGCGCCTGCGCGGCGAGGATCGTCGCGACGAGGAGCTGGAGCGGATCGGCGAACTCGAGCGTCGGGCCCCAGTCCGGGTAGGCCCGCTCGAGCCGGCCCAGGATCTTCCGCGCCCGGGCCCGCAGCTCCGGCGTCACCTTCGGGACGTAGGGCTTCCTCGTCGCGCGCTTCTTGGCGGTGCCGTTCTTGGCGGTGCCCTTCTTGGCGGTGCCCTTCTTGGCCGCCATCAGCGCAGGTCCGCCCAGGTGATGAGCACGGAGAACTGCCGGCACCACACGACGACGCTCTTGTTGAGGGAGATGTTCGCCTCCGCCGGCACCGCGTAATTGAACGAGCCGTTCGTCGCCTTGAGCGGACCGAGATAGAGGCTCGTCGCCTCGGTCCACTTCCCCCCGGTGTCACGCGCGAGATAGACGTGCACGTCGGGCGCGTTCGTGATCGCGACGTTCTCGAACCGCAGCACGACCGCATCGCCGGTGCGCACGAGCACCACCGTTCCTGTCCCGTTGTGGATCGCGTCAACGTAGCCGAGCTCACCCGTCGCGAGGGTCGTCGGCGCCACGGCGGTCGGCGTTCCGGCCGACGAAGTGCTGGGGACGATCGCACTCGGCGCCGGCGTCGGGAACCCTTCGTTCACGGTCGTGCGGATGAAGAGCGGCGAGCCGAGGTACCAGACGAGCGCCGCGAGGCACGCCACGATGCCCGCGATCCCCACGATGTGGGCGGCGCGCAGCCTCACGGGAAGACGATCTCCTCGCCGATGCCGAGCTCGCGGGCGCGCTCGAACGCGTGCGCGGCGACCACGAGGTCCTGGATCGCGTTCCCCACGCTCTTGAACACGGTGCGCTGCCGGTCATCGGACCGACCCGCCGCCTGTCCTGCGACGATCTCACCCAGCTCGACGAGCTCGTCCGGCCGCCGCCCCTGCAGCTCACCAGCCTCGGCCAGCGCCGCCGATCGCTCGTCCACGACCAGCCGGGCGCCGCGGAGTGTCTCGTCGTCGAGCTCGCGCGTGTCTGGCGTGAACGACCCGACGGCCGTGACGTGCACGCCGGCTCGCAGCCCGACGCCGCGGAACACCGGCGTCCTGCTCGTTGTCGCGGTGACGACGACGTCGGCCTCCGACACCGCGTGGTCCGGCGTCGCGGAATGGATCGCGACGTCTCGGAGGGCGCGTTCCTTCGCCGCCCAGGCTCTGAATGCGGCGGCGTGCGCCGGGTCGCGCGTCACCAGCCGCACGTCCTTGATCGGCCGGACGGCGGCAAGGGCGAGCAGCTGCGTCCGTGCCTGGGCGCCTGCCCCGAACAGCGCCGCGCGGCTCGCGTCCGCCCGACTGAGCTCGCGCGCCGCGACCCCACCCGCCGCGCCGGTCCGGAGCGCCGTCAGCGCCGTCCCGTCGATGAGCGCGAGCAATTCACCGGTGGCTGCATCGCCCAGGAGCACGGTCGCGATGACGATCGGGCGCCCGGCCGCGGCGTTCCCCGGCGCGACCGCCACCACTTTCACCGAATAAGAGGAGGCGCCGGTCAGACCGGCGGGCATCGTGAGCACCACGCCGCCATGCCGCAGGGGAACGGACAGGCGTAGGGGCGCAGTGGCCTGACCAGTGGAAAGGGCCGCGAAACCCGCGGCCACGGCGACGATCGCGTCGCTCATCGGGCAGACCAACTGGAGGTCCGCGGCACGCAGGAGGCGCACGGTCATTTCGTTGACGAGCCTAGGGGGTGCTCGTACGCTCACCGGTCAGGGGCCGACGGCCCAAGGATGTGGGGAGGCCGACCTTCGGCGCACCCAATTGGCGAGGGAGGACCTATGCAGAAGCGCTGGCTTTCCATGGCTTCCGTTCTCACGGCTATCGCGCTGGTCGCGGCAGCCTGTGGCGGCGGCGGCACCGCGGGCACGACATCGACCCCCGCCGGCTCGGGCGCCACGACCGCGGCTGCGGTCGGCGAGATCATCATCGCGAGCGACCTACCGACCTCTGGGGCGGACGCCTCGAGCGGCCTGCCGACCCAGAACGGCGCGGCGTTCGCCGTCGCGCAGACCAAGAGCTACAAGGGCATCACCTTCACGTTCAAGCCGTTCGATGACACCGTGAACGGCGTGCACGACCCGCAGAAGGGCGCGCAGAACGTCCAGCAGATGCTCTCCGACCCGAAGGTCGTCGCGATGGTCGGGCCGTTCAACTCGAACGTCGCCCGGGCTGAGATCCCGATCGCGAACCAGGGGCCCCTCGCGATGATGAGCCCCTCGAACACGAACGAGTGCCTCACCCAGGACTTCCCGTACTGCGACCCGAAGCCGGCGGCACTCCGCCCGACCGGAAAGAACAACTACTTCCGCATCGCGGCTCCGGACACCGTCCAGGGTCCGGCGATGGCGGACTACATCCTCAACACCCTGAAGCTCACCAAGGTCGCCGTGTTCTCGGACAACGAGACCTTCGGCAAGGGTGTCGCGGACAACTTCGTGAAGCGTCTCCAGGCCAAGGGCGGCACCCTCACGAACCGCTCCGACTTCGACTGGAAGACGACGAACGACTTCAAGCCGTTCATCAACGCGGCGAAGGCCGCGGGCGCGCAGGTGATCTACGCCGGCGCCACCTCGGCGACCAAGGGCTGCATCGTCCGGAGCCAGATGCAGGGCATCCTCGACGTTCCGTTCACCGGCCCCGACGGCATTGGCGACGACCAGTGCCTGAAGGACTCGGGCAGCAACACCGCGAACATGTTCTTCACCAACGCGGCCGGCGACGCCGCGCAGAACCCCGACGCGGCGAGCATCGTCGCGGCCTTCAAGCAGGCGTACCCCAAGGCCTCTGACCTCGGTGCGTACACCTTCCCGGCCTACGACTGCGCGTTCATTCTCGTCGACGCCGTGAAGCGCGCGATCGACGCCGCGGGCGGCAAGGTGCCAACACGCCAGCAGGTGATCGACGCGGTCCAGTCGACGACCGGTCTCAAGGGCACGGTCGGGACGTACGCGTTCGACAAGCTTGGTGACCCGACCTCCGCGACCATGGCCTTCTGGGCCTCGAAGGGCACGCCCGTGGCGTGGGTCTTCCAGAGTCAGTTCAGCGTCGGCCAATAGCGACGGCGATCGAAGGAGGGGGCGGCAACGCCCCCTCCTTCCGTTCTAGCGCCCATCGCATAGCGCTCGCACAGCGGAGGAAGGCGTAGTGGTCTCGAGCGTCGCCAACGCGCGCACGCGGCTCGTGGCCGGTAGTCGCGGCAGGCTCCTGAACGGCACGCTCGTCCTGCTCATCGCGGTCGCCCTGATCATCCTCGCGACGAAGGTCGTCGCAGTCGGTCCGGCCTACTTCATCCAGATCCTCGTCTACGGGCTCGCGAACGGATCGATCTTCGCCTTGATCGCGCTCGGCTACACGATGGTCTACGGCATCGTCGAGCTGATCAACTTCGCACACGGCGACGTCTTCACGCTCGGCGGCTTCATCTCGCTCTGGCTCCTGCCGATCTTCGGTGTCACCGAGGGCGGCAGCGTCTCCGGAGCCGGATTGATCGTGCCGCTCCTGCTGATCCTCATCATCTCCATGGTCGTGTGCGCCGTCGTGAACGTCACGATCGAGCGCGTCGCCTACCGGCCGCTCCGCCACGCGCCGCGACTGACGCCCCTGATCACCGCGGTCGGCATGTCATTCGCTCTCGAGGGTGTGCTGTACCTCTGGCGCGGGCCGTTCAACCTCCATTACCCGAACGTCCTGCCGACGGCCGGGTTCGAGCTCGGGGGCGCGAATGGGCCGGCCATCGGCTTCAAGGACCTCGCCGTCATCGCGATCGCGATCGTCCTCATGATCGCGCTGACCCTATTCGTCGAGCGCACGAAGCTGGGTAAGGCGATGCGCGCGACCGCGCAGGACCGCGACGCCGCGGAGCTCATGGGCATCGACATCAACCGGACCATCGCCGCGACGTTCTTCATCGGCGCGCTGCTGGCGGGGGCGGGCGGGATGATCTTCGGCCTGTACTACAACACCATCACCTTCGACCAGGGCTTCACGGCGGGTCTCGTCGCGTTCACCGCGGCCGTCTTCGGCGGCATCGGCAATATCCAGGGCGCGGCCCTGGGCGGGCTCGTCATCGGAATGATCCAGTCCCTGTCGGACGGATACTTCGACACCGCATGGACCCAAGTGCTCATCTTCGCGATCCTCGTGCTCGTTCTCGTCTTCCGCCCGACCGGCATTCTCGGGATGCGGGTCCCGGAAAAGTGAGCGACGAGCGGCTCCGCCGCGCGGAGCGAACTCCACCAGCCCTGGGCGGGTCTGGCGGCCGTGGCCGCCAGATGGAGCAAGAGAAGTGAAGATGTTCAGGACGATCAGCAAGGTCTGGGAGACCGACCCGCGGGTCGACCCGAACCCGCTCGTCTACACGATCCTCACCGCCGGCGCGATCCTCTATCCGCTCTGGGCGCAGATCTCGACTGGCGGCCAGGGTGACTTCCTCATCAGCGTGGTGGCCGACGCAGGGGTGTACATCCTCCTGGCGATCGGCCTGAACGTCGTGGTCGGCTTCGCCGGTCTCCTGGACCTCGGCTACGCCGCGTTCTTCGCCATCGGCGCGTATACGTACGCGTTCCTCGCGTCCGACCACCTCATCGTGACGCCGCTCGGCGAGGCGATCCACCTGCCGTTCTGGATCGTGCTGTTCGTCGGACTGTTCGTCGCGGCGGCGTTCGGCCTGATCCTCGGCGCGCCGACGCTGCGCCTGCGCGGTGACTACCTCGCGATCGTGACCCTCGGATTCGGCGAGATCGTCCCGCGCGTGTTCAAGAACCTGTCGGTGTGGACGAGCGGGGTGAACGGCATTTCGGCACTGGACAAGCCGGTGCTTCCGCTCTGGCTGCAGGGCCCGTGGTCAGGCGATCCTTTGGAGGTCGTCCAGAACTTCAAGATCATCAGCCCGATGGCGTTCTACGTCGTCATGGTGCTGCTCCTTGGTGTCTGCGTCGTGCTCGTGAACAACCTCCGTCGCTCTCGAGTCGGCCGCGCATGGATGGCGGTGCGCGAGGACGAGGTCGCCGCGGCGGCGATGGGCGTCAACACCGTCCGGATCAAGCTGCTCGCGTTCGCGATCGGCGCCGCGTTCAGCGGTTTCGCCGGCTCGTTCTACGGCGCGAAGCTGTCGCTCGTCAGCCCCGAGAATTTCGGGTTCACGGTCTCGATCACGATCCTCGTCATGATCGTGCTCGGTGGCATGGGCAACATCCCGGGCGTGATCATCGGTTCGCTGCTCATCTACTGGATCACATTCCTGTTCCTCCCGGCGCTCCCGCCACTCGCCGAGGACTGGGCCACGAGCCTCGGCCTCGGCGGGCTGGTGCCGCCGAGCGGCGACTGGCCCGGCATCGGCCAGGAGATCCAGCGGCTCAAGTTCCTCATCTTCGGGATCATCCTCGTGCTCACGATGCTCCTGCGGCCGCAGGGCCTCATCCCCAGCCGGGTCCGCCAGGCAGAGCTGACGAAGGGCGTGCATGAGGACCAGACCATCGAGGACGTGAACGCGGAGACGACGGCATGACCGTTACGGCCGCCCCTCCGCCGGCCACGCCGACGGAACAGGACTACATCCTGAAGATCGAGCACGTGACGAAGCGCTTCGGCGGCCTCGTCGCGGTGGACGACGTGTCCTTCGACGTGAAGCGGGGCGAGGTGTTCGCGCTCATCGGACCGAACGGCGCCGGAAAGACGACTCTGTTCAACTCGATCACCGGCATCTTCCCGCCGAGCGACGGCCGGGTCGTCTTCAACGGACGCGATATCGCGGGTGCCAAGCCCCATCAGGCGGCGGCGCTCGGGATCGCGCGAACGTTCCAGAACATCCGGCTGTTCGAGTACATGAGCGCGCTGGACAACGTCCGGGTGGGCCAGCACTGCCGCACGAACAGCAAGCTCTGGGATTCGCTCTTCAAGACGCCGCACGAGCGCCGCGAGGAGCGGGCGATCACCGAGCGGGCGATGGAGCTCCTCACGTTCGTGGGGATCCAAATGCACGCGGAGAACTACGCGCGGAACCTCGCCTACGGCCAGCAGCGCCGGCTCGAGATCGCCCGAGCGCTCGCCACCCGGCCGCAGCTGCTCCTGCTCGACGAGCCGGCCGCGGGCTTCACGCCCCAGGAGAAGGTCGAGCTCATGCGCCTCGTCGACAAGATCCTCGCCGAGGGGATCACCGTGTTCCTCATCGAGCACGACATGAAGGTGGTCATGGGCATCTCGCGGAACATCGCGGTGCTCGACCATGGCGAGCTCATCGCGCTCGGCCCGCCCGAGACGATCCGGAAGGACCAGCGGGTCATCGAGGCGTACCTGGGCAAGGGGGCCTGATGGCGCTCCTGGATCTGACGGGTGTCGACGCCCTCTACGGTCGCGTGCGGGCGCTCCGCGGCGTGACGATCTCGGTGGATCAGGGCGAGGTCGTGGCGCTCATCGGCAGCAACGGCGCCGGAAAGACGACCACGCTGCGCACGATCTCGGGGCTGATGCATCCGCCGAGCGGCTCGATCACCTTCGATGGCAAGGACATCACGCGGATGGCGGCGCACGACATCGTGGGCCTCGGCATCTGCCAGTCGCCGGAGGGCCGGCGGCTCTTCGCGCGGATGCAGGTCATCGACAACCTCCGGATGGGGGCGTTCCTGCGGAAGGACGGCGCCGGGATCCAGAAGGACATGGAGCGGGTGTTCGAGCTGTTCCCGCGGCTCAAGGAGCGCACGACCCAGCTGGCCGGCACGCTGTCGGGTGGCGAGCAGCAGATGCTCGCGATCGGCCGGGCGCTCATGTCCAAGCCCAAGCTGCTCATGCTCGATGAGCCATCGCTCGGCCTCGCGCCGATCCTCGTCGAGACGATCTTCCAGATCGTCCGCGAGATCAACGCCCAGGGCATCCCGATCCTGCTCGTCGAGCAGAACGCGCATAAGGCGCTCGAGGTCGCGAATCGTGCGTACGTTCTGGAGACCGGGTCCATCGTCAAGACCGGGTCCGGCAAGGAGCTGCTCGACTCGCCCGACGTCCAGCGCGCCTACCTCGGCATTTAGTCCGCCGCGGTTCCTAGACTCGGCGCGTGACCACTTCGCAGGTACTCGCGGTCCCGAAGGACGTCGAGCGCGTCGTCGAGGCCCTGATCGCGAACGGCCACGAGGCGTTCGTCGTGGGCGGCTGCGTGCGCGATGCGCTCCGCGGCGTGGATCCACAGGACTGGGACGTCGCGACGAGCGCGAAACCGGCCGAGATCCAGAAGCTCTTCAAGCGCTCCCTGTACACGAACCGCTTTGGCACGGTCGTCGTGTCGAGCGGCGCGCACGAGATCGAGGTCACCACCTACCGCGTCGAGGCGGACTACGCAGACCATCGCCGCCCCGAGGAGGTCGCCTTCACCGAGTCGCTCCATGAGGACCTCGCGCGGCGCGACTTCACGATGAACGCGATGGCTTGGCGACCCACGCCGGCCGGGGGCGAGCTGGTCGACCCGTTCGACGGGCGCGCCGACCTCGAGGCGAAGCTCGTGCGCGCCGTCGGCGAGCCCGCGGAGCGGTTCGCCGAGGATGCCCTACGGATGCTGCGCGCGGTCCGCTTCGGGGCGGTCCTCCGCATGCGCATCGAGCCACGGACCGCCGACGCGATCCTGGCGAACGCCCAGCTCGCCGCCACGCTTTCGGGCGAGCGGATCCAGCAGGAGCTGAACAAGATCCTGCTCGCCGATCGACCGTCGACGGGCATCCGGCTGCTCTCGGAGCTCGGTCTGCTTGCGGTGCTCTGCCCCGAGCTCGAGATCTGCAAGACGATCCCGCAGGACAAGGCGGTGGCCCAGGACGTGTTCGAGCACTCGCTCATCACGGTCGACGCGACACCGCCCGATCTCGTGCTCCGGCTGGCGGGGCTGTTCCACGACGTGGGAAAGCCCGAGACCTTCGCGGACGGCCACTTCCACCAGCACGAGTTCGTCGGCGAAGCCGTTGCCCGGCGGGTCCTCCGGCGGTGGAAGTATCCGAAGGACACGGTGGCCGCGGTGACGCACCTGATCCGGCACCACATGTTCTGGTATCAGACCGACTGGACGAGCTCGGCGGTGCGCCGGTTCATCCGGAAGGTCGGCCTCGAGGTCATCCCGGATCTGTTCGCACTGCGGCGCGCCGACAACATCGGCAGCGGGGTCAGGGCGCCCCGCTTGTACGCCCTCGAGGACCTCTGGGCCAGGGTCCAGGAGGAGATCGAGCGCAGCACGGCCTTTTCGCCGAAGGATCTCGAAGTCGACGGCACAGACGTCATGCGCGAGCTCGGGATCGGGCCGGGCCCGGAGGTCGGTCGGGTGATCGCGGCCGTGTTCGAGCGGGTCCTTGACGATCCCGACCTGAACGCCCGGGAACGCCTTCTGCCGCTCATCCGCGAGGTCGGCGCGAAAACCAGCTAGGCCGGGACTATTCTTCCGGCCAACGGCTCCGAGCAACTGGTCGGGAGGGGTGCGATGGCCATCGACAGCGTGACCTCGAGGCGTCAATTCCTGAAGCTGACCGGGATCGGCACTGCCGGGCTCGCCGCCGCTGAGCTCGGAGGCCTCGGCTTCGACCTCGCCTTTGCCGGCCAGCGCGCCGCACGCCGCAAGCTCGAAGGGACCAAGCAGACCGCGAGCATCTGTCCGTACTGCGCCGTCGGCTGCGGCACGCTCGTGAACGCGAAGACCGAGAACGGCCGCACGAGCATCGTGAACATCGAGGGCAACCCCGACAGCCCGATCTCCACGGGCAGCTTGTGCCCAAAGGGGGCGGCGACGTTCCAGCTCGCGGTGAACCCGCTGCGCATGACGGTCGTGAAGCACCGCAAGGCCGGCGCGGCTGAGTGGGACACCGAGACGATGACCCGCGACCAGGCGATGACCCGCATCACCCAGCTCTACGCGGATTCCCGCGACGCGACCTTCGTCGAGAAGGACCCGAACGGCAAGCTCATCAATCAGACGACTGGCATCTTCGCCCTTGGCGGCGCGACGAACGACAACGAAGAAAACTACCTCATCGCGAAGGTGAACCGGATGATGGGTGTCGTCCGGATCGAGAACCAAGCCCGGATATGACACTCCGCCACGGTCCCCGGTCTGGGGGTCTCATTCGGACGCGGCGGCAGCACCACCTTCCAGATGGATCTGCAGAACTCCGACGCCGTCGTGTTCATGGGCTCGAACATGGCCGAGTGCCATCCCGTCGGCTTCAAGTGGCCGATGAAGGCGAAGGCCAAAGGCGCGACGCTCATTCACGTGGACCCGCGGTTCACGCGCACGAGCGCGATGTGCGACCAGTACGTCCCGATCCGCTCAGGCACGGACATCGCGTTCCTCGGCGGTCTCGTGAACTACATCCTCACGAACAAGAAGTACTTCAACGACTACATGCTCGCGTTCACGAACGCGGCGACCCTCATCAACGCCGGGTTCAAGGACACCGAGGAGAACGACGGGTTCTTCTCCGGCTACAACGCAACGACGCGCGCGTACGACCGCGCGACCTGGCAGTACCAGACCACCAAGGCGCCTGAGCGCCTTCCCGAGCCACCCTCGGGCGGGGCGGTCGGCCAGGGCAAGGAGGGTGGTGAAGGAAGCGGCCCGTCGACGACGACCGGGACGGTGAAGGGCGTGAACTTCGCTGCGCTCATCGCGAACCGCCTGCCCGGCGTGCCGCTGCAGGACAAGACCCTCAACGACCCGAACACCGTGTTCCAGATCCTGAAGCGCCACTACGCGCGGTACACGCCGGAGATGGTCGAGAAGATCTGCGGCACCCCGAAAGAGCTCTTCATCAAGGTCGCGGACACGCTCATCGCGAACTCAGGGCCGGACAAGACGAGCGCGTTCGTGTACGCGGTGGGCTGGACCCAGCACACGACCGGGGTGCAGCTCATCCGGACCGCCGGGCTCGTGCAGCTGCTCCTCGGCAACATCGGCCGGCCGGGCGGCGGGATCATGGCCCTGCGCGGTCACGCCTCGATCCAGGGCTCCACCGACATCGCGAGCCTCTACAACATCCACCCCGGTTACCTGAACGTGCCGGATGCGGCGAAGACCCACGACACGCTGCTCAACTACATCCTCACCGAGACCCAGCCGACCTCGTTCTGGTCGAACACGCCCGCGTACGTCGTGAGCCAGCTGAAGGCGTGGTTCGGTGACAACGCCACCGCGGACAACGACTACTTCTACGACACGCTCCCCAAGATCACGGGGGACCACAGTCACCTCCCCGTGATGGTCGAGATGAGCCAGGGCAAGATCGAAGGGATGATCCTCACCGGCCAGAACCCGGCGACCAGCCTGAACGCGGGGTTCCAGCGGAAGGCGATGGCCACGCTGAAGTGGCTCGTGGTGCTCGACTTCTTCGAGACGGAGTCGACGGTCTTCTGGAAGCACACCGACGGAGTTGACGCGAAGGACGTCGCGACCGAGGTGTTCTTCCTCCCCGCGGCACACATCGCGGAGAAGGACGGCTCGATGACCCAGACCCAGCGGACGATCCAGTACCACAAGAAGGCGGCCGACCCGCCGGGCGACGCCCGGAGCGACCTCTTCTTCTGGTACGACCTCGGCCTGCGGCTGAAGAAGCTGTACGCCGCGGGCCGGACGGGGGCGAAGAACCTCGACGGCATCAAGAACATGACCCTCGACTACGCGCCGGACCCGGCCGACGTGGCCGATTGGGTCCACAAGGACGAGCCGTCGGCACTGAAGATCTTCAAGGAGATCAACGGCTACGACTACAAGACCAAGGCCCCGCTGAACAGCTTCGCGAACCTCGCGTCCGACGGGTCCACCGCCTGCGGCGCCTGGATCTACACCGGCATGCTGCAGCTCGTGAATGGCCAGGTTGTGAACCGGGGCGAGATGAACCCGGGGAAGAACGATGGCTGGGTGAGCCCGAACTGGGGCTGGGCCTGGCCGGCGAACCGCCATCAGCTGTACAACCGCGCGTCGGCCGATCCGGCGGGCAACCCGTGGTCCGCGAAGAAGAAGTACACGTACTGGGACGCCGCGGCGAAGACCTGGAAGAACGACCCGGGCGACGGCATCGACTTCACGCTCACGAAGGACCCCGCCACCGCCGCCAACCCGAACGGGATCGGGGTTGCGTTCCACTCGGGCTCCGACCCGTTCCTGCTGAAGAAGGACGGCAAGGGCTGGCTCTTCGCGTACGAGGGCCTCTCCGACGGGCCGGTCCCGACGCACTACGAGCCCTGGGAATCACCGGTGAAGAACCTCCTCTACAAGCAGGACCGGAACCCGATCACGAAGATCTACGACGTGCCCGGCAACAAGTACAACGAGTTCGGCGGCACGCAGTTCCCCACGGTCATCACGACCTATCGCCTCACCGAGCACCACCTTTCGGGCACGATGACCCGTTGGCTCCCGTGGCTCGCCGAGCTCATGCCCGAGCTGTTCGTCGAGATCTCGCCCGAGCTCGCGAAGGACAAGGGGATCGCGAACGGCGACTACCTGCGCGTGATCACCGAGCGCAGCACGACCGAAGCCCGAGCGCTCGTCACGAAACGGCTCCGGCCCCTCTCGGTGAACGGCCAAGTCATCCACCAGGTCGGGATGCCGTGGCACTGGGGCTATCAGGGCATCGCCACCGGCGACGTCGCGAACAACGTGACCGCATTCGTCGCGGATCCGAACGTATCGATCCACGAGGGCAAGGCCTTCACCTGCCGGATCGAGAAGGGACGCCGGGTGTGAGCGATCTGCGCGGCATGTTCGTCGACACGTCGATCTGCACCGGCTGCAAGGCATGTCAGGTGGCGTGCAAGCAATGGAACGAGATGGCCCCCGGCGTCCCGCTGCCGATGGAGGACGAGGCGGCGGTCCGCGAGCACCGCGCGTTCACCGGCAACAGCTACGACAACACCTCGCACTTGTCGGCCACGAACTGGCGGCACGTGAAGTTCATCGAGCAGATCGGACCCGACCCGAGCACGGCCGACCGGTCCGACCCGCGCTGGCTGATGATGAGCGACTCCTGCAAGCACTGCGTGCAGGCCGGCTGCCTCGAAGTGTGCCCGACGGGCGCGCTGTACCGCACCCAGTTCGGGTCGGTCGACATCCATCAGGACGTCTGCATCGGCTGTCGCTACTGCGTCGGAGCGTGCCCATTCGGCGTCATCGCGTTCAACCAGCGCACTGGCCGCGTGAACAAGTGCATCCTCTGCCAGGACCGTCTCGAGATCGGCATGGGGACGGCGTGCGCGAAGGCGTGCCCCACCTCATCGCTGACCTTCGGGACCGTGAGCGAGCTCCAGGCCATGGCGAACGATCGGGTGAAGGCGCTCCACGCCCGCGGCCAGACCGATGCCTACATCTACGGTTGGGACCTCGGGAACACCGGCACCATCACCGCCGGTCCGAACAAGGGGACCGCGGTAAAGGACGTGGAGGTCGTCGGCGGTCTGAACGTCTTCTACCTGCTCCTCGACAAGCCCGAGGTGTACGGACTGCCCGCGCACGCGGCCCTGCCGCAGCGGAACTTCGTGCCCTCGGCGGGCATCGCGCTCATCTCCGCCGCGGTGCTCGGCGTCACCGGGCTCGCCGCATTCCGTCGCAACCGGATGAGCGAGAGCGCCACCGCGACCGCAGAGGGAGACGCCTGATGCCCGACACGTACGTCCTCCCGCCCGAGTGGGAGTGGCCGATCACCATCGCGCTGTTCCTGGCCGGCGTCGCGGCCGGCACGTACTCGGTCATGGGGCTCATGCACTGGGCCGGCGACAAGCGTGACGTGCCGGTGATCCACCGGCTCGGGTTCATCCCGATGCCGATCATGATCGTGGTCCCGCTGCTGCTCATCTACGACCTCGGCCAGCAGGGTCGGTTCATCAACCTGCTCATCCGGAACCCCGCCGCCACCGAGCGGCCGGGGCCGCTCATGTTCAACCCGAACTCGCCGATGAACTGGGGCTCGTGGGCGATGGTCATCTTCGCCGTGTTCACCGCGATCGCGTTCGCCGATTCGCTCCACCACAGCGGCCGTGTCCGCTTCGGGTGGCTCGAAGGCATCTCCCACAACAGCATCGTCCTCGCGCTCGGCGAGCTGTTCGCCCTCGTCGTCTCCGGCTACAGCGGCGTGCTCCTGAGCGTGACGAACCAGGGCGTCTGGTCCGATACGTTCCTGATGGGCGGCCTCTTCATCTGCTTCAGCGAGCTCTCGGGTATGGCCGTCGCGGCCATCGTGAGTGACCGCTTGGGTACGGCCGTGACCGCAGCTGCGGTGCGGCGCGCCCTCTTCGGATTCGCCGCGGTGAGCGCGGTCGTCCTGGTCATCTTCCTCGCGGGACTCGCGAACCAGCAGGACGGCTCGCTCAGCGCGCTCGTCGCGAGCCTTCACGAATTCGTCGCGCCGGTGTTCTGGATAGGGGCGGTGGGCCTGGCGCTCCTCGTACCGCTCGTCGCGCTGTCACCGCGGCCGATCGTGCGGATCCCGAACGGATCGCTCGCGCTCGTTGGCGTGCTCGTGCTCGTCGGCGTGCTCGCGTTCCGGTATGCGATGTTCTTTTCCGCGATGTCCTTCGTTCAGAGCTAGACGTCGCGACCGCCCTCGAGATCGATGAGGCTCGCGCCCGCTGGCGAGAGCTCGCCAGAGAGGACGCGGGCCTCGGACCGATCGCGGCCTTCCATGACGAACGGCTGGCCGCCCTCGCATCGGCCACGCCGCTGGACATCGCCCTCGATCTGACGTCTGCGGTGGCAACGGAGGCGATCGCTGCCGGCCGTCCCCTCCTTGGCGAGGGCGAGCTTGTGTGCGAGGTTGACAACGTTGCCACCGAGTTGCGGCAGCTCGCGCGCAACCTGAGCGAGACGAGCGTCGAAGGATCCGCCGGCCAACGCACCGCGGAGCGGCTCGCGACCGAGGAATTCGATGTCGGACCGCTGCTCGAGGATGCCTTGAACGGTGATACCGACGCGATCGCGCGTGCCGCTGCTGCGGGAGGCTACGACGCGACGGCGTTCGCGCAGCTCCTCGAGCTCGCGCTCCAGCCGGTGCTGTGGGAGGCCGCCGCACGGTGCGCCACGCTCACCGATGTCGATCGGTGGGATCGGGGCTACTGCCCGGTGTGCGGGTCGTGGCCCGCATTCGCGGAGCTCGTCGGCGCCGAGAAGCGCCGGGTGCTCCGCTGCGGACGGTGTGGGACGTCGTGGTCATGGCTCGTACTGCTGTGTCCCTACTGCGGCAACGACGACCACCGCACGCTTGGCACGCTAACTCCCGAAGACGTGCGGCCGGGCTCGGCTTCGCCG
>JALYLX010000108.1 GCA_030773995.1 Chloroflexota bacterium
CGTGAAAGCCGTCGTCCCGCCTACCGATGATCTCCAGGGTGAGGTTCACCTTCGCCGGCGCGGTCAGCCGGACCGCGCGGCTCACCCGAGCGCCTTGGCGAGCGCGACCCATTCCGCGATCGCGAGCTCCTCCGGGCGCCGCGCCGGATCGATGCCGGCGGCGTGCAGGGCCGCCTCCGCCCGAGCCTTCGTCACACCGGCCTCGAAGCCGAGCGCGCTCCTCAGCTGCTTGCGGCGATGGCGGAACGTGTCGCTCACCAGCGCCAGGAAACGGTGCTGATCGAGCGGCGCGAAGGCGGAGGTGGGGCTCGTGCGCAAGGCGACGATCGCCGAGTCGACCCTCGGCGGCGGCCGGAACGAGCGCGCCGGCACTCGGCGCACGATCGACGGCAGGGCGAAGGACTGCACGAACACCGAGAGGAACCCGCGCTCCTTCGCATCGCCCGGCTGCGCGACGATGCGGCGCGCGACCTCTTCCTGGACGAGGACGACGATCTGCGGCGGCCGCCGAGGATCCTCGAGGAACTTCATCAACAAGGGCGACGTGATCTGGTACGGGAGGTTCGCGACGATCCGGGTCGGCGGTCGCGACCCGAGCGCGTAGAGGTCGACCTCGAGCGCGTCGGCGCGGACGACGCGGACGTTGCCGAAGGGGACGACGGTGTCGTTGAGCGCGGCGACCATCCGCTCATCGATCTCGACGGCGGTGACCGATCGCGCGCGCCCCGCGAGGGCGGCGGTCAGAACGCCCGGCCCCGGGCCGATCTCGAGCACGTCGTCGTCGGGGCCGAGCTCGGCGGCGTCGATGATGGCCGCGAGCGCCGAGCGATCGACGAGGAAACGCTGGCCGATGCCCGTGGCCGCGCGGATGTGGTGACGGTCGAGGACCGAGCGCAAGGTCTTTGGATCGCTGAGGTCGCGGCTCATCGCCGGGAGCCTAAGGCGCTGAGCCCTACTTACACGCCCATTGGCTCGCGCCGCCGCGGCTGATCATCCACGCCGCGACGTTCGCGTTCGCGACCGGATCCCAGACGCTCGCGCCGCCGTAGCCAGCGGGCACGCTGTTCGCGCGCCACGTCCCGGGGATGATCTGAAAGAGCCCGGACGCGCCGAGGATCGCGTTGTAGGCCAGTGGGTCGTAGCGGCTCTCGCAGTAGGCGATGCGGAGCAGCTGCTCAGGGTCGACGCCGTATTTGTCGGCCGCCGCGCGGATGATCGCGGCGATCTCACTGGGCGGCGGAGGCGCGGGCTTGTATTTCGTCCCGACGTGCACGACCTGAGGCACCGGGGCGGTGATGGGCTCGCTCGCCACCACCGTCCGCTCCGTCTCGACGAAGTTCACGGTGCGCACCAGGAACGTGACCTTGGCTTCGCCGCTCGCGCCCACGGTGCTCACGTACCGCCAGCCGACGTACTGGTCGGGCTCATAGACGGTTTCGACCGGCGCGGCGATGGGGATCGTCTCAACGACCGTCGACTCGCTGACCCGGTCGATCCCGACGATCGCGCCGGGCACGATCGGGCCGTCGGCGGCGACCTGGAGCCTGTCGTTCGGCCCGAGGGCGATGCCGGCCTGGTCGAGGAACACCGCCACGGTGCCCGGCTGGGCCCGCAGCACCACCGGAGTCCCCCCGTCGACGACGGTCACCGGGAACCCCCGATCGAGCACGATCCGGAGGCCGGCCACGAGCAGCTGGCCCTCGGGGACCGAGAGCCGGTCGCCGATGCCGAACTCGACCCCCGCCGACCGGAGCAGGCCCCCGACGGTCTGACCCGGCTGAGCGTCGGTCGCCAAGGTGATTCCGTCGATGACCAGCGTGACCCCGGTAAGGGCGTCGAACGCCGCAAGCGGCCGGAACCGCGCGACGCCGGAGGCGCGCTCGTAGCCGGCGACGGCGACGAGCGTCGGACCCGTCTGGGCGGGGGCGACGACCGACCAGGTACCCGCCATCACGACGAAGGCGAGCAGGCCGAGACCGGCGCTCCGCAGGGCGCGCTGGACCAGGCGGCGATGGATCTCCGGTTCCTCCCCACCCCCAGCCGAGCCCGACCATGGCGAAGCCAAGGTCTACGAATGGGGGAAGCCGAAAGGGTATCAGGGAGGTAACCGCGCCCGTTCGCGGTGGCGGCAGCAGCCAGGCGGGGGCGCGTCCGCCCGGCTTACGACCCCCTAAGCGTCGGGTGGCCGCCAGCCCCGCTGCCGGAGATGGTCGCGCAGGGCCGGCCCCACGTCGCCGCGGCCAAGGGCAAAGTCGACGAACGCGGCGACGTACCCGGCGCGGTCGCCGGCGTCGTAGCGATCACCGGCCAGCTCGACCGCCCAGACGGGCGCGCGGGCGGCGAGCGCGCTCACCGCGTCGACCAGCCAGATCTCGCCGCCGCGCCCGGGCGTCATCGTCGCAAGCACCGGGAAGATCTCCGGCTCGAGAACGTAGCCGTGGACCGCGACGAGATCGCTCGGAGCCTCGGCGGGCGCCGGCTTCTCGACCATCGCGGTCACGCGGAAGGCGCCGCGCTCGGGCCGCCCTGCGAAGACGCCGTACCGCGAGACCTGCTCGCGCCCGACCCGGGCAGCCCCGGCGGTGGCGCCGCCAAGGCGCTCGCGGGCATCGAGCAGCTGGCGGAGCGCCGGAGTCGGGCCGAGCACGATGTCGTCGCCCCAGAGCATCGCGAACGGCTCGTCCCCGACGGCCTCGCGGGCGACGAGGACCGCGTGGCCATTGCCCTTCGCCTCTTCCTGCACGACCACCTCGACCTTCGCGAGGCCCTCGGGCCGCTTGAGGGCAGCGAGCTCGCCGGTGCGGCCCTCGGCGCGGAGGCGCGCTTCGGCGCGGGGGCTTGGCCCGAAGTACGCGGCCAGCGACTCCTTCCCGGGCGCGACGACGAGGATGACGCGCTCGATCCCCGAGGCCGCGCATTCGCTCACGACGGCGTCGAGCACCGGCGTGTCGACGAGCGGCAGAAGCTCCTTGGGCACGCTGCGCGTGAATGGAAGGAAGCGCGTCCCCAGGCCGCCGGCAGGGATGACCGCGGTGCGGACCGGTCTCACGGCTTTGGCCCGACGGACACGGTGAACGCGGTGGTCTGGGTCGAACGGGGCGCGAGCCCGGTCACCGCCAGGATCGGCGCCTTGTGGTCACCCGAGGCGTCGACATCGAGCTCGAGCGTGCCGCCCTCGACGACGTGCCGCTCCACGGACGGCGTAGCGCCGAACCGGATCACCTGCACGATGTACCGCTGCTTCACGACATTCGACGAGCGGACGAAGCCGTTCGCGGTCCAGGCGGCGTCCTTCTCCGCGTCGTCGCTGAACCCGATCTCGGGGATGGTGATGTCGTCCAGGGCAAAGCCGTCGAAGTTCAGTGCAGCATCCGTCACGTACTCGAACCGAAGCTGAACCTTCTTGCCGGCGTAGGCGCTCAGATCGGCCGACTGCTTCACCCATGCCGGCTTCGTCCCGCCCCCGGATTTCCCGGTCATCCCGTTCCCGAGGTTGTTGCCGTTCGGGTCGTCGGTCGTCGTCGCGTCGGTCTTGAGGGTCGTCCACCTCTGTCCGTCGGTCGATACGGCGACGTACGCGTAGTCGAAGTCCGGCTCGACGTCGAACCAGCTCCAGAACGAGAGCGTCGCTTTGGCCGCGCTCGAGAGGTCGATCGTTCGGGTGAGCGTGGAATCGAGGCCGTCGACGCGATCGGACCACCAGATCATCTGCCCCGAATGGGCGTCTGTCGGGATGATCCGCTGGGTCGTCGCCCCGGTGAGCTTCACGTGGATCGGGGTCTGTGGGAGCGCGACGTACCGCGCGGCGTACTCATGCACCGTGGTGCGGAGATCGTTGCCGGCGCTGACGCGATCCTGGGCTGAGGGTGCGGCCGCGGTAAGCCGGGTGCTCGCATACGCGTACTTCGCCTCGGGGTTGCTGCCGATGAGCGCATTTGCGGCCACGAAGTCGGCGTACTGCTCGTCCATGCCCGGCTGCCCGCGAGCCTTCAGGACCGTGTCCATGTCCACTGGCGAGTCGACGCCATGCGTGAGCAAGGCGTTCATGAGGTCATCGCCGCCCGCGTGCTCCCGGAGGAACTGCAGGAACAGGAGTGCCGTGCCGTAGTGCAGCGTCGCGTCCTTGTCGAGGTCGCTCCAGTCGTTCAGCTGGGTATCCGGCTGGCGCAGGAAGAGCTGGTCGAAACCGCCGTTGTAGCCCGCGAAGCGCTCGCAGAGCTGCGCGTGCCCTTCGTTGAACCACACGATCGACCGCACGCGCTTGTTGAACTGGATCATGTGGCAGAACTCGTGCGCCAGCACGCTGTAGAAGTAGTCGGTCGCGAATCGTGGCGCGCTCGCGTTCACGTAGATGGTCTCGCGCTCGGCGGAAAACTCGTTGATCCACACGGGCAGCTCATCCGCCGACGAGAAGTACCCGGCGGCGCGCCCTGGGATCCGGGCGACGAGGATGTCGATGCGGGGATCGCCGTCGATCCCGGGCGACCACTCCGAGCCGTACGCCGCCCGGTCCGCGGGATAGATCTTCGTCTCGAATGTCGTCGCGGTGGTCTGGACCGCGGCGAGGTCGACGGTGACGCCGTTCTCGATCCACCACTTCGAGTGGTCGGTGAGGATGCGCAGGGTCGCGCTCACCTTCACGTTCTTCTTGGCGTCGAAGTCGTACGTCCAGAACTGCGACTGGCTGCCTGCGGCCTCGTCCGGGGGTGTCTGGCGGGCCGGCGTGAATGCCGCGGCCGGTGCCCCGTCGCGCCCGCGCAACCGCCGCACGAGGTCGAACAGGTCGGCCACCGGGAGCGGGTTCTTGGCGAGCCCGTCGGTCATGTCCGGCACCGCCGGGCTCTGCTCGGGCGTCGGAGCGGGCGTCGGCGCGGGCGTAGGCGCGGGCGTCGCGACAC